>JALHMO010000040.1 GCA_022844015.1 Reyranella sp. | reverse complement strand
TGGCCGTCCTTGCCGCAGGTGCCGATGCCGGGGTCGAGCGACAGGTCGTTGCCGATCATGCCGACCTTGGTCAGCGCCTCGGAGCCGGCGCCGATCAGGGTCGCGCCCTTGACCGGGGCGCCGAGCTTGCCGTTCTCGATCAGGTAGCCCTCGGTGATGGTGAACACGAACTTGCCCGACACGATGTCGACCTGACCGCCGCCGAAATTGGCGCAATACAGGCCCTTCTTCACCGAGCCGATGATCTCCTGCGGATCTTTGTCTCCGCCCAGCATGATGGTGTTGGTCATGCGCGGCATCGGCGCGTATGCGTGGCCCTGGCGGCGGCCGTTGCCGGTCGGCGCGACGCCCATCAGGCGGGCGTTCTGGCGATCCTGCATCAGGCCGACCAGGCGGCCGTCGTCGATCAGCACCGTGCGCTGGGTCGGCGTGCCCTCGTCGTCGATGGTGAGCGAGCCGCGGCGGTCCTGCATCGTGCCGTCGTCGACCACGGTGACGCCGGGCGAGGCGATGCGCTCGCCCATCAGCTTGGTGAACACCGAGGTCTTCTTGCGATGGAAGTCGCCCTCCAGCCCATGGCCGACCGCCTCGTGCCACAGCACGCCCGACCAGCCCGGACCCAATACCACGGGCATCTCGCCGGCCGGCGCCGCCACCGATTGCAGGTTGACCAGAGCCTGGCGGATCGCCTCGTCGGCCTCGCGTTGCCAGTACTCGGGCGCGAAGATCTCGCCGTAGGCGGCGCGCCGGCCGCTGCCGGTGCCGCCGGTTTCCATGCGGCTGCCGTCGGCGCAGACGACACTGACATTGAGCCGCACCAGCGGCCGCACGTCGGCCGCCCGCCAGCCGCCGGCGCGCACGATCTCGACCACCTGCCAGGAGGCGGCGAGCGAGATCGAGACCTGGCGCGCCTTGGGCTCCTTGTCGCGCACATATGCGTCGATCTTCTGCAGCAGCTCGACCTTGCGCGCGAACGGCTCGCCATCGATCGGGTTGTCATCAGCATAAAGCAGCCGGTTGGTGCCGCGCGGCGCCTCGCCGAGCACGCCGCTATGGCCGGCGCGCACCGCCTTCACCGTGGCGACGGCGCGCTTCAGCGCCTGCTCGTCGAGTGCCGAGGCATGGGCGAAGCCGGTCGCCTCGCCGGCGACGCTGCGCAGGCCGAAGCCCTGCGTGGTGTCGAACGAGGCGCTCTTCAGCTTGCCGTCGTCGAATGACAGCCCCTCGCTCTGCACGTACTCCAGGAACAGCTCGCCATCGTCGCAGCCGGCCAGCGCCTCGCCGACCAGCCTGTCGGTGCGCTTCCTGTCGAGGCCGCCCTTGCCGAAGAACAGCTTGTCGGCGGTCGCGAGGTGGTTGATCGACTGGCTCATGAGAGGTTCCTGGGGAACGGGGTTTCCTGAAAAGCCGCCGCGTCAGACGACGAGGACGATCTTGCCAAAATGGGCATTGGCCTTCATGTGCGCAAGCGCCGCGGCGGCCTCGGCCAGGGGGAAGGTGCGATCGATCGGCAGCGACAGCTTGCCGGCCTCGATCGCGTCCCACAGATCGGCACGTGCCGCCGTGACGATGGCGCGCACTTCCTCGGGCGAGCGGGTGCGGAAGGTGACGCCGATATAGTCGATGCGCTTCAGCGCATGCAGGTCGAAGTTGAACTCGCCCTTCATGCCGCCCAGGCGCCCGACATTGACGATGCGGCCGAGGATCGCGGCGGCCTCCATGTTCTGGTTGGCGACGCCGCCCGACACCTGGTCGACGATCAGGTCGACGCCCTTGCCGCCGGTCGCCTCCTTGACCTTGTCGGGCCACTTGGGATCGCGCGTGTCGAGCGCCAGGTCGCAGCCGAACTCGCCGAGCCGGGCGCGGCGGCCGTCGTTGGTCGAGGTGCCCATGACGATCGAGGCGCCCATGTGCCGGGCGATCTGCATGCCGAGCAGGCCGACGCCCGAGCTGGCGCCCTGGATCAGCACCGATTCGCCGTTCTTCAGCCGGCCGGCGCCGACCAGGGCGTTGTGCATGGTCTGCACCGCCACCGGCATGCAGGCGGCCTGCTCGTAGCTCATGTTGTTGGCGGGAATCTTGTGGGCCCGTCCGGCGTCGGCCACGGCATACTCGGCGAAGCCGCCCGCGGCCGAGCTCATGGCCCGGTCGCCCGGCTTGAAGTCGCGCACCTCGGCCCCGACCGCCTCGACCTCGCCGGCACATTCCAGCCCGACGATGGTGCCCGGCCCGCCGACCGTGCCGTGACGGTTGCCGGCGGCAACCGCGAGATCGGCGCGATTGAGCGACGCCGCGCGCACCTTGATCAGGATCTCGTTCGGCTTGGGCACGGGCTTGGGCGCCTCGCGCACCTCGACGCCGTTCTCGGTGACCATCGCTGCTTTCATGGCGTTTCTCTCCCTCGGATAGGGGGCCATCCCTAGCAGGCGGAGGGGCAGGACACTACGGCTGGAGCCGACCCTTCACGTGTTTCCTCACGGCAAGCGGTCAGCCGACAGCTTGCCGGTAGATCTGCTCCAGATCCCGGCACAGGCCTGCCGTGTCGCAAGCCGCCGATGCCGCGAGTCGGGCACGCATGCCGGTGCGCAGGGCGGCGAGAGCGGCGGGCGTGCCCGGATCGCGCGCCAGCGCGCTCGCCCTGGCGACCAGGTCGTCGTGGTCGGCGGCGACCCAGGCGTCGAGGCCGGCGGCGCGCAGCAGCGATTCGCTGGTACGCGCGACCCAGCGGTCGCCGGCACAGGTCAGCACGGGAACGCCCTGCCAGAGCGCCTCGCTCGTCGTCGTGCCGCCGCTGTAGGGAAACATGTCGAGCGCGATGTCGATGCGATCGTAGCTCTGCAGGAAGTCGAAATGCGCGGCGCCGCCCTCGATGTCGAGGCGCTCGGGCGCGATGCCGAGTGCGGCGAAGCGTGCCAGGAGATGATCGCGGCTGGAGGGTTCGGCCAACGTGGAGGCACGGATCAGCA
The DNA here is from genome assembly GCA_022844015.1 of Reyranella sp. Lineage (GTDB taxonomy): Bacteria > Pseudomonadota > Alphaproteobacteria > Reyranellales > Reyranellaceae > Reyranella. The sequence goes on along the minus strand of JALHMO010000040.1, from coordinate 41,146 downwards.
TGCGGGCACCGGGCGCCAATCGCAGGACCGCGGCCCACACGCCGAGGGTCGTATCGTTCAGCTTGTACGACGACGTCAGCGCCCCGAACGTGAGGCTGCCGTCGCCGTTGCAGCACGGAGGCGGCGCCACATCCGGCACGGCGTAGAGAACCTCGAACGCGAGGTAGCTGCCGCGCACGCGCAGCACACGCTCGGTGAAGCAGCCTTCCTCCGCGACCGGAATCACCACGTCGTCGCCGACGATGCCGTCGAAGCAGTCGAAGCCGTAGGTCGCGAAGCTGTTGAACCAGCCGATCTGGACCGGCGCCGGCCGGCGCAGGAACAGAGGCAGCCACCTTGGCGCACTGTACGAGTTGAGATCGACGAGGACGTCGATGCCGGCGGCCGCGAGCAGCGTGGCGATCCGCGCGTCGTCGAGGGAGCCGACCTGCCAGATCACATCGAGGTCATGGTCCCGGTAACCCGCCTGCTCCGAGGGATCGCCGCCGAGCGACACCAGGTGCACCTCGAAGCGCTCGCGGTCGTGGTGGTTGATGACGCCGTACACCGGCTTCATCCAGTTGGCGCTGTCGAAGAAGGCCGAGACATAGCCGATGCGCAGCTTGCCCGCCGAGGGTGGGCGTGGCGGGCGCGCGACCGGGCCGACTGCGGCGTGCAGGCGCAGGCCAAAGGCGCGGCGCGCGGCCAGCACGCCGGCGTTTCCCGCCGCCGCGCTGCCGGGAATCATGATGGCGATGTTCTGTTCCGCCGCCGCGCGCAGCGTGGCGTCTTCCGATGCCCGGCGATAGGCGTCGATCGCCGGCTCGACCTCGCCGAGCTTGAACAGGACCTCGGCCAGCAGGATCCAGGCCTCGCTGTCGTCGGGGTGCAGGTGCACGGCGTGGTCCAGCGCGTCGCCGGCCTCGCCGAACGCGCGCGCCCGTAGCCGCGCTGCGCCGAGGCCCCGCCAGGCCGCCTGGTGACGATGGTCGGCGGCCACCAGCCGGCGATAGGCGTCAGTCGCCGCTTCCAGGTCGCCCGCCAGAAAGAGTGCATCGGCCGATTCGATGGGGGTCATTGGTCCAGGCGATCCCAAGGCGTATTCTGGGACAAAGGGAGCATGATGATATGCGGAACACTATCGTTGCGGCCATCGGAGGGCTTGCTGCCTCGCTCTCGATCGCAGGCGGCGCTGCAGCCCAGACCCCCGGGTGGGCCGTGGGAACATGGCGCGGAACCCTGGAGCAGTACACGGTCGGGGACCGCGGCGGCCCGGACCGCGTGATGACGATCAGCGCCGACGGGAAATGCACCTGGGACTATGCGCGCAACGCGGCCGCACCGGCGGCGGCGCGCTCCTGCTCCGTCTCCGGCAACGCTGTCGAGTTGTACACCGGCGGAAGCTCGACGGTGAAGCTTCAGCACAAGGACGGAAAGCTCCAGGGAACGTTCACCATCAGCACCGGGAAGCAGTTCTTCCTGACGCTGTCGAAGCAGTAGCGGCCCGATCGATCACACGATCCTGGACGAGTGCCCCTGCCAGTACCGGTCGCGCAGCAGGCGCTTGTAGAGCTTGCCGGTAGGATGGCGGGGCAGCTCGGCCTCGAAGTCGATGCTGCGCGGGCACTTTATGGCGGAGAGGTGCTGGCGGCAGTAGGCCAACAGCTCCTCGGCCAGCGCCGGGCCGGCCTCGGCCATGTCGCGCGGCTGCACGACCGCCTTCACCTCCTCGCCGAAATCGGGATTGGGCACGCCGAACACCGCGCAATCGATCACCTTGGGATGATTGATCAGCAGGTTCTCGCATTCCTGCGGGTAGATGTTGACGCCGCCGGAGATGATCATGAACGCCTTGCGGTCGGTCAGGTGCAGGAAGCCGTCGGCATCGACGTAGCCGACGTCGCCCAGCGTGGTCCAGCCCTTGGCATGTCGCGACTCCGCGGTCTTCACGGGATCGTTGTGATACTCGAAGGGCCTTCCCTCGGCGAAGTAGACCGTGCCGGGCTCGCCCTGCGGCAGCTCGTTGCCGTCCTCGTCGCAGATCTTGAGCTTGCCGACGACCGCGCGGCCGACCGTGCCCTTGTGCGCCATCCATTCGGCGGCGTTGCACATGGTGAGGCCGTTGCCTTCGGTGCCGCCGTAGTATTCCCACACGATCGGCCCCCACCAGTCGATCATTTGCTCCTTGGTCGGGATCGGGCAGGGCGCCGCCGCATGGATGGCGCAGCGCAGGGACGAGACGTCGTAGCGCCGGCGCACGTCCTCCGGCAGCTTGAGGAAGCGCACGAACATCGTCGGCACGACTTGCGTATGCGTGATCCCGTGCTTGCCGACCAGCCGCAGGAATTCCTCGGCGTCGAAATGCTCCATGATCACCGAGGTGCCGCCGAGCCGCATGATGCTCATGTTGAAGCGCAGCGGCGCTGCGTGATAGAGCGGCGCCGGCGACAGGTAGACGGTATTCGCGTCCATGCCGTAGAGCTGGCGCGTGATCGCCGACAGCGGGCTGTCGAAATCGATCGCCTGCGGCTCGACCACCGGCAGCACGCCCTTGGGCCGGCCGGTCGTTCCCGACGAGTAGAGCATGTCGTGCCCGGCGGTCTGGTCGGCGATCGGCGTCGCCGGATGGCGCGCAACCGCCGCCTCCCACGAGTCGTAGCCGGGAACGGTGCCGTCGATCATGAAACGGTGCGGCACGTCGGCGAGCAGGGGCGCCAGCTCGGCCGCCCGCTCCGCCAGGTACGTCGAGGTGATGAAGAGCCGGGCGCCGCAATCCTTCGTGATGTAGGCGACCTCGCTCGCTGTCAGGCGCGAGCTGATCGCGGTGTAGATCAGGCCCGATCGCTGCGCGCCCCAGCAGACCTCGAAGAAGCGCGCGTTGTTTTCCAGGAAGATCGCGATGTGGTCGCCGGCCTTCAGGCCGAGCGACCGGAAGAGCTGGGCGGCGCGGTTGGACTGCTCGTCGAGCTGGCGATAGGTCACCGTCTCGCCGCTGCCGGCCATGATGTAGGCCGGCTTGTCGGGGGTGGTTCGGGCGTGGATATAGGGATGCATCGAAGGATGCATATGCCGGGACGTGGCGCGACCCCGCAAGCCTCCAGCTGTTTCGCGGGCCGGCATCGCGGCGATCGGATCGCACTGCGTTCCTTCGCCTCTTGGGCAGGTTCCCGTTCATCCTGACGCGCTGCATACTTGCGGGGTAACGCCGGACCTCTTCCGGCGCCCGGCATGAGGCAGTGACATGGCATCGCATTGGGTTGGCGCCTGGGCGGCGACCCCTGCGCCGGCGGACGGCGTGGCGCTCGCCAGCCCCACCATTCGCATGTTCCCGCGTGTCAGCATCGGCGGCGACACGATCCGCCTGCGGCTTTCCAATGCGGCAGGCAAAGCCGATCTGGTCATCGCCTCGACCCACGTCGCGCGGCGGGCGCCGGGACCGGCGATCGACCCGGCCACCGATCGGGTCGTCACCTTCGACGGCTCGGCCATGGCGAAGATTCCCGCCGGCGCGTTCGTGGTCAGCGACCCGGTGCCGCTCGCCGTGGCGCCGCTCGGCGACCTGGCGGTGAGCCTCTACATCCCGAACGACCTGCCGGCGAGCTTCGGCGTGACCGGACGCTATTCGCGCCAGCTGGCCTATCTCTCGCCGCCCGGCGACTTCACCGGCCACGCGGTCATGCATGCCAGCCGCGTGGTCGACGACTGGTACTTTCTCTGCGGCGTCGACGTGCTGGCCGGCGACGAGGTCGGGGGCATCGTCGCGCTGGGCGATTCGCTCACCGACGGCAACATCTCGAGCTACGACCAGTTCTGCCGCTGGCCCGACCAGCTGGCCCGTCGGCTGGTCGCCCGCGGCGGCAGGATGCTCGGCGTCATGAACCAGGGACTGGGCGGCAACCGCATCCTGCACGACATCCGCGGCGACTGCGGCGTCAAGCGTTTCGACCGCGACGTGCTCTCCCAGCCCGGCGTCACCCATGCCATCGTGGTGCTCGGCATCAACGACATCCGCAACCGGCGCGGCCTCGCCGAGGAGGCGGTGACGGCGGAGGAGATGATCGCCGGCCTCGGCCAGATGGCGCTGCGCGCCCGCGATCGCGGCATCAGGATCTTCGGCGGCACCCTGACGCCGTTCGAGAACGAGACCTTCCTGCGCGGCGCCTACACGCCGGTGGGCGAGGCCAAGCGCAAGGCGGTCAACGACTGGATCCGCACCAGCGGCGCGTTCCACGCCGTGATCGATTTCGACGAGGGCCTGCGCGATCCCGGTCACTGGCCGCGCATGCTGCCGATCTACGACAACGGCGATCATCTGCATCCCAGCGATCTCGGCTACAACCGCATGGGCGACCTGATCGACCTGTCGCTGTTCGATTGAGGGCATGCTCTTGCGGACCGCGGGCGTCCCGCTCGCTCATGATGATGCGAGCGAGCGGGACGCGCGCGGTCCGCAAGAGCACGAGCTTGCGACATCCTGCCAGCCGCAGGTCAGAGGCACCTCGCGGAAGGCGAAGCGCTCGAGGCCATCGCCCGGCCAGTCGGCGCCGCGGGCGTCATGCGGAAAGGTGACCTTGCCGTGACGCCTGCCAGCCGAGGGCTCACGCCCCTTCGTCGATCGGGCGGCAGCTGCGGGCGACGGCAACCGAAAGCCGCAGCATCCGCTGCGCGGCGATCGCCGAGCCGGAGGCCTGCCCGGCGAGGGCGCCGCCCAGCGGCGAGCTGAAGAGGGCGTCGGTCATGGTGGCGACGACGACGTCGGCCGCGGCGACCGAGCCGGCGTCGAGCGCCACCCGTCGCCACAGGCGCAGGGTCCCGAGCGTGCCCGGCCGCATGCCGTACAGCCCGGCAATCCGCCTGATCAGTCGAAGCCCGCGCCAGACGACCAGCACGCCATCCAGGCCGGGCCACGGGCTGACGGCGGTCGCCGCCAGGATCTGCAGGGCCGCCGACCGGCCCGCCTGGGCGGCTTCCTGATCGATCCTGGCCAGCGGTCCCGCGCCGAGCAGTGCCCGCAAGGTCGCGGGATCGGCTGCCGCTTCCACGCTCCTCACCAGATCGTCCGGCGCGGCGACCGCCCGCAACCAGGCACGGGCGTGGCGGCGCACGACCTCGAGGTCGTCGCTTTGCAGGCCGTCGCGAATCCGCTCGACCGTTCGCAGGCTGGCATAGCCGCGCCATTCGCGGACGACGGACCATCCGAGGGCGGCCGCCGGCGGGCCGATCAGCGCGATGGTCAGCCAGCCCAGCAAAGGCGACCGGTCGAACTGGGCGGCCGCGAAGTTCGCCAGCTCGAGCGCCGCCACGCCACCGATCAGCAGGACCAGGGCACCTGCCGCGATCGCGAGCGGTTGACGGCGCTCTCGCAGTGCCGGCGCAGGCAAGGTCGGTACGGCGACGTGGCGAACCGGCCCCGCGGCGCCGTCCACGCCGGCCAGCCACCCGCGCTCCGGCGGCGGCGGTGGAGGTGCCGTCGGCGCGATGTCGGGTTCGAGATCGTCGAGGAAACCGCGGCGCTGGTTCATAGGGCGTCCCCAATCAGGTCGACGAGCAGGCTGTCGATATTGATATGGTCGACGGGTTGCGCATCGCCAGGTCGGAGGACCGGCGGGCGCAGCCTGGGGAGCACGAAGTACGGCTTGGTCCAGAACACGGGCGGTACGGCGCCCGCAGGGACGATGCCCGGGTAGAAAGCCCGCTGATGCTCCTCGCCGAGCTTCGTGCCCATGACCACGCGGGTGACGACGCCGTCCTTCGCGGGGGCGTTGGCGTCCGACGTGCAGCGGATCGAGGAGACGAAGTGGAAGCTGCGGCCGAGCGCGTTGCCGTGGGCGCCGGGCGCAGCCTCGATCATGCTCGCGAGCATGCCCTGCAGGTGCGGTCGCTGGAGGTCGTCGACATAGTCGGCCTTGGTTGCCACGAACGCCACGTGCCGGATCTTGCGTCCGAGCAGCCAGCCTCCCGTGAGGTGCCTCGCGTAGCTCGCGCCGATGCGGCCGAGGGCGCGGCTCGTGTCCTCGAAGGCCGTGCGCCCCGCGAACAGGGCGCCGAGCACATCGACCAGGACGATCTGGCGATCGAAGGCGCTGAAATAGGGCTCGAAGAAGCTCTCGCGGCTCTCGCGCTTGTAGGCCTCGAACCGTTCATGAAGCTGCCCGGCGAGCGTGCCGGGAAGGGGGCCCGGCGCGCCGGCCCAGGGAAAGAAATGATGCAGGGGCACGTCGCCCCACGGGCCGGGTGTGAGGAAGCGGCCGGGCTGGAGCCAGCGCAGCTCGGCCTCGCGGCGGCAGCGCCGCAGCGCCTCCCGGTAGAGCTGGAAGCCATGCTCCGCCGTCCTGTCGTCGGCCGGTGCGCCGGGCGAGAGCGCCGCGAGGAATGTGCGGAACGCCTCGCTCAATGCCGCGCGCGGGGCCTCGTTCAGGAGGCGCAGGGTCTCCGCCGACCATTCCTCGTAGGACTGCTCGAGCAGCGGCAGGTCGAGCAGCCATTCGCCCGGATAGTCGAGGAGCTCCAGCCGCACCACGCGCGGGCCGAGGAAGGTATCCTTCAATCGGCCCAGCGTGCTGCGCGCCGACAGGGTGAGACGCAGGACGATCCGGGCGGGCTTGTCCGTGCCGACCGGCCAGTCGGGCCTCGCCGGCTGCGCCAGGGTGCTGCGGAACGCCTCGAAGGCGAAGCGCGGGACCCGCGATGGCCCGGCGGACTCGATCGAAACGTCGAGGAGGCGGAGTTGTCCACTGTCGTCGGTCAGGGCCTTGCGAAACGCGGGAAGGGAATCGACAGCGCCCTGGTTCCGGACCATCGCGAGCAGGTTCGAGATCAGCGAGACCATGAACACCGTCTTGCCGGCGCCGCTCAACCCGGTGATGCCGACTTTCAGCGTATCGACGTTCGCCAGGTCGCGTGCCGTATCCACGGCGACAGTCGCGCCGTCGAGAAGCTGGCGCCAGACGCTAACCATTCATCGAGCCTTCACCTGCACGCTCCCGCAATCCGGCCGCAGTATTGCAGACCTGCCAGGGGCCCCGCGCGGTCGTCGTGGTCGCGTACCGCTGCCGCAGCGCGCGTACTCAGGCCGTTCGTCGCGCGCCGCTCGTCGGGCCGGCCGCCTCAGGCGGCGTAGAGGCGAAGCACGCCATAGGCGACCGTGCCGGCCAGCACCACCGTGGCGATGAGGGTGAGGGCGAGGAGCTGGGCACGATCCACTGGTTACTCCGCGGGGCGGGGCTGGCCTATCGGGCGCAGCTTCTGGCTGAGCAGGGCGACGCCCAGGACAGCGAGCCCGATCACGTCGGTCAACGCCTGCGGATCGATCAACAGCAGCGCCGCGGCCAGGAACAGCGCCCGCTCGACCCACGAGGCCGGGCGCAGGAAATAGGCTTCCAGCGCGGCGGCCAGGGCGATCACGCCGATCGAGCCTGTCACCACCGCGCGCAGAATGTCGAACCACGGACCCTCGAACAGCAGCGCCGGGTTGAAGACGAAGAAGAACGGCACGATGAAGCCCGCGGCGGCGAACTTCATCGCCTGGACACCCGACTTCCACAGGCTCGCGCCGCCGATCGAGGCGGCGGCATAGACCGCCAGCGCCACCGGCGGCGTCACCGCCGAGAGGCAGGAGAAGTAGAAGGCGAACATGTGGGCCGCCATCGGCTCGACACCGAGCTTGATGATCGCCGGCACGAGCAGCGCTGCCTGCATGATGTAGGCCGGCGTCGTCGGCATGCCCATGCCGAGGATGATCCCGGCCACCATGGTGATCAGGAGGGCGAGCAGCAGGTAGCCGTAGGTGAAGTCGATCAGGAAGGCGGTGAAGCGAAGCGCCAGGCCGGTCTGCAGCACGACGCCGATCACGATGCCGGCGGAGGCGCAGGCCATGGCGACCGGCACAGTGTGGATGGCGCCGTCGCGCAACGATTCGAGGCAGGCGCGGGGTCCCATGCCGGTGGCCGGCCGCAGCCACGAGATCACTACCAAGGCGCCGGTGGCGACGATCGCGCCGTAGGTCGGCGTGAAGCCCAGCAGCAGCAGCCCCAGCAGCACGATCACCGGCAGGAAGAGATGGGCCTGCTTGATCATGATCTCGCCGAGGATCGGCAGCTCCTCGCGCGGCAGGCCCTTGAGGCCCGAGCGCACGGCGTTGAAATGGATCGCCGCGAACAGCGCGCCGTAATAGAACAGCGCCGGGATCGCCGCGGCGATCATGACCTGGGTGTAGCTGGCGCCCAGGAACTCGGCCATGACGAAGGCGGCCGCACCCATGATCGGCGGCATGATCTGGCCGCCGGTCGAGGCCACCGCCTCGATCGCCGCCGCCGCCTCGGGCTTGAAGCCGGTCTTCTTCATCATCGGGATGGTGAGCCAGCCGTCGACCATGACGTTGGCGACGGCCGAGCCCGAGATCGTCCCGAACAGGCTGGACGACACCACCGCCACCTTGCCGGGGCCGCCGCGCGCGCCGCCGGCGATGGCGTTGGCGAAGTTCATGAAGAACTGGCCGGCGCCCGAGCGCTCCAGGAAGGTGCCGAAGATGATGAACAGGATGACATAGGTGCCGGCGACCTGCAGCGGCACCCCGAACACGCCCTCGGTCGTGAACCAGCTCTGGTCGATGGTGATCTCGGCGGTGAGCCCGCGATGATGCAGGAAGCCGAACAGCCACTGGCCCGCCAGGGCGTAGACCAGGAAGACGATCGCCACGATCGGCAGCGAGGCACCGATGGTGCGTCGCGTCGCTTCGAGCACCAGCAGGATGCCGACGCCGCCTACCAGCATGTCCATCGCGGTGAGCGGATGGGCGGTCGGGAAGCGGTTCACGATGTAGTCGTAGTTCACGAACATGTAGCCGACGCAAGCCAGCGACAGGGCGGCGAGGCCGAGATCGGACCACGGGATGCGATCGGGCGTCGCGTCCTTGCGCCGCGGCCACAGCAGGAACGACAGCACCAGGCTGAAGCCGAGGGTGATGAACAGCAGGGCGTGCTGGTCCGGCGCGTAGACGGTCAACCGCACATAAACATGGTAGACCGACATCGTGATCGCCACGATGGCGACCACGAGGCCGGCATAGCCCGCCAGCTTGCGCACCGGCCGGGCCTGCTACTTCTTCAGCAGGCCGGCTTCGCGATAGTACTTCTCGGCACCCGGATGATAGGGAATGTCGAAGTTCGTCGCCATCTCGGCCGGCGTGATGCCCTTCATCGCCTTGACGATGTTGGCGAACTCGCCGCGCCCCTCGATGATCGCCTTGGTGATCTTGTAGACGACCTCGGGCGGCGTGCGCGAGGAGGCCATGAGGATGGTCGGCGACTGGAAGGTGGCGACGGCGCTGCCGACGCCCTGCTCCTTGTAGACCTCGGCCGGAACGGTATAGCGCACGAAGCCGGCGTTGATCTTCTTCAGGGCGTCGAACTCGGCATCGCTGACGCCGAGCATACGCAGCTGCATGGCCGAGCCGAGATCGAGAACGAACGAGGCCGGGACCACCGTGAACCAGCCGGTGGCCATCGCCTGACGGTTCTTGACCGATTCGGCGTTGGACGAGACCGGCCCGTAGCTCTTGGGGCCGAGATCGTTCAGCGTCATGCCGTTGACCTTGAGCAGGTACTCCCAGCCTGCGGCGAGGCTGGTGTTGCCGCGCGCCGGCAGGGCCACCGGCTTGCCCTTGAGGTCCTTGATGCTCTTGATGTCGCTGTTGGCCGGCACCACGAGCTGCCAGACATTGGGATAGAAGTTGGCGATGAACAGCGCCTTGTCGGTCGGCTTGCCGGCGAACTGGCCGACGCCGTCGCGCGCATCCGCCCACACGGTGGTCATCGACCAGCCGAGATCGGCCTTGTCGGTGCGGATCTTCTCCATGTTGACCAGGGCGGCGCCGGGCTCGACCTGGACATTGAGATCGGGAACCCGTGTGTTGACGACCTGCGAGACCGATGCCGCCAGCGGTGTCCAGCTGCCGCCGGTCGGGCCGGCCGAGAACACGACCTCGGTTCTCTGCTGGGCGGGGGCCGTGGCCGGAACGGCTGCGGCAAGAACGGCTGATAGGATCACGAGTGCGCGGCGCCGTCCGGCGCCCGCCGTATCAATTGGCATCGTTGCCTCCCTGTCGAGTCGCATTCATTGCGTCATCTCCACAGGCCGGCACAGCGGCTCGCCGAGGCGACGGGCGACTTGTTTGCGTTATCGCTAGAAGGCTACCGGCCAACCCGCGACGCTGTCAATTGTGTCGCCGTTGCCGTCGCAGTTGCCGTGCCGTCACTCGATCTTCACGTGCAGCGTGTAGCCGGCGTTCCCGCGCGTGCTGCCGATCACGATGAGGTATGGGCCGCCGCGTGGCAGCCGGCCCGCCCACCGTGTCGCATCGTCGGTTTCGCCCGCGCCGCGCAGGGCATTGCCCTCGACCTCCAGGATGCCGTCCTTGTCGCGAGCGACCCGGCTGCCCGGCTCGTAGATCTGGAAGGCCGCATTGCCTTCGGGCGCCGTGATCGCGACGGTCATGGCCTGTCCCGCGCCGGCGGTGATCGAGTAAAGAGCTCGCTCGCCGCGCAGGACGTTGCCGTCCACCGTGCCCTGGCTCGCCCCGCGGGCGAAGAAGATGGGCCTGGGCGTCGGGACCGGATCGGCGGCCGACGCGCCGGACATCAGGAACAGCAAGCACAGAAGGAAGGATGCGGCGACTCGCATGGCCATGGATTGCCACCTCCGTCTCTGACCATGGCCTCAGCGTACTCAATCATGCCGGCGGAGCCAGCACCTAAAAGTCACGAGACGACGGTTCGTCGAACGCTCACGGGGCACTCGAAGATTGCGGCTCCAGACTCGCGCTGTGACGTCCCGACTGTACCGGGTGTCGTCCCAAATTGCGCGTCGGGCCCTACGTCATTCAGGGCCTCGGCAAGCTTCTATCCCCGTCGTGAGGCCAACGCGACAGCGAGATAGGCCCAGCCGGCGAAGACGAGCGAAGCGCCGCCAACCGTCGCCGGAGTGAAGGTGTGACCGTAGGGGAGCTTCATCACCAGCAGCCCGCCGGCGAGCAGGGCAACGCAGCCGGACAGCACGAACCAGCCCCATCCCTTCAATCCGCGCACGATTGCTCCGAGGACGATCTGGGTGAGCCCATGCAGCGCAAAGACCAGCGCCATGACGAGCATCTTCGTGACGACGCCTGGAAACGGCTCGATGTAGACGAGAATCCCGCCGATGGCCGCCACGCAGCCCAAGGCAAGGCACCACGTGAACAACGAGTTCCGCTCCATCTTCGCCGACTGCACGATCTGCGCCAGGCCGACGAGCAGCAGCACCAACCCGAGGACCTCGTTCGGGGCGATCGACGAGATCGCTGGAACCACGATCGCCACCCCACCTGCCAGGATGAACAGTCCGCCCACCAGGACGAACAGGATCCAGTGTGAGCGGATGCTCTCGGCGGGGGAGCGTCGCCCGTCACTTGGATCGGCACTCGAGGTCATGGCAAGCCCCCCCCCCGGGCAGATGGTCGCAGAAATGCAACGCGCAGGATTCTCAAATATCACGGGGTGGCGGCAAGCGCACGCGCCGGCGCCTCCGGCGAGCGCGCGCGGGAGTCCGGCGTGATCGCGGAAGCGGGCTTCAAACAGGGACCCTGAGGTCAATCCTGGGACGGCTTGGCTTCAATTCCGTCAATGGGTCCGGTCTGGCCGATAGCAGCTTCCCCGATGCATGCGCTTCGACAGGGCCTGGCGATTGCCCGATATTGTCGAAGCGAAGTGAGGCGGGTGGGCGCTGCTCATCCGTCGACGAGGGCGCCCTGGTGCCGGCGATCCCGTTCCCTGCAGGCCAGTCGAGGGTTCGTACCACCATGACGATCGATGAATTTGCCTCCGGCGCCGGCCGGATCGTCGAGCTGATCGGCGTGGTCGTGCTCATCCTCGGGGCGCTGCTGGCTTGCGCCGCATGCGTGCGGCGCCTGCTGCGCGGCGCCGTATTCGAGGAAGCCTATCACAGCCTGCGCGCAGACCTCGGGCGCGCCATCCTGCTGGGCCTGGAGTTCCTGGTGATCGCCGACATCATCGGCACCGTGGCGGTCGAGCCGACCCTGCACAATCTCGGCGTGCTCGCGGTCATCGTCGCCATCCGCACGCTGCTGAGCTTCGCCCTCGAGCTCGAGGTGAGCGGCCGCTGGCCGTGGCAGAAGAACGAGGGTCGCGAGCGCAGGCAGTGACCGAGCGAGGCGCGCCTATCGTCGCGGGTAGATGATGATCGAGAGGTACTCCATCGGGGCGACGATCAGCTCTTCCGGGCCGTGACGGGCGGCGGCGTCGAAGAACAGCTCGTCGCCGGGCTCGAGAAGGTAAGTGCGGTCGGCGTGGCGATAGCGCACCGTGCCCGACAGCATGTAGATGAACTCCATGCCGGCGTGGCGGAAGTTGGTGTAAGGCTGCGCATCGCGCTTCAGCGTGATCAGGAACGGCTCGACGCCGATCTCGCCGGCCAGCGAATGGCCGAGCAGGTCGTAGCGGTGGCCGGCCTTGGTGCCGCGCCGCTCGATGCGCAGGCCCTGTCCCGCCTTGACGAAGGAGCAGTCGCGCCGCTCGTCCGACTCGGCGAACAGGCTGGCGATCGAGACGTTGAGCGCCGTGGCGAGCGCGCTGAGCGTCGACAGCGAGGGCGAGATCGTGCCGTTCTCGATCTTCGACAGCATGCCGGCCGAGATGCCGGCGGCGGCGCAAAGCTCCGCGACGGTGAGGTCGAGTCCCTTGCGCAGCCGGCGCACCGCGATGCCGATCTCCTCCTCGACGCTGCGCGGCCGGAACTCGGTCGGCGCCCGCGAGCCGGTCAGCAGATCGCGGGCGCGGCGCGCCTGTCGAGGCCGCCGGGCGTCCGCGTATGACAAGACACCGTCATCCCGACCGGAGCTGCGCGTAGCGCGGCGTAGTGGAGGGACCTTTCTTGCTGGGGATTCAGCAAGAGGGGTCCCTCGACTGCGCCGCCCTTCGGGCGGCTCCGCTCGGGATGACGGCATTTTCTTCGTATGCGAATGTCGAGTTCGCTGCTTTCTGGGCATGTCCTGTTCACTGGCAGGAAAGTTTTGTTCCTGCAGGTTGACACGTTCCCGCGGCGATGCAAACTGCGCGGGCGTAGCGCTAGCGGCGGGGTATCGGCGATGTGCGGCATTGCGGGGCTGTTTCTCAAGGATCGGGCGCTCGAGAGCGATCTCGGTGCCCTGCTCGCGGGGATGCTGGCGCCGCTCAGCGACCGCGGTCCCGATTCGACGGGCTTCGCCGTCTATGGCGAGGGCGCGGCCGGCACGTTGAAGCTCACCTTGCGTGGCCCACCGACTCTCGATGCGAATGTGCTGCTGAAGTGCCTCGCCGAGGCGGCCGGCGGGCCTGTCGTGCATCGCCGCCACGACACCCATCTCGTGGTCACTATCCCGGCCGAGCGCGCGGCGGTCGTCCGCGAGGCGCTGCGCGGATTTTCCGAGGTCGCCCTGGTTGGCGCCGGAAGGCGCATGGAGCTGTTCAAGGAGGTCGGCCGGCCCGACGACGTGTCGCGCCGCTTCGGGCTCGCGCGCATGAGCGGCACCCACGCCATCGGCCATACCCGCATGGCGACCGAGTCGGCGGTGACCACCGACGGCGCCCATCCCTTCACGACCGGCGACGACCAGTGCCTGGTGCACAACGGCTCGCTCTCCAACCACAACGCGGTGCGCCGCGAGCTGATCCGCGAAGGCCTGTCGTTCGAGACCGAGAACGATTCGGAGGTGGCGGCGGGCTTCATCACGGCGCAGCTGCGCGGCGGGCGCTCGCTCGAGCAGGCGATGGAAGCCTCGCTCACGGCGCTCGACGGCTTCTACACCTTCGTCATCGGCACCGAGCAGGGCTTCGGCGTGCTGCGCGACCCGATCGCCTGCAAGCCCGCGGTGATGGCCGAGACCGAGCGCTGGGTCGCCTTCGGCACCGAATACCGTGCCCTGGTCGACCTGCCCGGCATCGACGACGCGCGGGTGTGGGAGCCGGCGCCGGCGCGCGTCTATCGCTGGGAACTGCAGTGATGGCCGATATCGACCTGGCGAGGAGCTCGGTGCGCGACCTCAACGCGGCGCTGCACCGGCTGGGCATGGACACCAACGAGACCCGATGGCGCGTTCGCAACCCGCGTGGCCAGCATTCGGTGGCGGTCGGGCTCGAGGCGCCGGTGACCGTCGAGATCGACGGCCATGTCGGCTACTACTGCGCCGGCATGAACAAGGACGCGACGGTGATCGTCAACGGCAATGCCGGCCAGGGCGTCGCCGAGAACATGATGTCGGGCAAGGTCTGGGTGAAGGGCGATGCCTCGCAGGCGGCCGGCGCCACCGGCTGCGGTGGGCTGCTGGTGATCGACGGCAACGCCTCGGCGCGCTGCGGTATCTCGATGAAGGGCATCGACATCGTGGTCAAGGGCGACGTGGGGCATCTGTCGGCCTTCATGGCGCAGGCCGGCAATTTGGTGGTGCTGGGCGACGCTGGCGAGGCGCTGGGCGATTCGATCTACGAGGCGCGACTGTTCGTGCGCGGCAAGGCGCATGGGCTCGGCGCCGACTGCGTCGAGAAGCCGATGGAGGATCGGCACAAGGCCGAGCTGCGCCGGCTGCTCGATGCCGCCGGCCTGGGCCGCGAGGTCGATGCCGGCCAGTTCCGCCGCTACGGCTCGGCGCGCAGGCTCTATCATTTTCATATCGACCATGCGGGGTCCTACTGATGACGCCGCCGGACGAGGATCGCTGGATTCACACGCCGCCGCGCAAGTCGGCGACCTTCGACGATGCCGCTATCGCCGAGATCCGCCGCGCCGCGGCGAGCGGCATCTACGACATCCGCGGCGGCGGGGCAAAGCGCCGGCTGCCGCATTTCGACGACCTGCTGTTCCTCGGCGCCTCGATCAGCCGCTATCCGCTCGAGGGCTATCGCGAGCGATGCGCCACCGACGTCACCATCGGGGCGCGCTTCGCGAAGAAGCCGATCACTCTGAAGATTCCGATAACCATCGCCGGCATGAGCTTCGGCTCGCTGTCGGCGCGCGCCAAGGAGGCGCTGGGGCGCGGCGCCTCGGCGGTCGGCACCTCGACGACGACGGGCGACGGCGGCATGACGGCGGAGGAGCGCGCGCATTCGAGCCTGCTGGTCTACCAGCTGCTGCCGTCGCGCTACGGCATGAACCCCGACGACCTGCGCCGCGCCGACGCCATCGAGATCGTGGTCGGCCAGGGCGCCAAGCCGGGCGGCGGCGGCATGCTGCTCGGCCAGAAGATCTCGAGGCGGGTCGCCGAGATGCGCGTGCTGCCGGAGGGCATCGACCAGCGCTCGGCCTGCCGCCATCCCGACTGGACCGGGCCGGACGATCTCGAGATCAAGATCGGCGAGCTGCGCGAGATCACCGACTGGCAGAAACCGATCTACATCAAGGTCGGCGCCTCGCGGCCCTACTACGACACCGCGCTGGCGGTGAAGGCCGGCGCCGACGCCGTCGTGCTCGACGGCATGCAGGGCGGCACGGCGGCCACCCAGGAGGTGTTCATCGAGCATGTCGGCATCCCGACGCTCGCCGCCATCCCGCCCGCCGTGCAGGCGCTGCAGGAACTCGGCATGCATCGCAAGGTGCAGCTCATCGTGTCGGGCGGCATCCGCACTGGCGCCGACGTCGCCAAGGCGCTGGCCCTCGGCGCCGATGCCGTGTCGATCGGCACGGCCGCGCTGGTCGCGCTGGGCGACAACGATCCGCACCTCGAGGAAGAGTATCGCGCGCTCGGCACCACGGCGGGTGCCTACGACGACTGGCACGAGGGCCGCGATCCGGCCGGCATCACGACGCAGGATCCGGTCCTGTCGATGCGGCTCGATCCGGTGGCAGCGGGGCGCAAGCTCGCGAACTACCTTTCGGTGCTGACGCTCGAGGCGCAGGCGATCGCGCGCGCCTGCGGCAAGTCGCACCTGCATAATCTCGAGCCCGAGGACCTTGCGGCGCTCACCGTCGAGGCGGCCGCGATGGCGCGCGTGCCCTTGGTCGGCACCGACTGGATCCCGGGGCGCGGCCGTGAGTGAGGGCAGGGCATTCGTATCCGGGGGCGCTTTCATTCTCCTCCCCACGCTGCGCGTGGGGAGGTGTCGCCGTCTTACGGCGACGGAGGGGTCATGAGCCACGAGTCTCGAGCCCATGACCCCTCCGTCGCGGGTTACCGCGACACCTCCCCAGCGAAGCTGGGGAGGAGTTTGATATGCGAGTGCCCCGATGACTGAAGGGGAGGAGCGATGATGCCGACCTGGGGTGAGATCGCACGCGAGCGCAGCATCCGCTACTTCCTGGTGTCCTTCGTCGACCTGTTCGGCACGACGCGGGCCAAGATGGTGCCGGCGAGCGCGATGGACGACGTCGCGCGGGCGGGCGCGGGCTTCGCCGGGTTCGCCGCTTGGTTCGACATGACGCCGGCCGATCCCGACGTGCTGGTCGTGCCCGAGATGGATTCGCTGATCCAGCTGCCGTGGAAGCCCGAGGTCGCCTGGGTGACCGGCGATCTGTCGATGGCCGGCAAGCCGGTCGAGCAGAACCCGCGGCAGATCCTGAAGCGCATCGCG
Organism: Reyranella sp.; assembly: GCA_022844015.1. GTDB lineage: Bacteria > Pseudomonadota > Alphaproteobacteria > Reyranellales > Reyranellaceae > Reyranella. Next base: position 24,575 of record JALHMO010000040.1, on the reverse strand, counting down.
GCGTCGGCCGATGCGGAAGGCTACGAGCTCAGGACCGGGGTGGAGTGCGAGTATTTCCTGATCGCGCCCGACGGCTCGGCGATCTCCGACCCGGCCGACCAGCAGGCCAAGCCGTGCTACGACCAGCAGGCGCTGATGCGGCGCTACGACGTCGTGGCCGAGATCTGCGACGCCATGGTGACGCTGGGCTGGCGGCCCTACCAGAACGACCACGAGGACGCCAACGGCCAGTTCGAGATGAACTGGCAGTACGACACGGCGCTCCGGACCGCCGACCGCCACGTCTTCTTCAAGTACATGGTGAAGTCGGTCGCCGAGAAGCACGGGTTCCGCGCCACCTTCATGCCCAAGCCGTTCGCCGGCCTGACCGGCAACGGCTGCCACGTCCATGCCTCGCTGTGGAACAAGGCGGGCGACAATGTGTTCGTCGATCAAGCGGGCGAGCTCGGCCTGTCCAAGACGGCCTATCACTTCATCGGCGGCGTCATGCACTCTGCGCCGGCGCTCTGCGCCATCGCCAACCCGACGGTCAATTCCTACAAGCGCCTCAACGCGCCGGTGACGGCGTCGGGCGCCACGTGGTCGCCCAACACCGTGACCTACGCCGGCAACAACCGCACCCATATGATCCGCATCCCCGATTCGGACCGCTTCGAGCTGCGCCTGCCCGACGGCGCCGCCAATCCCTACCTGCTGCCGGCAGCGTTGCTCGCCATCGGTCTCGACGGTGTCAGGAACGCGCGCGATCCCGGCAAGCGGCTCGACATCAACATGTACACCGAGCGTCACAGGGCGGCGGGCGCCACGACCCTGCCGCTCAACCTGCTCGACGCGCTGCGGGCGCTGGAGAAATCCGCGGTGCTGAAGGAGGCGTTCGGCGCGCCGATCATCGCCTCTTACATCGCGCTGAAGACGGCGGAGTGGAACGACTATGCGCGCCACCTGACCGAGTGGGAACGACGCACCACGCTCGATTGCTGAGACCATGAGCGAGACCTTCGACGCGATCGTGATCGGCGGCGGCGTGATCGGCGCCTCGACCCTGTTCCAGCTGACCCAGCTCGGCTGCCGCAAGGCATTGCTGATCGAGCGCGGCGAGATCGCCGGCGGCATGACGGCGCATTCCTCGGGCATCGTGCGCACCCACTACAGCGTGCCGGCCAACGTCGAGATCGCGCGCGCCAGCCTCGCCATGTTCGAGCGCTTCCGCGACCTCTGCGACGGCGATGCCGACGCCGACCCGGGCCTGGTGCTGTCGGGCTACCTGATCGTGGCGCCGCCCGGCCCGTCGTCCGACGCGGTGCGGGCGAGCATCGCCATGCAGCGCGGGCTCGGCGTCGAGGCCGGCCTGCTCGATCGCAAGGGCGCGCTCGCGCGCCATCCGTGGCTCGTGCTGGACGATATCGATGCGATCGGCTTCGAGGCCGAGGCGGGATGGGCCGATCCCTATCTCGTCACCACGTCCTTCCTGCGCGCGGCGCGCCGGCGCGGCGCGGCCGTGCGCACGAGCACGCCGGTCACCGGCCTGCTGCGCCACGGCGACCGGGTCACCGGCGTGATGACGGACAAGGGACCGATCGAGGCCGGGGTGGTGCTCTCGGCCGTGAATGTCTGGAGCCGCGTCGTCGCCGGCTGGGCGGGCATCGACATCCCGCTCACCATCACCGCGCACCATGTCTTCACCCTGGCGGCCGACAAGCCGTATGGCCAGGACCTGCCGGTGATGAAGGATCTCGCCTCGCCGGCCAAGCTCTACACCCGGCCGATGAGCGGCCATCTTCTGGTCGGCGGTGGCCACGAAGGCACGCTGACCGACGATCCCGAGATGGCCGATCTCGAGCCCGATCACGACGCCATGATCGACGAGGCGGCCCAGGCGGCCGCCCGCATGCCGGCCTTCGCCGAGGGCCGCCTGGCGCGTTCATGGTCGGGGCTCTACGACACCACGCCCGACTGGAACCCGGTGCTCGGCCCGGTCCCGGGAGTGGAGGGGCTGCAGGTCGCCTTCGGGTTCTCCGGCCACGGCTTCAAGATGTCGCCGATGATCGGCCGCATGCTGGCGCAGTCGATGCTGGGGATGCCGACGGACTTTCCGATCCATCCCTATCGCATCGGGCGCTACGAGGAGGGCGAGCCCCTGACTGGAGCCTACGGGACGGGCGCCGTTTCCTGACGGCGCCGGCAAGGCCGCCGCCCTGCGACGGCAGCCGCGCGGCCGCCACCGCCGCGGCGCCGCGAGCGTTGACCTGCCCCGGCCCATCGGCATTGTTCGCGCCGCACCCGAGCGTGCCCCCGTGGCAAAATTGGCAGGTGTGCCTGCCCGGCGACAGCGCCAACGGGCAGACTTTGCCGTCGTCTCGTGGCTTGGCGCCTCGAGGTCCAGTTGAACGGCGTGCGTCGGTGGAGAAGAAGTCTGTGTGCAGCCCGTCGGCAAGGGCCGAGATGCGATAGTCGTCGACCTGAGGTGTCACCATACCATTCGGCCCTTGCAACAGATCACGTTATCCGTCGGCGTTCGAGCCTAGCCCATCGAAACAATCCCGTCGACGTTCCGGGTCGATCGGCGAGCGAGGCGTCGCCGCGCAACACCATGGGGAACGGGAAGGAGCGTCGCCGGCGCCCTTCATCCTTCACCGCGCTTCTTGTCAAACTCCGCGTCGCCATTGTATCGCCGTTCTGACACATTCGCCTTCGGGGGCCGCTCCGCCGGCCATTTGCTCGAAGGATTGGTTATGGCCGGCTCACCTGGGGACCGTGGCTGCTTCGTCAGGGTTCATGCGCTCATGAACGTTATCGTTGCCGCGGCGTGCGTCTCGACGATGGCAGCCTGCGCAAGTCCTTCCTATCAGGAAGCGGCAATGCAAGCTTCGGACGCCGGTAACCAGAAAGCGGCGATCAGATTCGCAAAGAAGGAGGTCGCCCAGTTCTCCGGGCGCGAACAATGCTCGCGCGCAACGAGGGTGAACTGCGGGACGCTGGCGCTGGCCTTTGGGACGCTTGCCGGGTACCAGATACTGGATGGAGACAGGATCGCAGGAGAAGGGAGCTTCAGCAGCGCGAAGGGGGCGCTGAGCCTGACGGATCCCGAGAACCGGGCGAGCGCCACCGCCATGGTCTATCGGGACGTCTCCGAAGCGTTCTGGAAGGTCGGCGATCGGGCGCGCGCCATTGCCGTATTCAACGAAGGCCGCGCCGCCGGCGCAGACAGCTGGCTCTATATGTCCTCGGCCGCGGGTGCCGCAGAACAGCAGCCGACGGACCGGAAGCCCGCAGCCGCACGGTAGGGCGGCCACCCGCCGGCAGTTGCCGGCCAGTACCCTTCCTGGCGCGTCCTGTCGTCGTCACGGCTCGACCGGCGCCTGCGAGGCGTTGGTAACTGCACATGACAAACGTTGACCTCTGCGGACCCATCGGCTTTATTCGCGCCGCACCCGAGCGTGCCCCCGTGGCGGAATTGGTAGACGCGCCTGACTCAAAATCAGGTTTCCTCACGGAAGTGTTGGTTCGAGTCCGACCGGGGGCACCAGAAAACGCAGATTCAGTTCAGGTACAAATGGGAGCGGGCCGGGCGTCGAGCGTGGGCTCGCACGGCAACTCGGATCGATCGGCCCCGAAGCTACCTTGGCCGCATCAGCACGGCGGCACGATCAGCAACGCCATGCCATTCGCCGCCACGGCCACCACCGACAGGCCGGCCAGCCAGCGCATCAACGAGAGCAGGAATCGGTTCTCCTCGTCCGGCGCCCGCGAAAGGAAGCCGGCAAACCGCTTTGGAAGTGCCAGGGGGAGCGAGACGAGCAGCAGCGCGATCGCTGTCGCCAGGGCGAACAGCGCGATGAGCGGGCGCGGCGTACCGTCCACGGACGCCGCCGCGGCGCAGGCCGAGGCATGAGCGCCGTAGAGCACCATCAGGTGGACGGCCCACACCAGCGGGCCGAACAGCACGGCGAAGACGATGCCCATCAGCGGATCAGCCTCGGGAAGCCGTGAACGAGCGCGAGGCCGAGCGCGGTCTGCGCCGCCGCGTAGTAGGCCAGCAGCGCCGTGTGATCGAAGCTGTTGCGGCGCTCGCGATCGGCGCGGCCCGCAACCAGGCGGGCGACGGTGAACAGACCCATGAGCACCACCGCGGCGACCACCTGTGCGGCAAGCACGCCGGCCAGGTAGACCATGGCGCCATAGGCTGTCGCCTGCGGCCTGAGGCCGTCCTGCCAGTGAAGCAGGATCTCGACCGCGACGGCGGCGGCGAGCGCGGCACAGCCGACCAGCACGCCGAGGGCCGACGGCAGGAGTGCCCGCGAGTCGGCGGAGGGCAGCCATCGATCGGCTGCAGCAAAAGCGACAACGGCAATGACGCACAAGGCCGCTGACAGCAGCGGGCGGTCGAGGCCCGGAAGCGACGCGCCGCGCGATGGCCAGACGTCGGGCGACACGGTCCACAGGTAAAGATAGGAGAAGACGTAGGAGAGATAGAGCGAGGCCGCGACCAGCATCAGCACGATCATGGCCCACCAGCCATGGGACCGCGGCCCCGTCATGTAGGTCGGCAACCGGATGCCCGCGCCGATCTCGACCTGGCCTCTGGCCGGGCCGGGATCGAGCGGCCACAGCCATGCGACGACGAACACAATCGCGAGCACGGCGCAGGCAACCGCGGGTAACACTGCCTTGACGGTGAGCAGCAGGAAGCAGGCGGCGGTGAACACCGCCGCCAGCACCTGCGGCCAGCCGGCGCCCGGCATCTGCAGGACATACTGCGGCTTCGCCTCGAGCGCGCTCGTCACCAGCGTCTCTCGGCCGCCGGTCGGCGCGTCGGGCAGGTAGTGGGCGCCGGCCGCCACCTCGTCCGCCAGACTGGGCTGGTCCCACAGCGGATCGCGGCTGGTGACGTGCGGGATGCTGCGCGCGGCGTAGACGTCGCTCGGCAGCCATTCGAGCGTTGCGGCCCGCCATATGTTCCCTGCCGGCTTGCCGGATGGGCGGAAGTTGCGGGCGAGATCGACCAGGAAGACCAGCACGCCGGCGGCCAGGACGAAGCTGCCAATGGTCGAGACCAGATTGAGCGTGTCCCAGCCGAGGCCTGTCGGATAGGTCCAGACACGCCGCGGCATGCCGGCGAGGCCGGTGATGTGCATGGGAAAGAAGGCGACGTTGAAGCCCGTGAACATCAGGCCGAACGACCAGCGGCCGAGGCGCTCGGAGAGCGGCCGGCGGCTCAGCATCGGCGCCCAGTAGTAGAAGGTGGCGAACAGGGGGAAAACCATGCCGCCCACCAGCACGTAGTGGAGATGCGCCACTACGAAATGCGTGTCGTGCACCTGGAAGTCGAATGGCACCATGGCCACCATCACGCCGGTCAGGCCGCCGACCACGAAGATGAACAGGAAGCCCAGGATGAAGAGCGACGGCGTCGTGATCTGCCAGCGCGCGCGGCCGGCCGCCATCGTGGCGATCCACGAGAAGACCTGGATGCCCGACGGGACGGCAACCGCCATGCTGGCGGCGGAGAAGAAGGCGAGGCTGAGTCCGGGAATGCCGGTGGTGAACATGTGATGCACCCACAGGCCGAAGCTGAAGAAGCCGGTGGCGATCAGCGCCACCACGATCAGCCGGTAGCCGACGAGCGGCGTGCGCGCGAAGGTCGGCACCATCATCGACACCAGGCCCGCCGCCGGGAGGAAGATGATGTAGACCTCGGGATGGCCGAAGAACCAGAAGAGGTGCTGCCACAGCAACGCGTCGCCGCCGCGCGCCGCGGTGAAGAAGGGCCAGCCGAACGCTCGCTCGATCTCGAGCAGCATGGTGGCGAGGATGACGGCCGGGAAGGCGAAGACGATCATCGCGGCGAAGATCAGCATAGACCAGGCGAAGATCGGCATGCGCGAGAGGGTCATGCCGGGTGGTCGCGTGCGCAGCACGCCGATCACGATCTCGACGGCGCCGGCGATCGCCGAGATCTCGATGAAGCCGATGCCGAGCAGCCAGAAATCGGCATTGTCGCCGGGCTGGTACTCGGTGAGCGTGAGCGGCGGATACATGAACCAGCCGCCGGCGGGCGCGAGGTCGTAGAAGATCGTGGAGAAGAAGACGAGGCCGCCGATGATGTAGGCCCAGATGGCGAAGGCGCTGAGGCGCGGGAACGGCAGGTCGCGCGCCGCCAGCATCTGGGGCAGCAGCATCACGCCCAGCGCCTCCATCGCCGGCACGGCGAACAGGAACATCATCGTCGTGCCGTGGACGGTGAACATCTGGTTGTAGAGCTCCTGGCCGATGAAGGCGCCGTCGGGCTGCGCCAGCTGCAGGCGCATCAGCAGCGCCAGGATGCCGGCGAGAACGAAGAACAGCAGCGCCGCGCCGAGATAGATCAGGCCGATCACCGTGTTATTGACGGCGCTCGGCAGGCGCCATCCCCGCGGCGTCGCCCAGATGCGCAGCAGCTCGGCTTCCTCGCCGGGCGGCCGCGGTGTCGGGTTGATGGGGCGAGCTGGCTCGGTCATCGCGCTCATCGCAGGAAGTAGAGGATGACGAGACCACCGAGATAGGTCACGAGGACACCAGCCGAATCGATGCCCATGCGCAGGATCGTCCGGTCGCGCCGCTCGGCGACGCCGGCCACGAACATCATGGTGACCGTGATGCCGATGATGGCGGCGAAGGTCGAGAAGCGGCCGGCGCTGTTGAGCACGGGTTCGCCCCCGGCAACGGCGTCGACCACGAACAGCAGGGTGATGTCGAACAGGTTGGTGCCGAAGATGTCGGACACCGCCATGGTGTAGAGCCCCGCACGCGCCGCCGTCAGCACGGTGCTGACCTCGGGGAGCGACGTGGCGATCGCGACGAGGACTGCGCCAACGAAGCTCTCGCCCAGGCCGGTCTGCTCGGCGATCGCGTCCCCGGTTCGGGAGAGCGCGTAGCCCGCGGCGACGATCACCGCCGCCGCCATCGTGGCCTTGGCCATGGTGGACCGCAGGCTGTGAGAGGCATCTCGCTCGGCTTCCCGTTCGGAGTGCCGCCTCTCATCCCCTTCGAGATCCTCGTCGTCGACGACGCGCCACGGCCGGCGCCCCTTGGCACTGGCCAGCACCCACATCGCGAATACGCAGAGGAAGAACAGAAGCCACATCCACAGGCCGACGCCCAGGAACGCAACGTCGCCCACCACGATGGCGCTGGCCACGACGGAAAGCAGAAACACCTTGAAAGCGCCCTGCAGGAAGACGATCGGATTCGGCACCACCGCGGTCAGCGCCTTCTTGCCGATCACAATGTCGGCGACGGCGAGTATGGCGACCTGCATGGCGATGCCGCCGAGGACGCTGTTGACCGCGAGCGCCCCATCTCCATGTGCGGCCGCCGACACCGCCACCGCGACTTCCGGAAGGGAGGTCACCCCGCCCAACAGCAACATGCCGACGAGTGCCTGGCCCATGCCGGTGCGCACACTGATGACGTTGGCATAACGCGTGATGCGCACGCCCGCCATCCAGACCATGGCGGCCGCCGCGGCGAAGACGGCAAGGTTGGCAGCGAGGCCCAGCCCGGCGAGGTCGATCATGCGCCCCTCATTCGAGCTCGTCGAGGTAGTGCGCGAGCAGGCGGAGCTCGCCGTCGGTCAGGACACGGTAAGGCGGCATCCGGTTGCCCGGCTTGATGTGCTGGTTGTCCCGGATCCAGGCGGCGAGGGCGTCGACATCGTTGGTCAGGGTCGCCGCCGCCAGCGAGCGGCGGCTCGCGACATGGGTGAGATCGGGGGCGATCCTGCCGGCAGCGGACGGCAGCCCCCGGACGCGATGGCACGCGCCGCACCCCGAAGCGACGAACAGCCTTGCACCCTCCCCGTCGGTTCGCACGGCCGGGCGTGTCTCGAGGCGCAGCCATTCGTCGAACTCGGGCGGCTCGCGGGCGACGACATGAAAGGACATCAGCGCGTGCGCGCCGCCGCAATATTCGGCGCATTGGCCGCGGCTCACGCCCGCTCGAGTCGCCCGCAGGACGAGGCGGTTCGTGCGGCCCGGGATCATGTCGATCTTGCCCGCGAGGTTGGGCACCCAGAAGCTGTGAATGACATCCGCCGTCCGGAGCGACAGGGCCACCCGTTCGCCGACGGGGATCACCAGCTCGTTTGCGCTTTCGAGCTCGGTGCCGTCCGGCAGGTGATAGATCACCCGCCACCACCATTGCTCGCCGACGACGGTGATACGCAGTGCCGCGGACCCGGCCGCTGCGTGCCAGGCGCGGGAGCCCATGGCCGACAGGCCGTAAGCCAGCAGCAGCAGAAGCGATATCGTCGGGAAGGCAACGCCGGCGCCGACGATGAAGCGATGGGCCGCAAGGCGGGCCCGGACGCGCGGGCCGCCGGCGATTGCCAGGACCGTCGCGGCGAGAACGCCGAGCAGGACGAGGGCGAGGAAGATCGTCATCGTCCAGAACAGGCGGCCGATTTCGCTCGCCTCCTCGCCGCGCGGCGCAAGGGCCGACTGCTCGCCCGAGCAGCCGAGCAGCAGGGCTGGCAGGCACGACAGCGGGATGATCTTCCTCATGGCGCGATCCGCGGCGCCAGCGAGCCGAGATAGGCGCCGACGGCGGCGATGTCGCCGTCCTCGAGCCGCAGCGCGACGGCCTGCATGATCGGCCCGAAGGTCGTGGCGTTGCGCTTGCCTCCCCGGAAGAGCCGCAGCTGTTGCTCGACGTAGGGCGAGGACAGGCCGAGGATCCGCGGAAAGGCCGGGTTGCGCGCATCGACGTGGCAGTTCAGGCAGGCCGGCACGCCCTTCGCGGGCAGCCCTTCGCGGGCGATCACCTCGCCGCGCTGCAGCAGCTCGGCAGGAATGTCCTGCACCTGTGCTCGTGGCGGTGCGGCCGCCTCGGCATAGGCGGCCGCCAGCGCGCGCATCTCCTCGTCGTCGAGCATCGCGGCGATCAGCTGCATGTAACCGCTGGGTCGCCGGCCGTCGGCATAGTCGTGCAGTGCGCGCTCGAGATAGGCGCGGCTCTGACCGCTGAGCTGGGGGACGATGCCGATGGGCGATGCCGCGCCCGGTGCGCCGTGGCAGCGCGCGCAGACTTCCAGTCGCTCGCGCAGCGTACCGAACCCCAGACCGAAGGCGGGACGCCCGCGGGCGATACCGGCAAGCTCCTTGTAAGCGTGGGCATCGAGATCGCGCATGCGGCCCAGGAACGCCACGACCGGCCAGACCTCGTCTGCCCTGCCAGGCGCGATCCAGGCCGGCATGCCGGTGTACTTTTGGCCGTTTCGTACGATCCAGTAGAGCTGCCGCGGCGACCACCGGAACACCGATTCGGCGAACGAGGGCGGCGATGGAAGCATCGCGGCCTGCAGGGCACTCGGCGGGCGCCCCGGAGCGCCGTGGCAAGCGGCGCAGCCCAATTCATAGTGCACGGCGCCGAGCCGCGCTGCATCGGGCGCTTCGGGTGGCGGCTGGCCGACATCGAGACTGTAGGTCCGGATCGACTGGCGACGCACGAGGTCGAGCAGCCAGGTCGTCACATCGAGGTGCTCGCGTGAGGCCGAGACATTGTAGAGGCCCGACAGCACGAACAGCGCGCCGGCCGTCAGGGCCAGCATCGTGGCGACGGCGCCGCCGACCGCGATCTGACCCAGGGAGGGCCGAGAGAACCTAGGCAATCTCAGCGCCTTCGTGCCGGCGGACTGCCTGATCGGGCGGCATCAGCCAATTGGCGGCGACGACGACGGCAGCCACAACGTAGCTCAGCGGGCAGGCGACCAGCATCAGGAGGCCGGCAAGCTGTTGATCGGCCAGCGGATCGACGGCCTGCCGACCATGGTGCGTCATCGCCGGATAGATCGCGTACGACGCGAAGGCGAGCAGCACGCCGAGCAGGCAGAAGAGCTTGCTGGTCACCAGCAGGGCGGCGATGGCGCGCCACTGCCCGCCGGCCACGGCGTTCGTGATGGCGCTCCAGAACCACAGCGCGGCCAGCAACAGTGAACCCTGCATGGCCAAATGCAGGCCCGGGCGATCCATGGCGGCGGCGAGGGATGGCGGCGCATGCCAGCCCCACAGCAGCAGGAGCTGCACCAGGGTCGGCGCCGCGAGGCTTCGGAAGGGCCTCACCAGGGCGGGGCACGATAGCGCTGCCCAAAGGGCCATGACCGGAGCAAGGAAATTCATGAGAAGGATGTGCCCGGCCATGCCGGCGCTCAGGGGCCCGAAGTTCGCGAGGATTGCGTCAGTCTGCTCGCTCATCGCGGCCTTCCTGCCAGGCACCAGGCACGAGACTCGATTTGGTCCGCACTCCCATGCGAGGCCAATTCGGGGGACGCCCGTTACTGGACACCGAACGCCGGCGACGGGCTCAGGTTGCGAAATCCCGTCGCAATGCGGCAGCTCGCCGGCGTCGAGCGTGCTCGGCTCGACGTTGTCCGGAGCGACCTTCAGTCAATCAGGAGATAGGACACCCGTCCTTTGCGGCCGGGATTTCGGTGTCGCGGATGCTCTTCGCAAGACAATGGAACGCCCGGAGGAGGTACGCCGTTGAGCCTGGATACCCAGCCGGAGGCCGCCGTGCCCACTCTGCTCGCCCCTGCTGCTGTGGCAGCAGCCTTTTCAATGACTGCCTTGCCGGATCTCCAGTACGCGTCTGGCTGGTGATGAGCACACTGATCGAGGAGTTCGGCCACCCTACGTTCCTTCCCTTTTCGGTCATTGCCGCGCGGCTGCTTTTCGCGGCGATCCTGGGTGCAGCGATCGGCTTCGAACGTGGGTGGCGAAGACGGCCGGCGGGGCTGCGCACGCACATCCTGATCTGCGTCGCGGCGGCGACCTTCGGCGTGCTTACCATCGAGATCGTGCACCAACCGGCGTTCGGTCGCGAGGGCGTGATGTCGGATCCCGTTCGCGCCGTCGAAGCAGTTACCGCGGGCGTCGCTTTCCTGGCTGCGGGCACGATCCTCTTCGCCCGGGGCGAGGTTCAAGGCCTGACGACCGGTGCGGGCATGTGGCTCGCTGGCGCAGTGGGACTTTGCTGTGGGCTCGGCCTCTGGCAGATCGCGGGCTTCGGCACAATCCTGGTCGTAGTAGTCTTGGGCCTGCTTCATACGTTCGAGGTCCGCATAGGCAATGCTGCCAGCAGGAAGGATGACGAGGATCGCCGGCGCAATGCAGGAGAGGCGCCGAAGTAGCGCTACGGCGCCTTCGGCCATGCATCACGTAGTGCGCAGCTATCGGTCGCGATTGCACCATGGCGCGCGTCGGGCCCTGTTCTGCCGCTCTCGCACCCCGAGCTTGACGTGGATGTCCGTCGTCAGGCAGCAGCACGCCGCGGGACCGCCGCGTGATCCTGTCGCTCTGCTCGCGGTGCGTGCTCGCTCTTTGCTCTGCTGGTCTCGTGGACCGCGTGAGATTGAAGGCCGTGTTGATCAAGGCGACATGAGACAGCGCCTGCGGGAAGTTTCCGACCTGGCGGCCGACCGCCGGTTCGTACTCCTCGGCGAGCAATCCGAGGTCGTTGCCGAGGCCCGCCAAGCGATCGAACAGCGCCTCCGCCTCGGCCCGCCGTCCGACGGACAGATAGGCATCCGCCAGCCAGAAGCTGCAGGCCAGGAACACCCCTTCGCCGGGCTCGAGCCCATCCGGCTCGCAGGTCGTATCGTAGCGCAGCACGAAGCCGTCGACCATGAGGCGGCGCTCGATGGCTTCGATGGTGCCGACGAATCGAGGATCGTCTGGTTCGAGGAAGCCGACTTGCGCCAGCAGGAGCAGGCTGGCATCGAGAGTGGTGGCGTCGTAGGCGGCACAGAAGGTATTCGCGCGCTGATCGAACCCGTGCGTACAGACGTCGTCATGGATCGCCGCGCGAATCCGTTGCCACTTCCCGAGAGGCCCGGGCAGGCCGTGCAGCTCGACGGCCTGGATCGCGCGATCGAACGTCACCCAGGCCATGACCTTGGAGAACGTAAAGTGCCGCTTTGGGCCGCGGGTTTCCCAGATGCCGTAGTCGGGCTCGCGCCATCGTCGGGCCACGTGGCTTACCAGGGCGTGTTGCAGCGCCCAGCCGCTGTCCGTCGCGGCGAGCCCGGCCTTGCGCGCCTGCTCGAAGGTGTCCATCAGCTCCCCGTAGACGTCGAGCTGAAACTGGCGATAGGCGTCGTTGCCGATGCGCACCGGCTGCGACTTGGCGTAGCCCGGCAGCCAGTCGGCCTCCCATTCGGTCAGCCGGCGCTCGCCCATCAGACCGTACATGATCTGCATGCTCGCCGGAGCGCCGGCCACCGCGCGCAGCAGCCAGTCCTGCCACGCCGCCGCTTCCTCGAGCACGCCGGCATCCATCAAGGCCAGCAGGGTGAAGGTGGAATCCCGAATCCAGCAGTAGCGATAGTCCCAGTTGCGCACGCCCCCAATGCGCTCCGGCAGCGATGTGGTGGGAGCGGCGACGATGCCGCCGCTGGGCGCATAGGTGAGCGCCTTGAGCGTGATCAACGACCGCTCGACGGCTTGCCGGTGGGGCCCGGCCAGGTCGGCATTTGCCGTCCAGTCGCGCCAGAAGGATTCGCACATGCGCAATGCTCCGTCCGCATCGACTGGTGCCGGTGCCGAGAGGTGCGACGCGCCATAGCTGAGCACGAACGGGATCGTGTCTCCGCGGCACACCCGGAAGCGGGCGCGGGTCCGGAAGCCTTCGCCGTGCACGGCGACGGGGGTGCGAAGAATCGTCATGTCGGGGCCGGCTACGGCGCGCAATGCGCCGTCGGGCATGCGGCTGACCCACGGGATGGTCGCGCCGTACCCGAAGCGCAGGACGAGCTCCATGTCCATCGCAAGCTCGCCGGCATCGCCTTGCACCATTCGGATCAGCTTCGATCCGCGATCGTGCGGCACCATGAAGTCGATCACCGTCGCCCGGCCCGAATCCGTCGCGAAGCTGGTCTCGAGAATGAGCGTGCCATCGCGATAGCGGCGCGAGGCCCGCGCATCGTCGCACGGCGCGAGCGACCAGCGACCATTGTCCGGGTCGCCCAAAAGCGCCGCGAAGCAGGCATCGGAATCGAAGCGCGGCCAGCATAGCCAGTCGATCGAGCCGTCCAGGCCGACCAGGGCCCCGGTCCGGCAGTCGCCGATGAGGGCATAGTTCTCGATTGGTTGGGTCATGCCGAGGACAAAATGCGCGCCGCGGCGTCGAGTTCCCTCGGCGACGACCATTCACGACCCGCCGCCCGCTGCCTTTGACGCCCGGCTCTAGCCGGCGGCCGATCTGCTCCGGTCCGCGGCCGCGAAATGCTCCAGCTGATCGGCATGGGCCTTCCTGAACGCGGGCCGGCTGGTCACGCGTGTCACGTAGGCATCGGTCGCGGGCCGGTCGCCGAAGGAGCGGACCTTCGAGACGCGCAGCACATCGGCCATCAGCAGGTCGGCAACCGTGAAGCGCCCGGCGGCCAGCCATTCCCGCTCGCCCACGACTTTCTCGAGCTGCTCGAGACGGCTTCCCATCCAGCCGGCAAGACGGTTGTCTTTTGCTCCGGACATCTCGAGGAACCACCAGGGCACGGTGACCATCTCGATCGAGTTGAGCGCGGCGATGACCCATTGGACTGTTTCGGCTTCGCCAGCCGGATCGCGCGGCATCAGCTTCTCGCTCTTGCCGGCCAGATGCAGCAGCCCGGCGCCGCTCTCGAAAATCTCCAGCGCTCCGTCGCTCAGGAAGGGAACCTGGCCGAACGGCTGGTGCGACAGGTGATTGGTCTCGCGCCCATCGAACGGGACTGTTTGCACCGCGTATCCGAGCCCAGCTTCCTCGCAGGCCCAGCGGAGCCGGAGATCGCGCACGAACCCACGCGGGCCTCTGGGCACCCAATCGTAGGTCCAGATCGTCAGGTCGCTCATCGTGCCTTGCCCGCGCTCCAATGTGTCTACGAAGAACTACCCTGAAGCCCCGGGTTTCGATAGCGTCGCGGCACCTGCCGAAGGGGCGCCTCTTCCCCTACGGCGCGTGTGCGATGACCAGCAGGTCGGCCTCGCGCATGCCCACGAGAGCGCTCTGGACGTCGGACGTCACGTCGCGCATCAGCTCGGCAGCCGACGCGCCGTCACGGTCCGCCGACCAGGTCATGTTCCAGACGATCTGCTGGACGGCGTACTCGACGTTGACGACGGCCTTGTTCAGGAGCGTCGTGATGTCCTGGTTGGCGCCGACATTCTGGGCACCGCTCATGATGTTCGCCAGAACCGCCCCCGGTGCCTGGCCGGCATTCACCAACTGCTTGATCTCGCCCGTCCAGTACGCCTTGCCGCCCGCGTCGGCCGTGCGACTGAACAGATTCTCGTAGACCTCGTTGACGAAGGCACCGATCTCGGCATCGCTGGAGCCCGCCGGGTGAGCCAGGAAGGGATACAGGCCCTTCGCCTCGGCGCTGGCGCCGAACGATCCCGCAATGCCCAGGATCGTGCCCGGGATGTCGTTTGCAAAGATGCCGTTCCAATACTGCTGGACCCAGAACGTAAAGCCCGCTGCGTCGGCACCCCGGCCGACAAAGCCGGTATACATGGTTGCGATTGCCTGCTCCGGGGTGAGGCCGACCAGATCGAGGGTGGTCGTGGCGCCCACCTTGGTGGGCGCGACCTGGATCAGGACCGACTGGACGCCGAACGCACCGTGAATGTCGGTGGCCCTGTAGTCGAAGCTGTCGACGCCGGAGAAGCCGGCATTCGGGTTGTAGCTGAACGTGCCGTCGCTGTTGAACTGAACCGTTCCATGGCTTGGCCCCTGGGCCAGGGAAGCCGTCAGCCCGTCGTCGGAGACGTCGTTGAAGAGAACGCTGTCCTGGGCGGTGACGGTCAGCGATTGGCCCTGGAGGATCGTGTAGGCGTCGCCGAACAGGACGAGCTCGGTGCGCGCCGGATCGGCGCCGATGGTCTGGGGAACCAGGGTCAGGACGCCGTCGGTGCCGAGCGAGTAGAGGCCGTCGGCAAACTGAACCCACTCCACGTTCTTCAGGGTGTCCATGCCATCCGGGCTTTCGGCGCGCGTGTCGGCAATGGTCGTGGACATGCCGGCATGGCCGACACCGTAGCTCGACCTGATGCCGCCATAGATCGCCGTGTCGGAGCCATCGCCGCCATCGATCGTGTCGTCGCCGGCTGCGCCGATCAGGGTGTCGTCGCCGCCCATGCCATTCAGGATGTCGTGGCCGGCTGCACCATCGATGACGTCATGGGTCTCCCCGCCAACGAGCGTGTCGGCCGCCGCACCACCGAACACGCTCGACATCCTCGACACCTTCACCTGGCCGACGTCGAAGAAGTAGGTCTTGTTATCGGAGGCCTGTTGTGCCGGCGTGAAGTTCGGGTCGCTGATGGGCGGACCGTCGGGATCTCCGGGCGAGGGGCCCCAACCCTGGGGCACGCCCCACAGATTCAAATGGACCTGCGACGGCTGGGTCGGGATGTGGTCTGTCTCGATCCGGACCTGAACGCCATTGATCAGCCAACGAACCGCGCTCGGCGTCCATTCCATGCGGTAGTTCTGAAACGCGGCGAGGCTGTTCTCCGCGACGGCGACTGACAGGGGGTTCTTGTTGGCCGATTCGTGCGCGAAGACGTTCGTCGAGATCTTGTGGAGCTGCGTCGTCAGGATCTCGTAGTCGATCTCGTCGTGAATGGCTCGGTTGGAGCCGGCAGGAAAATACTCATACGTGAAGAAACCGGTGATCATGCCCCCCTGCGTTTCCGTGTATCTGAAGCGTCCGTCGAACGCCAGGCCGCCGCTCTGCACGTCCCACTTGTCGATGGTGATCGCCTCCGATCCCAGGAAGGCGTTCTTGTCGAGCCACGTGTCCAGCCGGATACGCGCCATGCCGCCCTGCTGGAACGGCAGCTCCTGGCGCATCTGCGTCTGGCCGATGAAGGAGGGATTGTTTTCCTGTGACCAGTGGTTGTAGTCCCAGCTCACCGAGCTCATTCGCCCGTTGGTCGAAAAATCATCCTGGAACAGGATTGTCTCTGTCGCCATGACCCACCCACCCTTTGCTCGAGGTTCCCGGTCTGGTTCGCTGCCTCGCCTCGTGAGAGAGCCTCGGCGCGTCCAGGGGATGGACTCTAATCGCTGGCGCGAGCGGGTTGCAATGCCCGGCGCAGGTCTCGTTTTCCGATCCGTATGAGAGACGGTCGCATTTTATGCGATAGCCCTACGGCGTTGGCCCGGCGTGACAATCGGGCTGGCGAGCATTCTCGTGGCTGCGGCCGACGTTGAGGCGGCCTGTCCTGTGGCCGGCCGTTGCTTCGTCGCGATCGGTGCCCGGCGGTTCGCAGGCCCGGCTTGTGGTCGTCAGCTGCAGGAGCTAGTCAGAAATGTACCAGTCGACGGACTGTGACAAGATCGGGTCATTCGGAAAATGGAATCGTCATGTCACGCGCCTTCTCACGTCGCGCATTTGTCGCTACCGGGCTTGCCGCCGCCATCGCTCCGACAGTGCCATACCAGGCTGCGGCGCAGGCATTCGACGCGGCGAAGCTCGCCGCGCGGCTGGTGGACCTCGGCATTCCGTTGAAAGGCCAGCCGGCCACCGCCGGAACCGTGAATAGTGAAGCGGCTCTCAATGTCGCGCGTGCAGGCAAGCGGCTGACGGATGCCGATGTGGCGATGATCGCGCAAATGCCGAAGCTCGGTGCGCTTGATCTCACCAATGCCGAGCAACTCAGCCCGGCGGCGATGGTGGAAATCGCGAAATCTCCCACCATCTGGAACCTGACCCTCACATTCTCCAAGGTCGGCGATGCCGGCGTGGCGGCATTGACACCGACGCGTAATCTCAGGGTCCTGTCGCTCAATGGCATCAAGAACGTGACCGGGGCATCTGGGCCGCATCTCGCGGCCATGAAGGGATTGCAGTCGCTTACGCTCAGTGGCACCGACTTCGACGATGCCGGGCTGAAGGCGTTGGCCGGCCATCCGGCGCTTCGCCTGCTGCACGTCGCGGCAGTCAAGACGATCACCGACGCCGGGGTCGGATTGCTCGCCAGCACGCCGAACCTCGAGACTTTGACCTTGGATCTGACCGAGGTGAACGGCACCTGCTTCAAGGCGTTGGCCGCCGCCAGGAAACTCGCGACACTCGGCGTGATGGGTACACAGATCACCGATGAAACCGTGCAGGATCTGGCCGGCATCACCTCTCTTACCAGCTTGTATGTCTGGCATAACAGGATCACCGACAAAGCTCTGCCCGCGATCGCGCGGCTTTCTCGACTGAAGACACTTTATCTGAATCGTACCGGCATAACCGACGATGGCATGAAGCACTTGGCGGACCACCCCAACCTGGAAACCTTGTGGGTAGGAGAAACCAGCCTGGGTGACGCGGCCGTCGCGCACATGAACCCGGCGAAGCTTCGCAACCTTACAATGACGGAAACCAAGCTGACCGACGCCGGCTTGCTCAGGCTGGCGAGTTTCCCGGTACTCACCGCAGTCCGCAGCGGCAAATCCGCCGTGACAGGCGATGGGATCAAGGCCGCGCTGGCGGCACGACCTGCCAACCTGCCGCCGCTGCGGATCAGCAATTAGCCACGATCATGGGCGTGTCGGCGATGCCATCCGGCATGGCCGGCCATCCCGTCAGATCACTCGGCCTGCTGTCATGCGGTGCACTATTCGGCCCACTGCGCCACCGAGTCCGACGACGGGAACCGCCCGCTGCCTGACGGGGTTGAGGGCGTACCACGGCAAGACTGAACCGCAATGATGCGATCAAGGTATGGATGCTCGCCATTGCCAGAGACGCGGCCCGGACCTAAAACCCTCCCGCATCGAGAGTTGGGGCGACGCCCAAGGCCAACCGGCCGATCCGGGCAAGGGGGCACTCCGCAGGAGGATGTGCCCCGAGCCGGCAATCGAGCGGACCAGGCTGCGTGCGTCGACCCGGAGGAAGGACGACGCAAAGTGCCTATCAAGATTCCCGACACATTGCCCGCTCGCCGGATCCTGGAAGCGGAGGGTGTCGCGGTGATGCGGGAAAAGGATGCGATCCGGCAGGACATCCGGCCGCTGCGGATCGGGCTGCTCAATCTCATGCCGGACAAGATCAGCACCGAGACGCAGCTCGCCCGGTTGCTTGCGGCGACACCCCTGCAGATCGAGCTGACGCTCGTGCGGATCACCGATCATGTCGCCCGAAACACCTCGGCCGACCATATGGCGACCTTCTATCGGCCATGGAGCGACGTCGCCATCAACCGCTACGACGGCTTCATCATCACCGGCGCCCCGGTCGAGCGGCTGGCGTTCGAGCAGGTGAGTTACTGGCCCGAGTTCCGGTCGATCCTCGACTGGACGCAAACGAACGTCCATCGCTGCCTGACGCTCTGCTGGGCGGGCCAGGCTGCCCTCTACCACTTCCACGGGACGCCCAAGCACGAGCTGCCGTGCAAGGCCTTCGGCGTGTTCGCGCATCGCAATCTCGTTCCCCAGTCGCCCTACCTGCGTGGGTTCGCCGATGTGTTCGATGTTCCCGTCTCGCGCTGGACCGAGAACGTCAGGGCGGATGTCGAGGCGGCTGCCGGGCTCACGATCCTCGCGGAGAGCCCTGAAAGCGGCCTCTGCCTCATCGACGATCCGCGCCGCCGCATGCTGCACATGTTCAACCATCTCGAGTACGACACGAGAACCTTGGCCAAGGAGTACGAGCGCGACGGCGCCAGCCAGTTGCCCAGGAACTACTTCCCGTCAGACGATCCGGCGCTCCGTCCCCAAAACCGCTGGCGCAACCACGGCCATCTGCTGTTCGGCAACTGGATCAACGAGATTTACCAGACCACGCCCTTCGACGTGGACGCGATCGGTGCCGAGACGGCAGTCGACGCCGCGACTGAAGGATTCCGGGCCTCGGCGGCGAGGTAGACTTCGGCCCGAGTGGTGCCCGTGCGCCGGGAGCGCGCCACTTCAGTGGCGCCAACTTTGCGGCTCTCCTCCCCAGCTCCGCTGGGGAGACCCCCAGCACGCCGGCGCGCACCACGATGCTGAGAAAATGGTGGCGCTGCGAGAGGGAAGCTCATGGCTGGGAGCGCGCCACTCCAGTGGCGCTCTTCTTGTGATTCCACATCCCATGAGCGCCACTTTGGCGGAGTTTACTCCGCCACCAGTGGCGCGCTCCCAGCGCATTTTCATAGGAGTTCCCCACCGGCCCGAGGGCCGACCCGCCGTGCCAAGAAACTGGCGGCAAGCCGCCAGTTTCTTACTAGGTGTCGCGTCATACGCGACGGGGTCATGAGCAGCAGGACTGGGGCCCATGACCCCTCCGCCCCCGGTTACGGGGGCACCTCCCCAGCTTCGCTGGGGAGGAGAATGAAAACGCGCCCATATGCCAATGCCCTGCCCGTAAGACGGGGGAGGACAGAGGTGTGTCCACGCCGTGGCAGCGAAGCCGGGGAGGGCGAACCGAAAAGTTCAGTACTCCTGACATAGGCTATGTCAGGAGTTCTGAAGCTGGCGCCTATGCGTACGCCAGTGCCGGAGGAGCAGCCGGCGGCCCACGCGCAGCCGCTCAGCGCCCTCCGTTGCGCGGGCCGAGGCCGGCCCGGCGCAAGGCATCGGCCATTGCGCTCCCCGGGGAACCGGCCTTGGCGGGCTGCATGTGCGCCTGATCGCGACGCGGCGGGCCGCTGCCGTCGGCGCGTGCCGGGCGCGCCGGTTGGCTGCCGGCCGGGTCGTCGAGTCGCAGGGAGAGGCTGATGCGCTTGCGCGGCTTGTCGACGTCGAGGACCTTCACGCGCACGATATCGCCCGGCTTCACCACGGCGCGCGGGTCCTTCACGAAGCTCCTCGACATCGCCGACACGTGCACGAGCCCGTCCTGGTGGACGCCGACATCGACGAAGGCTCCGAACGCGGCGACATTGGTGACGACGCCCTCGAGCACCATGCCCGGCGCGAGATCGGCGAGCGTCTCGACGCCGGCCTTGAACTCGGCCGTCCTGAAGGCCGGACGCGGATCGCGCCCCGGCTTCTCCAGCTCGCGCAGGATGTCGGTGACGGTGGGCAGGCCGAACCTGTCGTCGACGAACGCATTCGGCGACAGCGCCCGCAGGACGGGGGCATTGCCGATCAGGGCGTCGATCCTGCTCCCGGTCGCCGTCATGATCCGGCGCACCACCGGATAGGCTTCGGGGTGCACGCCGGAGGCGTCGAGCGGATCGTCGCCGTCGGCGATCCGCAGGAAACCGGCGCACTGCTCGAACGCCTTGGGACCGAGCCGGGGCACATTCTTCAATGCCTTGCGCGAGCGGAAAGCACCGTGGGTGTCGCGATGGGAGACGATACCCTGGGCCAATGACGGGCCGATGCCCGACACACGCGCGAGCAGAGGCGCCGACGCCGTGTTCAGGTCGACGCCCACGCCGTTGACGCAATCCTCGACAACGGCATCGAGCGAGCGTGACAGCTTGAACTCGCTGAGATCGTGCTGGTACTGGCCGACGCCGATCGACTTGGGGTCGATCTTGACCAGCTCGGCGAGGGGATCCTGCAGCCGGCGCCCGATCGACACCGCGCCGCGCAAGGTCACGTCGAGGCCGGGCAGCTCCTCCGACGCATAGGCCGACGCCGAATAGACCGACGCACCGGCTTCCGACACGACGACCTTGTGCAGCTTGTCCTCCGCCAGCCCCTTCACGAGCTCGCTCGCGAGCTTGTCGGTCTCGCGCGAGGCGGTGCCGTTGCCGATCGCGATCAGCTCCACCTTGTGCTCGCGCACGAGCCTCGCCAGCACGGCGAGCGCCTCGTCCCAGCGCCGCTGCGGCTCGTGCGGGTAGATCGTACTGGTCGCCAACACCTTGCCGGTGGCGTCGACCACCGCGACCTTCACGCCGGTTCGAAAGCCGGGATCGAGCCCGAGCGTCGGCCGCGCGCCGGCCGGAGCGGCGAGCAGCAGGTCGCGCAGGTTGGCGGCGAACACGCGCACCGCTTCCTCCTCGGCCGCGGTCCACAGGCGCAGCCGGAGGTCGACCGACAGCATGACGATGATCTTGGTGCGCCACGCCCAGCGCACGGTCTCGACGAGCCATCTGTCGCCCGGCCGTCCCCGGTCGGCGATGCCGCAGGCCCGCATGATGCGCAGCTCGTACGCGCTGACGGCACCCTGCGTCGCGGGAGGACGTGTCGCGGGATCGTCCGGCTCCATCGTCAGGTCGAGGATTTCCTCGCGCTCGCCGCGGAACAGCGCCAGCACCCGGTGCGACGGCATCCTGGCGAGGGCTTCCGAGAAGTCGAAATAGTCGCTGAACTTGGCGCCCGCCTCGCTCTTGCCCTCGCGAACCCTGGAAGCGAGGCGGCCGTTCGTCCGGAATTCCTCGCGCAGGGCGCCGATCAGGTCGGCGTTCTCGGCGAAGCGTTCCGTCAGGATGGCGCGTGCTCCGTCGAGCGCCGCCGCCACGTCGGCGACATTGCTGTCGGGCGAGACAAAGGGTTCTGCGCTGACGGCGGGCTCGGCTTGCGGCTCCCTCAGCAGCAGGTCCGCGAGCGGCTCCAGCCCGGCTTCCCTGGCGATCTGGGCCTTCGTGCGACGCCTGGGCTTGTACGGAAGATAGATGTCCTCGAGGCGACCCTTGCTGTCGGCAGCCATGATGGCCGCCTCGAGCGTCGCGTCGAGCTTCCCCTGCTCGCGGACGGACTCGAGGATGACCTTGCGCCGCGCTTCCAGCTCGCGCAGGTAGCGCAGCCGCTCCTCGAGCGTGCGAAGCTGCGCATCATCGAGAGAGCCCGTGGCTTCCTTGCGGTACCGCGCGATGAAGGGCACGGTCGACCCGCCGTCGAGCAGGTCGACCGCGGCCTGGACCTGCTGTTCCCTGACCCCGAGCTCTCCGGCGATGCGCGCCTGGACGGAAGCCACCAAGAGTTACCTCCCCGGTCGGATGTGAGGGATGCCATCGTCACGTCGGCCGTGGATATGGACGACGCGCCTGTGATTCTTCAAGCCGAAAGCCGGTAGAAGGACGCGGCATTCTTCCAGAAGAAGCGGTCCCGGTCGGGCTGCGAGTGGCCGGCGAGCATGCGGTCGATGGACCGGACGAGGGTGTCGTAGTCGATCCTGAGGCCGGCGACCGGAAAGTTGCTCGCGAAGATGCATCGCTCGATGCCGAAGATCGCGATCGCTTCCAGGACGACGCGACGGTTCGACTCGTAGGTCCAGGCAGCGTCCTTGAGGCCGAGCTCGGAGACCTTGACGTGGACATTGGGCTGCCGTGCGACCGCCTGCATGCCCCGGCGCCAGGCCGCGAGGCCGTCCTCGCTGCGGTCCCAGGGAAAGCCGGTATGGTTGAGCATGATCGGCGTGCGCGGGAACTGGCGCGCAACCTCGGCCGCCTCGGCGAGGTGCCAGTAGGGCACGCGAAGATCCCAGGACAGCCCGTACTTCTCGAGCAGGGCGAAGCCGCGCAGCCACTTGTCGTCCTGCATCGTGCCGGGCGCCCCCGGCGTCATGGCATCGGGGCGAGGGGACGTGACCGGCTTCGAGCGGATTCCCCGCATCAGGGGAAACTGCGCCTGCGCCGCGATGATCTCCTCGGCATTCCCGGTGTGGAACCACGCGTGGCCGACGATGGCGCCGGGAAAGCCGTGGCGCCGGTTGATCTCGGTCAGCCACTGCGTCTCGGCAACCTGGCGGGTGCGATCCATCTCGGCTTCGCAGTGCACCGTCGTCAGCACGTTGTGCGCGCGCGAGTCGCGCAGATAGTCTTCCGGAAGGTAGTCGCGCCGGATCGCGTCGTATGCGCCCAGGAAGAAGTGCGGCTCCGGCGCGTCGGTCAGGAAGGGGTAGCGGTTCGCCTTCAGGTCCCAGAGATGGTGATGAGCGTCGATCAGGGTGACGGCTCCGGGCGCCTCGTTCCAGTTGCCGCTGATCGTTCTCGTCATTGCCTTCTCCGCGTCCTACGTCGGCGGCCGATCGGCGCCTGTGCCGGGATGCCCCCGTGCACCTCAATCCAGCCTGACTGCCCGTCCGCCGTCGCAAAGCTCGGTGCCGAAAGGCCGCGAAAGCCGGGCGAAGCGCTCGAGGATGGCGCCAGCCTCCTCGCCCGTGGCGAGGCGCGGGCGGCCGCGGCGATGGCGGGCGTCCTTCCAGCCGAGCGAGATCGGCGTCAGCTCGATGGAGCCGAGCGTCAGGCGCCCGTCGGGGCCGCCCTGGTAGCCCAGCGTGGGCACGATCGACTCCCAGTAGCGGCGGTCGGCGGGGAAGCCCGCCCGATCGCCCTGCGTGCGCTTCTGGTAGACCTGCCCAGGCGTGAGATCGGGCTCGGCGCGGAAGCGCTCGTAGCCGTCGGCCGGAATCTTCGCCACCAGCTCGTTCTGGCCGATGAAGTTGCCCAGGCTGTAGAAGATCGGCTTGCCCTCGTAGAGCTCGAGCCCGCGCAGCAGATGCGGGCCATGGCCGACGACGAGATCGGCGCCGGCGTCGATCATCGCGCGCGCGAAGGCGCCGATGAACTCGGCCGGCATCTCCTTGTCGCCGAGCTGCTCGTGCGCGTGCAGGCTCACCAGCACGAGGTCGGCGAGCCCGCGTGCCTCGTGGACCCAGCGCACCATGGCCGCGACGTCCCGGGCATTGGGCGTCGTGCGAACCTGCGCCCGGTTGGCCGACCTGAACTTGAGCTCGCCGATCGGGAACAGCGCGGGATCGGCGAGCGGGAAGGCGAAGCCGGACTTGATCTTCTGCTGGCGTTCGCCCTCGAGGCCGAGCTGGTCGGCAACCTCGCGCAGCACCGTCAGCTGCTGCTCGGTGACCTCGTGCACCGTCTCGACATGCAGCGGGTTGAGGCCGGGACGCCCCGGCAGGTCGGGCCGCTGCGCGCCCGCCTCGTTGCCCTTGGCGAAGGTCGAGCAGCAGGAGATCATCGCCACCGTCCCGGCGGGCGCGGAGTGATAGCAGGGCCGCCGTGCATCCTCGAGGTTACGGCCGACTCCCGCGAACGAAAGCCCGCGCGCCTCGAGCGCCTCGATCGTGTGCACGAGGCCCGAGATCGAGTAGTCGAGCGCGTGATTCGTGGCGGTCGCGAACAGATCGAAGCCTGCCGCGGCCAGCTCGTCCAGCACCCAGGCCGGCGCGCCGAAATGCGACCCACCGCTCTCGAGCGCCGGATCGCCGCGGTAGTCGTTGGCGAGCCCCTCGAGATTGGTGAAGGCGACGTCGGCTGCGCGTACCTTCTCGAACAGCGGCCTCAGCTCGGCGTCGTCGTGGCTGTTCAATCGGCGCTGCAGGATCGAATCGCCGGTGAGAAGAAGAGAAAGGGCCATGCGATCCACTGTGCCGGGGCGCAAACGACCGAGTCAAATGAGCATGGACGTTGCCGCTGCGCTTCGTCGATCCCGCGACGGACCGCAAGGCGGCCCGCTCACGCGATCATCAAGAGCGAAGGAGTAATCTCCGCCGACGTGGCGCTCATCTTTCCTAGTAAGAAACTGGCGGCTTGCCGCCAGTTTCTTGACACGGCGGGTCGGCCCTCGGGCCGGTGGGGAACTCCTATGAAAATGCGCTGGGAGCGCGCCACTCCAGTGGCGCTCATGGGATGTGGAATCACAAAAAATTGGCCACAGGAGTTGGGCGCTCCCAC
>JALHMO010000039.1 GCA_022844015.1 Reyranella sp. | reverse complement strand
AATCGCCGGCGGAACGGCGGCGGCCCAGCGCGGCCGGATCGCCGCCCTGGCGGCGGTGCGCGCGCTGCGGCCCGAGGCCTCGATTCCGGACCCGCAGGCAGCACGCCAGCGCCTGCAGCGCGAGGAGATGGGCCGTGCCTTCCTCGACTGGCTGAACCGTCCGGCCGATGCCTTCCGGCGGCCCGACGGCGACACGCTGGTCTGCCGTTGCGAGGAGGTCACGGCACGCCAGGTGCGCGACACGGCGCGGCTGGGCTGCGAGGGTCCGAACCAGATGAAGGCCTTCCTGCGCTGCGGCATGGGCCCGTGCCAGGGCCGGCTGTGCGGCCTCACCGTAACGGAGCTGATCGCAGAGACCCGCGAATCCACGCCGGCCGAGGTCGGCTACTATCGGCTGCGCCCGCCGGTGAAGCCGATCACGCTGGCCGAGCTCGCCTCGCTGCCGATCAGCGCCGCCGAGCGCAAGGCCGTGGAGCGCTGACGATGGCTCGAACCGCCGACGTCGTGGTGATCGGCGGCGGCATCCATGGCTGCTCGACGGCGCTGCACCTGGCGTTGCGCGGGCTGAAGCCGATCCTGGTCGAGAAGGACTACGCCGGCCGTCACGCCTCGGGCGTCAATGCCGGCGGCGTGCGCCAGCTGGCGCGCCACATCGCCGAGATCCCGCTGTCGATCTCCTCGATGGAATTGTGGGAGCGGATCGAGGATCTGGTCGGCGACGATTGCGGGTTCTCCAGTCATGGCACGGTGCTGGTGGCGGAGAGCGAGGAGGAGCTCGCGGGCTTTCGCGCCCGCGTCGACGAGCTGCGCCTCAAGGGTTTCACCCACGAGGAGCTGATCGGGCGCGAGGAGCTGAAGGGGCTCGTGCCGGCGGTGTCGGACCATTGCCCGGGCGGCGTGGTGTCGCGCCGCGACGGCGCCGCCGATCCGTTCCGTGCCACGCAGGCATTCCGCCGCCGCGCCGTCGAGCGCGGTGTCGAGGTGATGGAGGGCGTGACCGTGACCGGTCTCGCGCGCGCTGGGTCGGTGTGGCGGGTCGAGACCAGCGCCGGCACCCTCGAGGCACCCAGGGTGGTGAACGCCGCCGGCGCGTGGGCCGACCGGATTGCCGCGCAGCTCGGCGAGCCGGTGCCGCTCGAGGTCATCGCGCCGATGCTGATGGTGACCAGCCGGCTGCCCGCCTTCATCGAGCCGGTGGTGATCCTGCGCGGGCGAAAGCTCTCCTTCAAGCAGCTGGAGAACGGCACCGTGGTGATCGGCGGCGGCCATCTCGCCGAGCCCTTGCGCGACGAGAATCGCAGCGTGCTCGACTGGTCGAAGCTCGCGATCAGCGCGCGCACGGTGTGGGAGCTGTTCCCGGTGATGCGCGCGGCCACCATCGTGCGCGCCTGGGCGGGCATCGAGGCGCGCATGCCCGACGACATCCCGGTGATCGGGCCGAGCTCGACCAGCGAGGGCGTCTACCACCAGTTCGGCTTCTCGGCGCACGGCTTCCAGCTCGGGCCGGGCACCGGCGCGATGATGGCCGAGCTGGTCGCCACCGGCCGCACCAACGTGCCGATCGACGGCCTCGGCATCGCGCGGTTCCAGGGGCGGGCCGGTCGGTCACCGGTGGGCGCCACGCCGGACGAATAGGCGTGCAGTGGCCGCTACTCGCCAATGAGAAAGCCACAGATGAACACGGATGAACACGGATGTTCGTCGTGATAACCAACTCAGGAGGGCGTTCGGACATGGAAAAAATGCCGTCATCCCGACCGAAGCCGAGCGAAGCGAGGCGTAGTGGAGGGACCTTTCTTCTTGCAGCATCGGCAAGAAGGGTCCCTCGACTGCGCTGCTCTGAGAGCGGCTTCGCTCGGGATGACGTTTCTTTCCATAGGCGAATGCCCTGGCCAACCGAGTCCGATGAATGAGCTCCGCCTCAGATGCGACGCCAGTCGTAGCCGAGGCGCGGGAAGTGCACGACCATCTCGCCGACCAGCGGGTCGTGGTGGGCGAGGGCGATCTCGTTCGCATCGACGAACCGCACCTCGCCCTCGATCCAGTCCCTGGCGTTGTCGCCGGGCCGCACGCGGGCGCGCTCGCCGGGCCGCGGGTCGCCGTCCTGCGGATCGGAGGGACGCGGCGCGGCCGGAGTCGAGTCGCGCGCGATGGCGAGCGCGTGGTCGGCATCGATGTCGGTGCGCTGGCCGTGGCCGATTGCTTCCATGCGGTCGCGCCAGGCGAGCAGGCGCGGGTAGGGCTCGAGCTCGCCGCGGCAATCGATGTGGCGGCCACGGAAGAACCAGACCACGTGGTAGGCGGCGAAGTCGGCGATGCACGGCTCGGCGCCCAGCAGGTGGCGCCGCCCGTCCTGCAGCATGTCGGCGAGCCATTTGATCTGCGGGCGCACGAGGTTGCGGTTGCGGATCGCCGCCTTGCGCACCGCCTCGATCGAGGGCTCGGGCAGGCCGTGCAGGCGGGCACGATCGGAATGCAGGCCGGCCGGCATGTGGTCGGCGTTGATGCCCGACACGAACAGCGCCACCGGCCGCATGAACTGCTGCTCGGCCCACCAGGCTATGGCATTGGCGGTGCCGGCGGTTGCGGCGGGGAACAGGGTGGGCACGGGTACGCGGCGCTCGAGCTCGCGCGCGATCAGGTTGGTGTCGCACCACACGTCGGCGCCGTCCTGCAGCACCGGGGTACGACGATAGCCGCCGGTCAGCGGCACGAGCTTGGGCTTGGGCAGGATCGGCGGGATCTCGACGCCCTGCCAGGCCAGGCCCTTGAAGCCCAGCATCAGGCGCGCCTTCTCGGCGAAGTTCGAGAAATCGTAGTGGTGCAGGATCAGGGTCACGGCAGCGGATCAGGCCGCCTTCAGCACGCCCTGGTCGTCCTCGATCTGCAGCGGCTTCCAGTTGCGCGACACGACCCAGTCGGGCCGCGGGTCGGGACCAAGGGCGGGCCTGTTGGCCACCGTGTTGCAGGAGACGTAGATGTGCCAGCGATCCTCGGCCGAGAGGTTGTGGCCGGAGGCGTGCAGCGTGTTGCAATGGAACAGCACGCAGGTGCCGGCGCGGCCCGTGACGGCGACCGGCTCGGGCGAGGTCTCGAGGATCTCGATCATGCGCTGCCGGGGCATCGCCCAGAACTTGTAGGAGGTCTGCTCGTCGTAGACCGGCTCGATGCGGCCGAGCCTGTGGCTGCCCGGGATGATGTAGAGCGCGCCGCCCATCTCGGTCGTGTCGGTCATCATCAGGTTGAAGGTCGCCATGTCGGGCCGCGCGCAGCCGTCGCGCTTCCACGAGCCGTAATCCTGGTGCCACTGCCAGACCGTGCCCTCGATAGCAGGCTTGGTGTTGATCTTGGTGTGGTAGACGTAGACGGCATCGTCCTTCAGGGCCTGCTGGACCGGGCGCAGCAGGCGCGGCGTGTGGACGAGGGCGCGGAACGGCGCCGAGCGGGTCGCGCCATCCTGCTCGTGGCAGCGGAAGATGGTGCGGACGGCGCCGGTGTGCTCGCGCACCACCTCCTCGCCCGCGACCTGGCTGAGGCGTGCCACCTCGCGCCGCAGAACGGCGACCTCGGCCCGCGAAAACAGGTCGGGGAAGATAAGGAATCCGTCGCGGTCGAACTGCTCGACCTGTTGAGGGGTCAGCTCCATCTGGCGTTTTCCTCGACTGTGCGATCGATCATGACGCTATCATTGCTGGCTCGTGACGGCAAAGACGGTCAAAATCCAAGTCTCCGGCCTCGCGTGGCCGGAAGGGGAGCGAAGCGATGGATGGCGTGGTCAATATCGACGATCTGCGCAAGCTCGCGAAGAAGCGGCTGCCCAAGGTCGCCTATGATTTCATCGAGGGCGGCACCGACGACGAGGTCGGGCTGGCCACCAACGAGCAGGCGTTCCGCAATGCCCGCATCGTCCCGCGCTACCTCGTCGACGTCACCACGCGTGACCAGTCGACGACCCTGTTCGGCCGCACCTACTCGAGCCCGATCGGCATCGCGCCGACCGGCATCGCCGGGCTGTTCCGCCGCGGCGCCGACCTGATGCTGGCCGAGGCGGCGCGCGATGCCAACGTGCCCTTCATCATGTCGGGCTCGAGCACCGGCTCGATCGAGGACCTCGGCAAGCTCGCCCCCGACCATGGCTGGTACCAGCTCTACTCGGCCAAGAACCAGTCGATCTCGGAGGACATGATCAAGCGCGCCGGCGACGCCGGCCTGCGCACGCTCGTCTTCACCGTCGACGTGCCGGAAGGGTCCAACCGCGAACGCAACACGCGCAACGGCTGGGGCCGGCCGCTCAAGCTCACCTGGAAGACCAAGTTCGAGGCCCTGACGCATCCGGCCTGGATGATGGAATGGATGAAGCACGGCACGCCCTACTTCGATAATTGGGCGAAGTACGCCGGCGCCAACGCCAATGCCGAGCAGATCGCCGATCTGGTCGCCCAGCAGAACCGCGCGCCGATGACCTGGAAGCACGTCGAGCGCTATCGCGAGCTCTGGAAGGGCAACTTCGTGCTGAAGGGCATCATGCATCCCGACGATGCCATTCGCGCCCAGTCGCTCGGCGTCGACGGCCTCATGGTGTCGAACCACGGCGCCCGCCAGCTGGACAACGCGCCGTCGCCGCTCGAGGTGCTGCCGGCGATCAACGCCGCAGTCGGCGACAAGATGACCCTGATGCTCGATGGCGGCGTCCGTCGCGGGCTCGATGCGCTGATTGCGATCTGCATGGGCGCGAAGTTCGTGTTCGTCGGCCGGCCGACACTCTATGGCGTCGCCGCGGGCGGCATCCCGGGCGCCGCCAAGGCACTCGGCATCTTCCGCCGCGAGATCGACATCAGCCTGGCGCAGATGGGCGCCCCCAGGATCGCCGATCTCGGCCCCCAATTCCTGATGTGGAAGGACGAGGAGGACCTGCGCCGCAACCGGCGGTAATCGGCTCCACCGAGCCGGACCGCGAGCGCTTGCCCTTCGGCTTGCCGAAGGGCAAGCGCTCGCGGTCCGGTGTGTCTCAAGCTGCATCGACTTGAGGAACTGCTTCCAGTTCTGCGGCGTGACGACGGTGCGGCTACAGATCCACGATCGGCGCGAAGCCGCCGTAGATCATGCGCTTGCCGTCGAACAGGGGCTCGTTCCCGTCCGGGTGCATGCGCGGGTCGGCCATGAGCTTTTCCCAGCCCTTGTCGCGCACGTCCTTGGACGGCCACTCCACCCAGCAGTAGGCGACCTTCTCGTCGGTGGTCGCCTGCACGGCGCCCTTGAAGTCGGTGACCTTGCCGTCGGGAACGTCGTCGCCCCAGGCATCGACGACGCGCACCGCGCCATGCTCCTCGAGCGCGGCGGCCGCCTTGGCCGCCCAGGCGCGGAACGCGTCCTTCCTGCCGGCAGGGATGGGCAACACCGTGCCGTCGACGTACCCGGGCTTGCCGATGCCGCCGTCCTCGACCAGCACGGAGAAGCCGCCATAGACCATGCGCTGGCCATCGAACGGCATCGACGCCATGTCGTGGTCCTTGGCCTCGACCTTCATCTTCTCGTTGGCCGCATCGCGGACCTGCTTGCTGGGATACTCGACCCACGAGAACAGGACGACCTCGTCGGGCCTGGCCTTCACCGCGCGCCTGAAGTCGGTGAGCTTGCCGTCGGGCACGTCGTCGCCCCAGCACTCGACCAGGCGAGTCGCGCCGAGTCCCTTGAAGTACGGCACGGCCTCGATGGCGTGCTTGCGATAGGCCTCCTTGTTGGCGGCCGGCACCGCGACGATGAATCCTTCGACATAGACCATGGAGCTACCTCCTCATGTCGGGGCATGCCGGTTCGACCGACCGACTGCAACCTCCAAACCGAGTCCAACGCCGCGAGGCGCGGAGACGTTGCATCCGCGGCGCTTCGATCGCTCGGCAGGGCGTCGTGAATGGTTGCCGCCCCGACCTCGCGGGTGCCTGTGGCCCCGACGAATGACGGTGTCTCGATCTCGCACTGTGGCGCGTCGAGCATCCCGCCCGCATCACGCCCGGCAATGAGAAAGCCCGTCATCGACAGGATGGCAACGAGCAGGCTTCTCCCCGGACGGTTGCAGGGTTAATGTCTTGGTTCCGGCAGGAGGTCCGGGCGGGGAGCGAGTAAGGTGA
The DNA here is from genome assembly GCA_022844015.1 of Reyranella sp. Taxonomy (GTDB): domain Bacteria; phylum Pseudomonadota; class Alphaproteobacteria; order Reyranellales; family Reyranellaceae; genus Reyranella. Next base: position 38,642 of record JALHMO010000039.1, on the reverse strand, counting down.
CCACCACCGAGCAGGGCAAGGCCCCGTCGGAACAGGGCTCGGTGTTTCGGGACGCCGTGCTCAAGCGGCTGAACTCGCCCGAGCAGCTCGACGAGCGCATCCGACTGATTCCGCCGGTCATGCTGCTGATGGCGCTGGGTGCTGCCGCGATCATCGTGGCCGCCCTGGTGTGGGCCATCTACGGATCGATCCCGACACGCACCAGCGGCCGCGGCATCCTGCTCTCGGACGGCAAGGGGTCGTTCGCCGTCGAGCCGGTAACCTCGGGCCCGATCACCGAGGTCCTCGTCAAGCAGGGCGATCATGTCGGCGCCGGCGCCGTCATCGCCAAGGTTCAGCAGGCATCGCTCAGCGCCCAGCTCAAGGGTGCAGCAACGCGCCTCGCGGCGGTGCAGGAGAACCTCGCCCGATTGACTGCGGCCGATTCCGCGATCCTGGTCAAGGACGAGGACATCGCCCGGCGCCAGCAGGAGGCGATCGACCAGGAGATGGCTGCGGCCAAGGCGCGCGTCGAGCGGCTCTCGAAACTGCTGTCGGGCTTCGAGGACCTGAGGACGAAGGGCCTGCTCACCGCCTCGAGCCTGGTGAACATGCAGCAGGAGTACGACCAGACGATCCTCTCGATCGCTCGTGCGAACGCCCGCAAGATCGAGGTCGAATCGGCGCTCCAGCAGAAGCGCGAATCGCTGGCCGAGCGCCGGCGCCAGGCGCAGGTCGCCGTCGACCTCGTGCAGGCCGAGGTCGATCGCCTGCAGGCCGAGCTCGCGGTCGGCTCCACCGTCTCGGCGCCGATCGCCGGCACGATCGACGAGCTCCGCGTCGGGGTGGGCGACGTCGTCTCGCCCGGCACGGTGATCGCCACCATCGGCGAGGTGTCGGAAGTGCCGCAGTTCCAGGTCGTCGCGCTGTTCGGCGGCGACATGGGCAAACGGGTGGCGGCCGGCATGGATGTCCATGTCCATCCCGTGACCGTGCGGCGGGCCGAGCACGGCGCCATGGTCGGCCGCATCGAGACCGTCACGGAGCGCAGCGTCTCGGAGCGCGAGGTCAACTCGATCCTGCGCAACTCGACCCTGACGAAGACCCTGATGAGCGACGGCGCGCCGGTTCTCGCCCGGATCACCCTGGTGGAGACCAAGGAGACACCGAGCGGGTTCGCCTGGTGGGTCGGCAAGGGCCCGCCCTACAAGATCACGCGCGGTACGCTGATCGAGGTCGACGTCATCGTCTCGCGGCGCCAGCCGATCGCGCTCGTGATTCCGGCCATGCGCAAGCTGCTCGGCCTCGAAGGATGATCGGAGCCGGGCTGCTCGGAGCCGGCCGGCGCGTGCGCACGCCAACCGTCCTGCAGATGGAGCGGCTCGAATGCGGCGCCGCCGCGCTCGCCATCGTGCTCGGCCACTTCGGCCGGCGCGTGCCGCTCGAGGAGCTGCGCGGCGTCTGCGGCGTCTCGCGTGACGGCAGCCGGGCGGGCAGCATCGTGCGTGCCGCCCGCACCTACGGGCTCGAGGCCAAGGGCTTTCGCCGCGAGGTCGACGAGGTTCTCGCCGGCCCGTTCCCGGTGATCGTGTTCTGGAACCTCAACCATTTCGTCGTGGTCGAAGGCGCGTCGCGCAGCAAGGTCTATCTCAACGATCCGGCCCAGGGTCCGCGCAGCGTCTCGCGGCGCGAGTTCGACGAGAGCTTCACCGGCGTCGTGCTCGAGTTCCATCCGGGCGACAGCTTCTCGCGCGGCGGTTCCGCGACCGGCCTGCTCGCGCGGCTTGCCGTTCGCTTGCGCGGCTTCGAGCCGGCCCTCGCCTTCGTGGCCTGGATCGGCCTGATGCTGGTGATTCCCGGCCTGATCCTCCCGGGCATGACCCGGGTCTTCGTCGACGACATCCTGGTCAATCGGTTCGAGGGCTGGCTGGGCCCTCTGCTGATCGGCCTCGCGCTCACGTTCGCCCTGAACGTCGTTCTGGCGGCGATCCAGCAGCTGACGCTGCTGCGGATCGAGCTCCGGCTGGCGCTCGAGCAGTCGGCGCTGTTCGTCTGGCACCTGCTGCGCCTTCCCATCGAGTTCTTCGGGCAGCGCTTTGCCGGCGACCTGGTCAACCGCGTCGAGGCCAACGACCGCGTGGCGACGCTGCTGGCGAACGATTTCGGCAATGCGGCGGCGAACTGCCTGACGGCGACCTTCCTGGGAATCGCCATGGCATTCTACGACGTCACCCTGGCATCGATCGCGATCGGCGGCGCCGTCGTCAACATCGTCGCGCTGCGCCTGGTCAGCCGGCCGCTGAAGGACCTGGCGCTGCGCCTGCTGACCGAGGGCGGCAAGCTGTACTCGGCATCGATCGTCGGCCTGCAATCCATCGAGTCGCTCAAGGCCACCGGCGGCGAAGGCGACTTCTTCGCCAAATGGTCGGGCTACCACGCCCGCGCCATCAACGCCGGCCAGCGACTCACCGTCTATCAGCAGATCACCAACCTCGTGCCTCCGATCGTCTCCAGCCTGACCGGGGCGGCGGTCCTCGGGGTCGGCGCCCTGCTCGTCATCGACGGCGAGATCTCGGTCGGCACGCTGGTGGCGTTTCAGGGGTTGCTGGTCAGCTTCGCGCTGCCGGTGCAGCAGATGATCGGTGTTGCCAGCAAGGTTCAGCAGGCATCGGCCGACCTCGCGCGGCTCGACGATGTGCTGCACTATCGTCGCGACTGGCGCTTCCCGAGCACGCCGCGGCCGGCGCTGGAGGCGCGCGCGGCCGGACGCCTGGCGATGACCGGTATCGCCTTCGGCTACAGCCCGCTCGAGCCGCCCCTCATCGAGAACTTCTCGCTCACCGTGGCGCCCGGCCAATGGGTCGCGCTCGTCGGCGACTCGGGCAGCGGCAAGTCGACGCTGGGCAAGCTCGTCACCGGCCTGCACGAGCCGACGGCCGGCGAGGTGCGCATCGACGGCCACTCCCTCGCCGAATGGGGGCGCGGGAACCTGTCGCGGCTCGTGGGGTCGGTCGACCAGGACATCCATCTGTTCCGCGGGACCCTGCGCGAGAACATCACCATGTGGGACTCGACCGTGCCGCAGGCCCGGCTGCTCGCGGCGATCGACGATGTCGGCCTCACCGAGATCGTGCAGGCCCTGCCGGGCAATGTCGACGCCGTGGTCGAGGAGGACGGGCGAAACCTCAACGGCGGCCAGCGCCAGCGCATCGAGATCGCCCGCGCTCTGGTCCAGGAACCGGCCGTCCTGGTGCTCGACGAGGCGACCAGCGCGCTGGACACGATAAGCGAGAACGAGATCCTGCAGGCCGTCCGGCGCCGCGGCATGACGTGCATCCTGGTCGCGCACCGGCTCAGCACGATCCGCGACTGCGACGAGATCATCGTGCTGGAGCGCGGCAAGGTGGTCGAGCGTGGCACGCACGCCAGCCTGCTGGCGGCGGCCGGACCCTATGCACGCCTGATCAGCATCGAGGAAGCGCTGACATGACGATGGTCGATGGCCGGGGTGGCGGCGGCGCCTCCATCGGCCTCGACCGATTGGCGGCGCCCGCCAGGCTGGCGAGACCGGCGCGGCTCTACGGCGTCGTCGTCGATTCCGAAGGCAAGGCGGGGCAGCGGCGCTTCCTGGCCGATCTTCCGGCCGGCGCGGCCGTCTTCGCGCTGACGGCGCCCGGCGTCGTGTTCATGCTGGTCGATCGGATCTCTTCGGCCGTCTCGCCGGAGCTCACCGGCGAGCCGCTCGACGCGGCGGCGGTCACGGCGTGGTACGCGGCGCTGCTGAGCTGTGCCGGCTTGCCCCGCAGCACCGGCGAGGCGATACGCCTGCAGGCGGGCGAGCGGCGGTCCCTGGCGGCCGGCGCGATCCTGACGGCGCGCAACGTCGTCTGGCTGAGGACGGCGGCGCCGGCCCTTCGCTACCCGGCAAGCTCACCGCACGATGGCGGCGCGGCGTCGCCCGCCATGAAGATGCTGGTGGTTGCAGACCAGATCGGTGCCCAGCTGATCGCCGACGCCGAGGTCGAGGCCGTCGACACGGCGTGCCTTCTGGCGACTTGCTCAGCCGAGGTGGCGAGCAAGCTTTCCCTCGATCTCGCCACCCGGGTCGCCGAGCATCTGGTGGAGAGCGAGGCGGCGGAGCGCAAACGCCGACGGAGCGCGCAGGATCTCGACGAAGGCCGGGCATCCTTTGCCTTGCAGCGTCTGCGCGACATCGCCGCCGCCCGGATCTCGACCACCGCGAGCACCGCACCGACGGAACGCGATGCCCTGGTCGGCGCCCTTGCCGCCATCGGGGTAGCCGAGGGCTTCGACCTTGCGATGCCTGGCGACGACGATCGCAGCGCGCCCCTGGTCGAGCGCCTCCGGCGCTTCGCCAATGCCACGCCCTTCCAGTTTCGCGAGATCGCTCTGACCGGCGACTGGTGGCGCGAGGAAGGACCTGCCTTCCTCGCCCTGGACGCCGCGACGTCGCACCCCATCGCTGTGGTTTGGCGGCGCGGGCGCTGGCGGGCGATCGACCCCGACAAGGCCGGCGAGACCACGATCGACAAGGCCGCCGCGATATCCCTGTCGGAGCGCGGCTACATGTTCTACCCGTCTCTGCCCGAACGTCTCGGCATGCGGGATGTCCTGCGTTTCGCGGTGTTCGGCGTGCGCGGCGACATCGTGCGGCTGCTCGCGGCGTCGGCGGCCGCGACCCTTGCCAGCCTCCTGCTGCCGGTTGCGACGGGGGCGATCCTGGGAACCGCGATACCCCAGGCCCGGCTCACCCTGCTGTACGACATGCTGCTGCTGCTCGGCACCACGGCGCTGGGCGGTGCGGCATTTCAGGTCGTCCGGACCCTGGCCCTGATCCGTCTCGACACGCATGTCGATCGCCGCCTCCAGCCGGCCGCCTGGGACCGCGTGGTCCGCCTGCGGGCGTCGTTCTTCCGCGACTATTCGGTCGGCGATCTCGCCTTGCGAATCATGGGCATCGCTTCCATTCGCGCGATCCTGTCGGGAGCGGCGGTGACGGGTGCCATCGGCGGCGCATTCTCGCTGTCGAGCCTCGCTCTCATGCTGGTGTACGACGCCTCGCTGGCTGCCTTCGCTGCCGGCTATGGCGTCGTCGCGGCAATCCTGATTTTCCTGATCGGACGCCAGCAGCTGCGGCTGGAACGGGTCGTCTTCCAGCGCAAGGGCGTCGTCTCGGGCCTGCTGATCGAGATGTTGCGCGGCATCGCCAAGCTGCGCATCGCTGCCGCCGAGCTTCGCGCCTTCTCGCGCTGGGCCGAGGCGTTCGCCGAGCAGCGCATCAACAACGCGCGGTCCGGCCGGCTGGCCGGGTTGCAGACGGTGCTGGCCGCCAGCCTGCCGATCCTGGGCGCGGTCGGCATCTTCGGCATCGCCGCCGGCGGCGCCCATCCCATCGATGTCGGCAGCTTCGCTGCCTTCAACAGCGCCTTCGGCCAGTTCACGGCCGCCCTCCTCGCCGTGGCGGCGGCTCTCAACAGCGGGATCGAGGTGGTGCCATTGTTCGCGCGCGTCCGCCCGGTGTTCGAGGCGCCGCTCGAGGTCGACAAGAGCCGCATCGAGCCAGGCCCGCTGGGTGGCCGTCTCGCCATTCGCAGCCTGGCGTTCCGCTATGCCGCGGACGGCCCCTGGATCCTCCAGGACATCGACTTCGAGGTGAAGCCGGGCGAGTGCGTGGCGATCGTCGGCACGTCGGGCTCGGGCAAGTCGACCATCCTGCGCCTGCTGCTCGGCTTCGAGACGCCGACGCGTGGCGGCGTCTACTATGACGACCGCGACCTCGAGACGCTCGACCTTCGCCTGCTGCGCCGTCAGATCGGCACCGTCATGGAGAGCTCCAAGCTCGTTCCCGGCAGCCTCTACGAGAATGTCGCGGGCGGCGCGCCGCTGACGAGGGAGCAGGTCGAGGAAGCGATCCGCCTGGCCGGCCTCGATGCCGACGTCGCCAACATGCCGATGGGCCTGAAAACCTCCGTCGGCGAGGGTACCGGCCTGCTCTCGGGCGGCCAGCGTCAGCGCGTGCTGATTGCCCGGGCGCTGGTGCACAAGCCGCGGCTGATCTTCTTCGACGAGGCGACGAGCGCGCTCGACAACCGCACCCAGGCCATCGTCAGCGCGAGCCTGGCGGGAACCAATGCCACCCGCATCATCATCGCCCATCGCCTGAGCACGGTCCGCAATGCCGACCGCATCCTGGTGCTGGAGCGCGGCCGCATCGTCGAAGCCGGCACCTACGAATCGCTGATGGCCGGCAACGGTGCGTTCTATCGCCTGGCCCGGCGCCAGCTGCTCTGATCGCTACAGACCGCCCACGATGCGGTTGAGCTCGTCGTCGGTCAGCTCGCGGCCCGCGGTGGAGAAGGGCGAACCCTTCTCCTGCGGACGCTTGCCGGCTTGCTTCGGCGAGGCCTCGTCCGGTTCGTGCGCGCTGGCGGGTGGCTCCGCGTCGGCCCGTGCCGCGACGGCGCTCACCGGTCGACCCTCGTCGCCTAGTGCACGACCTCGAACAGGCCGGCCGCGCCCATGCCGCCGCCGATGCACATCGTGACGACGACGTTCTTGGCCTTGCGGCGGCGGCCCTCGATCAGGGCGTGGCCGGTGCAGCGCGCGCCGGTCATGCCGAACGGATGGCCGATCGAGATCGAGCCGCCGTTGACGTTCAGCTTCTCGTTGGGAATGCCGAGCTTGTCGCGGCAGTACAGCACCTGGACGGCGAAGGCCTCGTTCAGCTCCCACAGGTCGATGTCGTCCATCTTCAGCCCGAAGCGCGTCAGCAGCTTGGGGATCGCGTAGACCGGGCCGATGCCCATCTCGTCGGGCTCGCAGCCGGCGACCACCAGGCCCTTGTAGATGCCGAGGGGCTTCAGGCCACGTCGGGCTGCTTCGGCGTCGCTCATGATCACCGCTGCCGAGGCGCCGTCGGAGAGCTGGCTGGCGTTGCCGGCGGTGATCCACTTGTCAGGACCCATCACCGGCTGCAGCTTGGAGAGGCCTTCCATCGTCGTGTCGGGACGGTTGCCCTCGTCCTTGGCGAGCTTGACCGACTTCTTCGAGGTCTCCTGCGTGTTCTTGTCGGTGACCAGCATCGTGGTCTCCATCGGCACGATCTCGTCGTCGAACTTGCCGGCCTGCTGGGCCGCCGCGGTGCGCAGCTGGCTCTGCAGCGAATACTCGTCCTGGACCTCGCGGCTGATCTTGTAGCGCGCCGCCACCGTGTCGGCGGTGGTAATCATGGCATGGTAGATGCCCGGCACGTGCTCCTGCACCCAGGGATTGACCAGGCGGTTCTTGTTGCCGCCCGGCGGGCCCTGGACCAGCGACACCGATTCGAGGCCGCCCGCGATCATCACTGGAACCTTGTCGACCAGCACGCGCTGGGCCGCCATCGAGATGGTCTGCAGGCCCGACGAGCAGAACCGGTTGACGGTGACGCCGGAGACGCTGACCGGCGCGCCGGCGCGGATCGCCGAGACGCGCGCCACGTTCGAGCCGGTCGTGCCCTCGGGCGCGGCACAGCCCAGGATCACGTCCTCGACCTCGGCCAGCTCGACCTTGGCGCGCTCGGCGGCGTGCTTGATCACGTGGGCGCCCATGTCGGCGCCATGGGTGTCGTTGAAGACGCCCCGGAACGCCCTGCCGATCGGCGTGCGGGCGGTTGAGACGATGACGGCGTCGGCCATGGGTTTTCCTCCTTCAGAAGCCAAACGTTCTGTCATCCCGAGCGCAGCGAGGGATCCTTGGCTGTTGGCCCAAGAGATCCCTCGCTCGCTCGGGATGACAGATTGATCAAACCGTAGAGAACTTCTTGCCTTCCTGCACCAGCTTCTTGAGCAGCGGCGCCGGCTCCCAGAACGGGTCGCCGGAGGCGTCGCGATACCGCAGCAGGGCGTCGTGGATGGTCTTGAGCCCGACCACGTTGTCGGCCCACCACATCGGGCCGCCGCGATAGACCGGCCAGCCGTAGCCGTTGACCCAGATCACGTCGATGTCGAGGGCGCGCTGGGCCATGCCTTCCTCGAGGATCTTGGCGCCCTCGTTGACCATCGGGAACAGGCAGCGCTCCTGGATTTCCTGGTCGGAAATGGCCCGCCGCGTGATGCCGAGCTTGCGGGAATTCTCCTCGATGATCTTCTCGACCTCGGGGTCGGGGACCGGCGTGCGGTCGGGCAGGTTGTACTTGTAGTAGCCGGCGCCGGTCTTCTGGCCGAAGCGGCCGAGCTCGCAGATCGCGTCGGCGACGTAGCCGGTGTAGCGCACGTTGCGCTTCTCCTTCTCGTTCTTGCCCTGGCGGATGCGCCAGCCGACGTCGTTGCCGGCGAGGTCGCTCATGGCGAACGGGCCCATCGGGAAGCCAAAATCGTAGATCACCTTGTCGACCTGGTGGGGCAGGGCGCCTTCCTCGAGCATGTAGGCCGACTGCACGCCGCGCTGGCGCAGCATGCGGTTGCCGACGAAGCCTTCGCACACGCCGACCAGCACCGGGATCTTGCCGATCTTCTTGCTGAGCGTCATCACGGTGGCGATGACGTCTTTCGACGTCGCCTTGCCGCGCACGTTCTCCAGCAGCTTCATGACGTTGGCCGGCGAGAAGAAGTGCATGCCGATCACGTCGCCCGGCCGCTGCGTGTAGCCGGCGATCTGGTTGACGTCGAGGCCCGAGGTGTTGGTTGCCAGCACGGCGCCGGGCTTGGCGACCTCGTCGAGCTTCTTGAAGACGCCTTCCTTCACCTCCATGGTCTCGAACACCGCCTCGATGATGACGTCGGCGTCCTTGAGGTCGTCGTAGGAGAGCGTCGGCCTGATCAGCGCCATGCGCTTGTCGACATCCTCCAACTTCATGCCGCCGCGCCTGGCGGTGTTCTCGTAGTTGGTGCGGATGGTCTTCAGCCCGCGATCGAGCGCCTCCTGCTTGACCTCGAGCAAGGTCACCGGGATGCCGGCATTGGCGAAGTTCATGGCGATGCCGCCGCCCATCGTGCCGGCGCCGACGATGCCGCCGCTCTTGATCTCGCGTTGCGGCGTGTCGGCCGGCACGTCGAGCACCTTGGCCGCTTCGCGCTCGGCGAAGAAGTAGTAGCGCTGGGCCGCCGATTCCGACGACGTGAGCAGCTCGACGAACAGCTCGCGCTCGCGCTTCATGCCCTCGTCGAACGGCAGCTCGACCGCGGCCTGCACGCACTTGATGATGTTCCATGGCGCCTTGAAGCCGCGCGCGCGGCGGGCGATCGCCTTCTCGGTCTCGGCGAACAGGTCCGCCGATTCCAGCGTCACCGACAGATCGCGCACGCGCCGGCGCGGTGCGTTCTGGGCGACCAGCATCTGGGCATGCGCGACCGCGCCGGCCAGCAGGTCGTCCTCGACGATGGCGTCGATGATGCCCTTGCTCTTGGCCTCGGGCGCCGGGATGTGGCGGCCCGAGATGATGGCGTCGAGCGCGTACCTGGCGCCGGCCAGGCGGGGCAGGCGCTGGGTGCCGCCGGCGCCGGGCAGCAGGCCGAGATGGACCTCGGGCAGGCCGACCCGGGTCGAGGGCAGCGACACGCGGTAATGCGCGCCCAGCGCCGTCTCCAGCCCGCCGCCCAGCGGCGTGCCGTGCAGGGCCGCCACGACGATCTTCGGGCAGTTCTCCATGGTGGCGATGACGTCGTTCAGGTTTGCGCCTGCCGGCGGCTTGCCGAACTCGCGGATGTCGGCGCCGGCGATGAAGGTGCGGCCGCCGCCGATCAGCACGATGGCGTCGATGCCGGGGGCGGCGGCGAAGGCGTCGACGCCCTGCTTGATGCCGTCGCGCACGGCCGCGGCCAGCGCATTCACCGGCGGGTTGTTGACGGTAAGAATGCCGATGCGCCCCTGCGTGGAGCGAAGCACTGCGTCGGTCATGGACGTTCTTCCCCTGATTTCTGCCGGATGACGAAGGCGTGTCTTTAGCAATCCCAAGGCGCGCCGCCCAGCGGCCTCGGGTTCTGCGATGCGATGATCGCACGCTGGCCTTCCTGGCTGGCAGTCGCTATGCATCATCGCGCAAGAAAAGCTCATGGGGGCATGTGGGAAATGACGACAAGACGGACCCTGTTGCGCGCCGCCGGCGGCCTCGTTCTGACGGCACCAGCCATCGTTCGTGCACAGACGGCGGCGTGGCCGGCCAAGGCGATCACCATCGTGGTCAACTTCCCGGCGGGTGGTCTCACCGACGGCATCGCCCGGGCCTTCGCCCAGCATGTCCAGCAGGCGACCGGCCAGCAGGTGATCATCGACAACAAGCCCGGTGCAGGCGGCAACATTGGCGCGGCCCTGGTCGCCCGCGCGCCGGCCGACGGCTACACCTTCCTGCATTCGGTCTCGGGCACGCTGGTGCAGAACCGGGTGATGTTCAAATCGATGGGCTTCGATCCGGACAAGGACCTCACCATCGTCTCGGGTACGCCCTCGGGCGTGCTGCCAGTGGTCGTGCACAAATCCGTGCCGGCGACCAATCTCAAGGAGTTCGTCGATTACTCCCGCGGCAACAAGGTGAACTTCGGATCGTGGGCGCTAGGTTCCGCGGCGCACATCTTTGCCCAGGCGCTGAACGAGAAGTTCGGCCTCAAGATCGAGGTGGTGAATTACAAGGGCGAGGCGCCGATGTGGCAGGACATGGGCGCCGGCTCGCTGCAGGCGGCCATGGGCAGCCCGCAGGCGATGAACGCGCTGCTGGTCAAGGGCGACGTCAGGCCAATCGTGGCGCCGGGCCGCGTGCGCTACGCGCGCCTTCCCAACCTGACGACCGCCGTCGAGCAGGGCTTCACCGACGAACCGTTCCTGCCGCGTGGCTGGCTGGCCCTGTCGGTGCCGGCGGCGACGCCCAAGCCGATCGTGCAGAAGATGTCCGATCTCTGGGTTGGCGCCGCCGATTCGGAGCCCGGCCGCAAGATGATGGAGAGCTTCGGCCTCACCGAGAAGCCGCTTAACCACCAGGAGGTCACCGCCGACTTCGAGCGGCTGAAGGCCTCCGTGATCCCGCAGATCGTGGCGCTCGGCATCACGCCGGAGTAGGCTCGGCACGCGGCCGGGAGCGTTCTTTCCCGGCTTCGATGCAGTCACCACAATCGACACAATGGGAGTGAACCGAGATGCGTATCACTCGACGTCACGTCGCGACCGCCGGCGCGCTGGTGCTCGCCGCCGCTTCCCTGCCGGCCTCCTCGCACGCGGAATCCGCTGACGAGGCGGCGGTCAAGAAGGCCGTCGACGATCTCAACAAGGCGATGATCGCTGCCGACAAGGCGAAGCTCGAGGCGCTTGTCGCCGACCAGCTGAGCTACGGGCATTCCGGGGGCCGCATCGAGACCAAGGCGATGTTCGTCGACGTCTTCGTCAGCAAGAAGTCGGTCTACAAGTCCGTCATCATCACCGAGCCGACCGTCGCCGTGTCCGGCAACAACGCCATCGCCCGTCATGTCTTCGCGGTCGAGTTCGAGTCCGACGGCAAGCCGGGATCGGCCAAGGTTGGCGTGATGCAGGTCTGGACCAAGGACGGCGGCGCCTGGAAGCTGCTCGCGCGCCAGGCGTTTCGCCTGCCTTCATGAGGCGGTGAGCCCGGCCATCACGATCTCGAGGCCGGCGCGGAACTCGCGATCCGGCCCGAGCCGGCTCGCCGCCTTCGCGATCTCGATCAGCCGCGGGTAACGGTCCGGCGGCAGCGCCTGCGCGCGCGCGATGTCGGGATCGCCCTCGCCGATCGCCGGCTGGGCGAGCTGCGCCTGCACGAAGCCCATGACGAACCCGCTCACGGTCCGGAACGCCACCAGCAGGTCCGTGCCCGAACGCCCGCTGCGCGCCAGCGCCTCGAGCAGGTGCTCGGCCCAGTCGAGCGTCGTGTCGTGCAGCGTGCGCCGCGTCAGGACGAGCGGCACCACGTTGGGATGGCGGCGCAGCGTGCGCCATGTCGCTTCCACGATGGCGCGCACGTCGACCTGCCAGTCGCCGCGCGTTCGCGGCCGGACGACCTCCGCCAACACCGCCTCGACCACCAGGGCGTCGAGATCGTCGCGATCACGCACGTAGTTGTAGAGCGTCATCGGGCCCGTGCCGAGCGCGCCGGCGAGGCTGCGCATCGACAGGGCCGCAAGCCCATCGCCATCGACCAACGCGAGCGCCGCGGCCTGGAGCTGCGCTCGGGTGAATCTGCTCTTTGCCGGCACCGTCTGCTCCCTTGACAACGTACAGTGTACGTAATACGTGCTGAATGACGTACACTGTACCTCGAGGAGATGCCGATGACGATGCGAACCAGCTTCCGCTCGGGCGACGACGACTGCGCGGCGTGGCTCACCCTGCCTCCGGGGGCGGCGACGGCGCCCCATCCGGTGGTGCTGCTGATCCATGGCGGCGGTGCCACCCACTCCATGATGCTGGACCAGTACGAGCGCTGGTTCTCGACGGCCGGCTTCGCCGTCGTGGCGTTCGATTTCCGCCATCTCGGCGAATCGGGCGGCACGCCCCGCCAGCTGATGAGCCTGCGGCGCTACTTCGAGGACATCGACGCGGCGATCGGCTTCATCCGCGGCCGGCCGGAGCTCGATGCGACGCGCATCGCGCTGTGGGGAACATCGTTCGGCGCCAGCCACGTGGTGGCCACCCTGGCGCATCGCCACGATCTCGCCGCGGGCGTGGTGCAGTGCCCCATCCTCCAGGGCCGGGCGCCGGCGCTGAGCGCAGGGTTGGGTCATCTCATGCGCTTCACCGGACCGATCATGTCGGACCTCGCGCGCGGCGCGCTGGGACTGGCGCGCCGCTACGTGTCGATCGTCGGTCGGCCGGGCGAGCTCGCCTTCGTCAACATTCCCGGCGCCTACGAGGGCTGGATGTCCGTGGTTCCGCCCGGTGTCGTGTTCGACGGCAGGATCACGGCGGGTGCCGGCCTCTCGATGCTCTTCTACGATGCCGCGGCGCAGGCGAGAAAGGTGCGTTGCCCGCTGCTGGTCTGCGTCAGCGATCGCGAGAACCTGATGAGCCCGACGATTGCCGCCCGGGTCGCCCGCGTTGCCCCGAAGGGCGAGGCGATCCACTATCCGACCGACCACTTCGAGGTCTATCACCCACCCTTCGTCGAGCGGATCGTTGCCGATCAGATCGCGTTCCTGCGGCGCCACCTCGCGCCGAGGTTCCGTTAGGGGCCTGTCGCGACATCATCGATCCAGGCTCGCTGTCTTCCCGGGCAGTGGAAAAAGAAGAGGCGTGCGCGACGGCATTGTTCGGGCAGGATAGGCTCTGGCGCTTCGAGGGGTGACTCATGGCATTCGCGGGCATGAACAATCTCGCCGTCCTGATGGCGGCAGCGGGCGGCCGCGGCATCCATTGGCCCGGCGCGCTCACCGTCGCGGGTGCCATCGGCGGCGCCAAGTGCGTTCGAGAGGCACGATGACGAGCAGGCGCCCGCGCATCGAAGGCTACGCCATCGTCTCGCACGAGGGCATGATCGCCCTCTCGGATGGCTCGTTCCCCAGGGAGCTGGAGATCCCCGCCGACCAGGAATTCTATCGGCAATCCGTCGCCCGCGCCTCGGCGATCGCCAACGGACGTCACTCCGCCGAGGGAGGGCCGGGGCAGAAGAATCGCAAGCGCTTGATCCTGACACGTCGCGTCCAGCGGGTCGTCGTCGATCCCGACAATCCCAATGCAGTGTTGTGGAACCCTGCCACGGCCTCCTTCGACGAGGCATGGCAGAGGCTCGGAGTCGACGACGGCATGCTGGCAGTGGTAGGGGGCACTGGCGTGTTCGCCCTGTTCCTGACCCTGGGCTACGACTCGTTCTTCCTGACGCGCGCGGCCGCGAGCGTGCCGCGCGGCCGGCCGGTCTTTCCCGGGATCGGCAATGGCGTCACGCCGGAGGATGTTTTCAAGCAGTATGGCATGGTGCTGCGCAGCACCCGCCTGCTCGATCCACTGACCCCGGTCGAGGAGTGGGTTCCCGGGAGCTAGAGCTCGACGACAAGGCCATCGTGCGCCGCCTCGAGCGCGATCTCGTCCTGGCGGCCGAGCAGCTCCGCGCTCATGTGGGTGATGATCGTGCGCCTGGCGCCGATGTCGGGCAGGCGCCGCACCAGGGTCGAGTAGTCGACGTGGTACCTGATCGCCTTGTCGAAGAAGTAGGCTTCGCAGATGAAGAGATCGGCGTCGCGCGCGGCGGGGATCAGCTCGTCGACCCACTCGGTGTCGCCGGAGTAGGTGACAACCTTGCCATCGACCTCGAGGCGCAGGGCGTAGGAGGGCGCCCCGCTGTAGTGCTTCATCAGGTAGGGCGTGACGGCGAGCCCGTTCAGCTCCGCCCGGCGATGCAGCTCGAGCTCGAGGATGTCCAGCCCGAACTTGCGCTCGATCGTGGTCGAGCCGGCGAACATCGCCTCCATGACGGTGGTCAATCGCTGCGAGAGGCCGGGTGGGCCGGCAATCAGCAAGGGCCTGGTCCGCCGGCTGACCAGCTGGGCGTCGAGCAGGAAGAAGGGAAGGCCGCCGAAATGATCGCCGTGCAGATGGCTGATCAGGATCAGCGCGACGTCGTTGGGATCGACCTGCCACTTACGGATCGCCACCATCGACGTGGCGCCGCAGTCGATCAGCACGTTGCCCGGCGCGCCGCGCTCGAGGTGGAAGCAGGTGTTGAAGCGGCCGCCGCTGCCGAAGGCGTCTCCGCTGCCCAGGAACTGCAGCTTCACCGCGTCAGCGCCCCGGGTCGGTCGCCAGCAGGCGCCGTGCCGCCTCGATGAAGGCCATCAGGCTCTGCGCCCGTGTATCGTCGCTGGCGATCGTGCGGTAGAGCCGCGCCATGCCGTCGGAGATCTCGCCGCCGGCGGCAGGCTCGCCGATGAACCGGGCGATCTCCAACATCTCGCCGTCGGCGTCCTCGAGATCGGACCAGGTACCGGCGCGTACGCCGGCGGCCTCGGCGCGCTTGCGGCTCGCCGCGCTCCGCCCCTCGAGCACCGATACGACGTCGATGCCCGTCGCGACCATGCGTCCGGCAACGGCGCTGCCCATTGCGCCCTGGCCAAGCACGGCGACGACTCCCACGTTCTCGACCATAGGCTTCTCCGCGGCAATTGAGGACGACCCGATGAACCTTCGCCTCTCGGGAGCCTGTCCGCCCTAGGGCGCCTGCTCGAGGCTGGAGACCTCGTTGGTGAGGGTGGTTCGCCGCATGTCGCGAACCTCGCCGTAGTCGTAGCGGCGGGCGCGATGCATGGTGACGCGATTGTCCCACATCACCAGGTCGTGCGGGCGCCAGACATGCGCGTAGACGAACTGGCGCTGCGTGGCGTGCTCGGTGAGATCGCGCAGGAAGGCGCGCGCCTCCGGTACCGGCCATCCCTCGATGCCGCCGGCATGGCTCGCGAGATAGAGCGACAGGCGACCGGTCGTCGGGTGCTTGCGCACCAGGCGCTGGCGCACCGGTGCCCACTTCTGGCGCTCGGCGTCGGTGAAGTCCGTGAAGCCGAGAATGCCGCGCGAGAAAATCTGGCTGTGCAGGCAGATCAGGTCGTGGACCTCGCGCTTGGTCGCTTCGTCCAGCGCATCGTAGGCGGCGCGCATGTCGGCGAACTCGGTGTTGCCGCCGGTCGGCGGGATGTGGCGCGCCGACAGCAGGGAATACTTCGCGGGGACTTCCTTGAACGAGCTGTCGGAGTGCCAGAGCTGGTTGCCGAGGCCGAACAGGCGGCGGCGATCGTCGCGCGCCAAGACCCGGTTGTTCTTGTCGAGGTTGGAGATGTCGTTCAGGTCCATGCTGACCCGGCGTTCCTCCGGCGCGGCGATGTCGCCGGTGGCCAGCTCGAGCGGGCCCAGGTTGCGGCTGAAGACCAGCTGCTGGTCGTCGCTGATCCTCTGGTCGTGGAACACCAGCACGCCGAACTCGTCCATGCCGGCATGGACCGCGGCGACCTCCTGGGGCGACAGCGGATGCGTGAGGTCGATACCCGAGACGACGCCCGCGAAGAAGGCGCGGTTCACCGGGTCGATGGGGCGAATTTTGATGTTCATGGCAGGAAAGTTTACCGCGAACCCGGACGGGCGGCGAGAGCGGGTTGGCGGTTCACGATACCGCGCTGCGGCAGGCGGAAGGGCCCGCGAAGCCCTCCAGCCTTGGTCGAAGACCAACAGTATCCTCATCCTGAGGAGGCCGCGTAGCGGCCGTCTCGAAGGATGGGCTGCGCGTGAAATCGCCGAAACAGCGATGTCGCAACACCGGCCGTGTGGCCCATCCTTCGAGACGCGCCCTGCGGGCGCTCCTCAGGATGAGGTCTTCCACTTTGATACAACGCCTGCGGCGCACCTCCCCCGGGCACCTCCCCGATGACGCCGGCGGCTACGCCGTCGGCAGCTTGTAGTCCTCGAAGTGCTGGCGCAGCGCGGTCTTGAGGATCTTGCCAGTGGCGCCGTGCGGGATGGCGTCGATGAACTGCACGTCGTCGGGCATCCACCACTTGGCGATCTTGCCCTCGAGGAACTTCAGCAGGTCGGCCTTGGTGACGTCGGCGCCGGGCCGGCGGACGACGACCAGCAGCGGCCGCTCGTCCCACTTGGGATGATGGACGCCGATCACCGCCGCCTCGGCGACGCCGGGGCAGCCCATCGCCGCATTCTCGAGGTCGATCGAGCTGATCCATTCGCCGCCCGACTTGATGACGTCCTTCGAGCGGTCGGTGATGACGACCGAGCCGTCCGACTCGATCCTGCAGACGTCGCCGGTCTGGAACCAGTCGTCGGCGCCGAACTGGCTCTTGCCGTCGCCCTTCATGTAGCCCTTCACGATCCACGGGCCGCGCACCACCATGTTGCCCGACACGCTGCCATCACTCGGCAGATCCCGGCCGGCATCGTCGACGATCTTCATCTCGCAGCCGAACACCGGGCGGCCCTGCTTGGCGGTGAGCGCGAAGCGCTCGGCGTCCGGCAGGTCGCGCTCGCCCTTGTTGAAGCGGGTGAGGGTGCCCAGCGGGCTCATCTCGGTCATGCCCCAGCCCTGCGCCACCTCGATGCCGTGCTCCTTCCAGAAGCGCTCGATCATGGCGAGTGGCACGGCCGACCCGCCGATCAGGGTGCGCTTGACCGATGACATCCTGAGCTTGTTCTGCGCGCAGTAGTCGAGCAGGGCGAGCCACACGGTCGGCACGCCGGCGCTCAGCGTCACCTGCTCCTTGTCGAGCAGCTCGTAGATGCTGGCGCCGTCGAGCTTGAAGCCCGGGAACACCAGCTTGGTGCCGCACATCGGGCCGGCATAGACCAGCCCCCAAGCATTGGCGTGGAACATCGGCACCACTGGCAGGATGGTGGTGTCGGGCGTCATGGCCAGCACGGGACCCGAGCACATCATCATGGAGTGGATGACCGTGGAGCGGTGCGAGTAGAGCACGCCCTTGGGATTGCCGGTGGTGCCTGAGGTGTAGCAGAGCGACGACGCCGTGCGCTCGTCGAACACCGGCCACGTCACCGTGCCGGGCTTGTCCGCGATCAGCTCCTCGTAGCACAGCAGGTTGGGGATGCTGGACGAGGCCGGCATGTGCGCGCGGTCGGTCATGACCACGACGTGCTTCACCGTCCCGAGCTTGCCCCACACGCCCTCGACGATCGGCAGCAGGTTCAGGTCGACGAAGATGACCTTGTCCTCGGCGTGATTGGCGATGTAGGCCACATGCTCGGGCGCCAGCCTCGGGTTGAGCGTATGCAGCACGGCGCCGATTCCCGAGATGCCGAAATACAGCTCGAAATGACGATAGGTGTTCCACGCGATGGTGCCGACCCGGTCGCCGAGCTGAATGCCCAGCCCCTGCAGCGCCTCGGCGACCTGCTTCGCCCGCTTGGCCGCATCCTTGTAGCCGTAGCGATGGATCGGTCCCTCGACCGTGCGCGAGACGATCTCGACCTCGGGATAGTAGGCGGCGGCGAAATCGATGATCTGCGAGATCAGCAGGGGGCGGTCTTGCATCAGGCCGAGCATGGCGTTTCCCTTGTTAGGCGCGCCGCTCGATATGCAGGCTTCGGTGGTCGGCGAGCGGCTTCAGGTCAGGTTCTAGACCGAGTCCTTGGCCGCCGGGAAGCGATACGCAGCCATCGTGCACGGTCAAAAGGTCGCCCAGCAGTCCCTCGCGCAGCGGATTGGCATTGGCGTCGACCTCCAGCATCCCCGGCCCACGAACGGCCGCCAGCAGGTGCAAGGAGTGCAACAATCCGACCGCGCCGCCGAGATAGTGCGGGCAACAGGCGCGGCCTGCCGCCAGGGCGGCTCGTGCAACAGGCAGGCAGCCGGAATGGCCGCCCCACTTGGCGACGTCGGGCTGGAGGATGCCGAACAGGCCCGAGTCGATCGCCGCCTGGAACTGACCGGCGCCACGCAGGTTCTCGCCGACCGCCAGCGGCGCCGGCGAGATTGCGGCAACCTGGGTCCATTCGACCTGCGGCCGGTCGGCCATCAGAGGTTCCTCGATCCAGCCCAGATCGAATGTGGCAAGCCTGGGTGCCAGCCGGCACGCGGTGGCGAGGTCCCAGGCCTGGTTGGCGTCGACCATCAACCTCTCGCGCTCGCGCAGGCCGTCGGCGACCAGCTGCAGGGTCGCGAGGTCGGTCTCCTCGCCGAAGCCGATCTTGAGCTTGAACGCGCAGTGGCCGGCAGCGCGGGTGCGCGCGACCGTGTCGGCGGCGGCCCGGCCGGGATTGATACCCGATGCATAGACTGGCACCGGGCCGTCGTCACGGCCGCCCAGGGCGCGCCACAAGGGTAGGCCACGCTTGCGTGCCCGGAGGTCGTGGATGGCGAGATCGAGACCTGCGGCAGCCGACGAGAAGCCTCCGGGATCGCCGCTCTGGATGCGCAGCACATGCAGGGCGCGCTCGATCTCCGCCCACAACGCAACCGGATCGTCGAGCGGCTTGCCCAGCGCGCGCGGCGCCACCATGTCGGCGAGCAGCCGCGCGCGGTACTCGGCGCCGGCATTGGGAAAGTTGCACCACACCTCGCCCCAGCCGCGCGCGCCGTCGCTGTCCTCCGCGCGCACGAACACAGCGGTCCGCTCGGTCATGGTGCCGAAGGAGGTGCGTACCGGCTCCTCGATGGGCACGCGAAACACATGGATGTCGACGCGGGCCAAGGTCGGTGCGGTCATGAAGTTTCCTCGAAACGCGGATTCAGGCCATCAGACGCTCCGCCACCGCGATGTAGAGGGGTATGCCGAACAGCAAATTAAAAGGAAAGGTTACGCCCAGCGACAGGGCCAACGCGAGGCCCGGATTAGCGCTCGGCAGGGCGAGCCGCATCGCTGCGGGCACGGCAATGTAGGAGGCTGATGCGGCAAGCGTGATCAGCACTGCCGTGCCGCCCGGCGACAGGCCGACCAACGGCGAGAGCGCCGTGGCAATCGTCGCGCTCAGTAGCGGCATGACAACGGCAAAGGCGATCGCGGTGAACGAAAGATCGCGACCGCCGTCGCGCAAGCCGCGGCCGGCGACCAACCCCATGTCGAGGAGAAACAGGCACAGGAAGCCAGCGAACTGATCGACCAGGAAGGGCTTCAGGGTCGCATAGCCGCGCTCGCCGCTCACCACGCCTATGGCGAACGAGCCCAAGAGCATCACCACGGCGCCGTTGAGGAGGATCTCGCGGGCGAGCTCGCTTGCATGCCCTGGCTCCGAGTTGCGCCGTGCCAGCAGCAGTGCGGACAGGATGGCCGGCGTCTCCATGATCGCGGCGACGGCGATCATGTAGCCTTCGAAAGTGATGCCCATCAGCGAGAGGACGTTCATCACTGCCACCAGGGTGACGGCCGAGATCGAGCCGTAGTGGGCGCTGATGGCGGCGGCATCGACCGTCGACAAGCGGGTCGCCAGCCGCAGGATGCCGTAGGCCAGAAACGGGATTCCGAACGACAGGGTGAGCCCTGCCGCCAAGGCCTTGATCATCGTCGTCGTCAGGCCGTGATGGGCGACCTCCGTGCCGCCCCGAAATCCAATCGACATCATGAGATAGAGCGCGAGGAGCTTGGCGACGGCCCCAGGGATCGACAGATCCGAGCGCGCGAAGGTGAGTACCACACCCAGGACGAAGAACAGAACCATCGGTGACAGCAGGTTCTGTCCTGCGAGATCGGCGACGCTCATGGCTTCTGCTCGCTCGACGGCAGACCAGTTGAAAGCTCGCCCGTAACCGGCACGGCAGCCGAGGCGAGCCGGCGGCGCTCCTCGGCCGGCACGGCGAAGCGATCGTAGAGCACCGGCAACAAGAGCAGCGTCAGTGCTGTCGCCGTGAGCAACCCGCCGATCACCACGATGGCGAGTGGCTTCTGGATCTCCGAGCCCGGTCCGGTGGCGAACAGAAATGGCACCAGGCCGAAAGCGGCGATGGAGGCGGTGAGGGTGACGGGGCGCAGGCGGCGGCGCGCGCCCTCGAGCACGGCGTCGCGGAAGCTCTGCCCGCCCGCGCCCACCACCTGGTTGATGTAGGTCACCATCACCACGCCGTTCAGGACGGCGATGCCGATCAGGGCGATGAAGCCGACCGAGGCCGGCACCGACAGGAACTCGCCGGAGGCCCACAGCGCGATGACGCCGCCCACGGTGGCCAAGGGCACGATGCAGAATACGAGGATCGCCTGGCGCAGCGAGCCGAAGGTCAGGAACAACAGCAGGAAAATGAAGGCGAGCGCGATCGGCACCACCAACGCCAGGCGGGCCGAGGCACGTTGCTGGTTCTCGAACTGGCCGCCCCAGACCAGCTCGTAACCCTTGGGCATCGCGACCTTGGCGGCCACCGCCGCCTTGGCGTCGTCGACGAAGCCCACCAGGTCGCGGCCACGCACGTTGGTCAGCACGTTGGCGAAGCGCTGGCCGTCCTCGCGGATGACCTGGATCGGCCCATCCTCTTGACGCACCTCGGCGATTTGGCCGAGCTCGGCCACGCCGCCGTTGGGCAGCACGATCGGGATTCGTTCGAGATCGTGCACCGACAGTCGAAGCCGCTCCTCGCCGCGCACCACCAGCGGCACGCGTGCGTTGCCTTCGAGGACGAGGCCGATTTGCCGTCCATCGACCCAGACCCTCAGTACGTCCTGGATCTGGGTCGCATTCAACCCGAAGCGGCCGGCACGCAGGCGGTCGATCTTGACGGTGAGGTACCTCATGCCCGAGTTGCGCAGCGCGAAGACATCGGCCGAGCCCGGCACCTCGCGCAAGGTCGCCGCGACGTCGCGGGCGATGCGATTCAGCTCGCCGATGTCCTCGCCGAACACCTTGATCACGACGTCGCCGCGCGCGCCGATGATCATCTCCTGCACGCGCATGTCGATCGGCTGCGAGAAGGCGAAGGTGACGCCGGGAATATTCGCCAAGACCTTGCGCACCTCGCCCATCAGCCAGGTGGTGTCGGGCCCGCGCCAAGTGCTCCTCGGTGTCAGCACCATCAGCATGTCGGTCTCGTTCAGGCCGACGGGATCGATGCCTAGCTCGTCGGCGCCGGCGCGCGCCATGATGCGCCGGATCTCCGGGATGGCGATCATCAGGGCGCGCTCGATACGCAGGTCGATCTGCGCCGTCTCCTCGAGCGACACCGTCGGATGCTTGCGAATCGTGACGATGGGCGTGCCCTCGTCCATCACCGGCATGAAGGTCTTGCCGATTCGCGGATAGACCATGGCGGCAGCGACGATTCCCGCCACGGCGACGACGACCAGGATGGCCGGTCGGCTCACCGCCGCGACGAGCAGAGGGTCGTAAAAGCCGTGCAGCTTGCGCACCAGCCAGGGCTCGTGCTCGATACCGGCCTTCAGCAGGTAGGCCGACAGGACCGGCACCACGGTCATCGACAGCAGCAGCGCGGCGCCGAGCGCAAAGCCGATGGTGAGCGCGACCGGTGCGAAAAGGCGGCCCTCCAGGCCTTGTAGCGACAACAGCGGCGTGAACACGGTGGCGATGATGGCCACCCCAGACAGGAGCGGCAGCGACACCTCGCGCGTTGCCTCGAGCGTGAGCCCCAGCCGCTCCCGCAGGTCGGGCTTGCCGGCGGTCGCGAGGCGATGCTCGACGTTCTCGACCACGACCACGGCACAGTCGACCAGCAAGCCGATCGCGATCGCGAGCCCGCCCAGCGACATGACGTTGGCCGACATGCCGAACCACTTCATGATGCCGAAGGTGGCCAGCACCGACAGCGGCAGGATCAGCGACACGACGACGGCGGCCCGCAGGTTGCCCAGGAAGAGGAGCAGCAGGACGACGACCAGCACGATCGCCTCCAGCAGCACCTTCTGCACCGTCCACACCGCTTTCCCGATCAGCTCCGAGCGATCGTAGAAGATCTCGATGCGGGCGCCTTCGGGAAGCTGCGGCCGAAGCTGCTCCAGGCGCGCCTTGGCGCCATCGACCACGGTGCGCGCGTTGGCGCCACGCAGGCCGAGCACCAGGGCCCACACCGTCTCGCCTTCGCCGTCGACCGTCACCACGCCGTTGCGCGGCAGCGCACCGTGACGCACGTCGGCTACGTCGCTCACCCGCACGATGCCGGTCGAGCCCGACGCCACGATTGTCTCGCGCACATCGTCGAGGGTCTGGATGCGACCCTCGGCGCGCACCAGCACAGCCTCCTCGCCCGCCCGCACGCGCCCTGCGCCGTCGTTGCGGTTGTTGGCGATCAGCACCTCCTCCAGCATCTCCGTGGTGATGCCTCGCGCCGCCATGGCCGGTGGCGAGGGCACGACCTCGAAGGTCCGCACATAGCCGCCCAGCACGTTGACATCGGCCACCCCCGGCACGCCGCGCAGCGCCGGCCGAAGAGTCCAATCGACCAGAGTTCGCTTCTGCTCGCCGCTCAACCGATCGGACTCGATGGTGAACATGAGCATCTCGGCGAGCGGCGTGACGATCGGCGCCAGCCCTCCGGTCGTTCCGTCGGGCAACTGCTCGCGCACCTCCTGCAGGCGCTCGTTGACCTGGGTGCGAGCCCAGAAGATATCGGTGCCCGGCGCGAACTCGAAAGTCATCAGGGCCACGGAAAACCGAGTGATCGAGCGCATTTTGGCGAGGTCTGGGATACCGCGCATGGCGATCTCGATCGGCCAGGTGACGCGCCTCTCGAGCTCCTCCGGCGGCAAGCCCGGCGCGCGCATCGACACCAGCACCTGGACCGGCGCCACGTCGGGGAAGGCGTCGATCGGCAGCTTCTCGTAGGCGGTGGCGCCCCACGCCGCGAGCCCGAGCGCGGCGATTAGCACCAGCAGGCGCTGGCGCAGCGCCACGCCGATCAGGTTGGCGAGCATGACGCTACTCCGAGTCGGCCCGGGCGAGCTCGGCGAGCAGCGGGATGATGCCGCGGCTGGCGATCTTGTCGTCGGCCTCGAGATCGGCGCGGATCGAGGCGTCGCGCGCATTCTCGCCGAGCACTTGCACGGGCGTGGCGCGCACGCCGGTCGGCGTTCGCACGAAGACCCATGACTGATCGCGATGGCGTACCACCGACGCCGACGGCACCACCCACTGCGCCACGCCGTTCCGGTCGATGCGCACGCGTGCGGTGACAGCGAGTCCCGGTCGCACGCTGCCGCCGTCGGTGTCGATCTGGGCCACCGCAGTCACGGATTGCGTCGCCGGATCGATGCTGCGGCCGATGCGGATGATGTCCCCGCCGACATCATGGCCGACCAGCGACACGCGCGAGCCGACCTCGATCGAGCGAAGCCGCGACGACGGCACCTGGATGTTGACCCACAGAGGCTCGAGCCGGGCGATGGTGAACAACGGCTCGGCTTGCGCCACGCGCGCGCCCGGGCTGGTGTGGCGGGCCAGCACGACGCCCGCCTTGGGGGCGGTGATGGCGATCGTCGCCGAGAACGCGCGCGTGCGCTGCAGCGTCTCGACTTCCTGCTCCGTCATGCCCATCAGAGTGAGCACGTGGCGCGTCTCGTCGGCCTTGTAGGACGTGGTCTTGGCCTCGTTCTCGACGACCCGCAGGTCGCGCTCGGGCAGGGCACGCGCGGCGAACACCTGCTCGGCACGGCTGAGCCGGTCGCGCGCCAGCGAGGCGTTGGCGTCGGCGGCGATGAACTCGCGCTGCGCCTGCACGAGCTCGGGCGAGCGCATGCGGATGATGGTCTGGCCCACCGACACCACCTCGTCGGGCGCCACCTCGACAGCCTCGATCAGGCCCTCGACAGGGGCGGCGACCACCAGGAGCTGCGGTGGCGGCACCACCACTGTGCCCGGGAAGACGAGGTCGGTGGCACCGCGCTCGCGCTCGATCGGCAAGAAGGAGATGCCGGCCGCCCGCAGGGCCGGCTCGTCGAGTGGAATGTCGCGGCTGATCGGGGCGACAGGCTTGGCCGCCGGCTGTGCGCCCAGCGGCGCCGCGGCAGCCATCAGCGTCGCGCCCAGAGCAAGCGGCGCGACAAGAAGCCTCGGAACGACGTAAGGCATGAGCCCTCTCTGTTGATCATCGACCGTATGACTGGTTCCGACATCGCGAGATCGTCTGCGATCTCGCCAGAGGGGCCCGGAAGCCATGCGTTGCACCACCCAGATAAGTCCTGGCCGATCGTTGAGAAAATTGATAGTTAGTGAAGAATGCATTTACAAAATTGATGACACCGAAATGCCCCGGCTACACAATCTCGACATCGATCTGCTGCGTGCCTTCTCGAGCGTGGCAGAGCTCGGCAGCTTCACATTGGCGGCTGACGCGTTGTTGCGTCGCCAGTCGACCGTCAGCCTGCAGATCAAGCGACTGGAGGACGGGCTCGGCCGGCGGCTTCTCGAGAGGGGCGCGCGACGCGTAGTGCTGACCGCCGCGGGCGAGGCTTTGCTCGGGCATGCTCGACAGATGCTAGAGCTGAACGATCGGATGGTTGCGAGCCTCGACGAGCCCTTGCTCGCCGGGAGCGTGCGGCTTGGCACGCCAGAGGACTTCGCCACTACCCATCTATCGCAGGTGCTGGCTCGCTTCGCCAATGCCTATCGAGCCGTTCAGCTCGAAGTCACCTGCGACCTGACCCTCAACTTGATGGGACGCTTTCGTGAGGGCGACTTCGACTTGGTTCTCGTCAAGCGAGAGCCGGAGCGCTCGGACCGTGGCGTGCGGGTGTGGCGCGAGCCGCTGGTCTGGGTCGCAGCCGAGCAACTCGAAGTGCCGTCGGACGGCCCCCTGCCACTGGTGGTCTCGCCGCCGCCTTGCGTTTATCGCAAGCGCGCGACAGACTCGCTGAGCCGCGCTCAGCGGCCCTGGCGCGTCGCCTACAGTTGCGCCTCACTCGCCGGCCAGCACGCCGCAGTGAAGGCGGGGCTGGGTGTCACGGTGCTACCCAAGGACATGGTGCCCGCCGGCCTCGTGGCCATCGAACGCCGCTCGGGTTTGCCTGATCTTCACGACACCGAGATTGCGCTGCTCGCTGCACGTCGGCTGTCGACGCCGGCTCGTCGCCTGCACGACCACATGGTGCGTTCGCTGGAGAACCTCGGCGAGATCTAGTCTAGCTAGGGAAGCCGTCCTTTCCCACGCCCTGCCGCATTGAGAGCAGGAGGGGCGTGTTGTCGATTGTCACGAAGGGGTCTGGGCCGTCCCGAGGCGCGCAGTGTCGAGACCGAACGGGCAAGGTCGAGAGATCGCCTGCGCCGGCCCATCTGTCGAATGCGATTGATACCCTCTTGACGGATCACCGGGCGTCACCATCTACCGGTTCAAGATCGCGGGACGGGTCCCTCTGGCGATGCTCTGCATCGCGATGTCGGACCGCATCGGGCACGCCCGGTGTCGGACCATCGACGAAATCGGGTGTGCCTCCACAACGCAAGTGAGGCCACGACATGTACCGTCGCATCAACACTCTTCTGCTCAACGTCGCCGAGCTGCAGGTCAGGATCGAGCGCGAGCAGGGTCGGGAAAAGCCCAACCCGGTCGCGCTATTGCGCATGAAGCTGTTGCGTTTGCGGCTGAGGGATCGATTGCGGGACCTCCTGCTGACCTCAACGTGCCGGGCTGGAAGCACGCAGGTAGCGACAGCCTGAGCGGCGCCGTGACCTTCAAGGACATCCTGCTGCCCGTTCGCAGCTATCCCGATCCGACGCCGTCGGCGGCGATCGAGCTTGCCCTCGACTTTGCGGGTCTGTGGAGTGGCGCGCTCTCTGTATTGAGCTTGGAGCTGGAGATGCCGCGCGCTGTCAATGTTCTGGCCAACTTGGTGCTCGACCTGCCAGGCATGGCGGAGACGGAGCGGCGGAAGAGCGCCGCGAACGCTCGGCGCGCGATCGAAGCCGTCGATGCGGCGGCGAGGGCGCGCGGCGTGACCTGGCGCAAGATCGTCGAGGTCTGCACGAGTTCTCGCCAGCCCGCCGTTGCTGCCGAGTGGGCACGAACGCACGATGTTGCCTTGATCCCACTCGGCCGCGGGGCCGGGCTTCAGCAGTACATCGCCGAGCAGGTTATCTTCGACTCTGGACGGCCTGTCATTGTCTATCCGGAGACTGGCGAGGCCGTTCGGGCAGTCGCGCTGGGGATGGTAGGTATCGCCTGGGACGGGAGCCGACCGGCTGCGCGCGCGGTGGCCGATGCAATGCCGATCCTGCAGCGCGCCAAGACGGTGCGCGTGGTGACGATCACCGGGGACAAGACGATCGACGCTGGGCGCGCGGGCGGCGAGCTGGCTCGCCATCTCGGGCGCCACGGTATCGACGTCGTGGTCGAGCAGGAGGAAGCAGCCGGTCGCCCGATCGGGCGAGCGCTGGACAACTACGCAGCCGCGCATCGGTTGGATCTCCTTGTGATGGGTGCCTACGGCCACTCGCGCGTCCGCGACTTCGTCTTGGGCGGCGCGACCGAGACCATCGTTGCCGGCCCGTCGCTGCCTGTGTTTCTTTCGCACTGACGCTCGGTGGCGGACAGCATGGAACTCCTCACGGAAATTCTCGCCAGCGACTTGCTGGGTGAGCCGGCTTGGCTGTGGCTCGTCTTCCTGGGCATCGTTGCCCTGTTGCTCGCCTTCGATCTCGGCATCCTCAATCGGCACGACCGCGAGCTGGGCATCGCCGAGAGCCTGAAGCTCTCGGTGTTCTACATCATGGTGGCGCTGGCGTTCGGCGCCTGGGTGTGGTGGTCGATGGGGGCGAGCTCGGCCATGGAGTATCTCACCGGCTACGCCATCGAGAAGGCGCTGTCGATCGACAACGTCTTCGTGATCTCGCTGATCTTCGGCTACTTCGCCATTCCCGCACGGTTCCAATATCGTGCGCTGCTGTGGGGCATCCTGGCGGTGCTGGTGCTGCGCGGCATCATGATCGCCGCCGGTGCGGCGCTGGTCGAACGCTACGAGTGGGTGCTCTACCTGTTCGGCGCCTTCCTGATCGGTACCGGGATCAAGATGCTGGTCATGGGCGAGAGCGAGCATGACGTGTCGAAGAATCCGGTGGTGCGCATCCTGTCGCGGCGCCTCAGGGTCTCGCCGGAGCAGCACGGCGCTCGGTTCTTCGTCCGCATGCCAGATCCGAAGACCGGCCGGCCGCTGCTCTGCGCCACGCCGCTGTTCCTCGCCTTGGTCGTCATCAACATCGCCGACTTCGTCTTCGCCGTCGATTCGGTGCCAGCGATCTTTGCCGTCACCACCGACACCTACATCGTCTTCACGGCCAACATCATGGCGATCCTCGGCTTGCGTGCGCTCTACTTTGCGCTCGCCGCCATGCTTCACCGCTTCGAGTACCTGAAGTACGCCCTGGCGCTGGTGCTGGTGTTCATCGGCGCCAAGATCTTCTGGAACCAGATCGTCGGCAAGCTCGACCCTGCGATCTCGCTCGGCGTGACGGTGTCGCTCATCCTGGGGGGCGTACTGGTCTCGCTGTGGAAGACGCGGCGACCGGCGACGAGCTGACTCGAAGCGGCCGGTGGCCGGCCGATCGTTCGAGCCGGCGCCGGCTCGAGTCGGCGCAGTGGTGAGACCCGTGATCCGCCAGTCGCCGGCCTGCGTACATAGTCGTTCAACAGGGGAGTTGCGATCAGTGGGCAGTCTGTGGCGTTCGTGGCTTGTAATCGCACTGTGCGTGACGGTTCTCGGCCAGCACTCGGGATCTGCACGCGCCCAACCGACGAGCATCGGCAGCGAGCCGAGCGGTCCTCCGCCCAAGGACTGGACCTTCGACATCGGGCCAGGCGTCGTCATGGCGCCCTGGTTCGAAGGCAGTGCCTACTATCGCGTCTTGCCGGTCCCCAACCTCGATCTGCGCTATCGGCGCGACAAGATCTTCATCTCGGCGCGCGATGGCGTGGGCGCGACGCTGCTCGATCTCGACGGATTCAAGGCCGGCCCGATCCTGCGCTATCGCTTTCCTCGTTACGAATGGGACGGTCCGGGGCTGTTCGGCACGGGCTTCGTGCCGTTCACGATCGAGGGCGGCGGCTTCCTGCGCTACGACCTGCCGTTCCTCGCCGCCAAGGTCGAGCTGAGACGTGGCCTGGGTGGCAGCAACGGCCTGGTGTTCGACGCCCTGGTCGACGGCAAGATCAGGCTGAGCGACAGCGTGTTCCTGTCCGGCGGCCCGCGCCTGTCGGTCACCGACGCCACCTTCAATCAGGCCTACTTCGGGATAAATGCCACGCAGTCGGCGGCCTCGGGCTATGCCCAGTATTATCCCGGCGCGGGACTGCGCAGTGTCGGTGTCGGCGCCAGCGCGCTGTGGCGACTGAACGACAGGTTGAGCGCAGTAGCCTTCGGCGCCTACAACTACCTGGCCGACACCGCCGCCAACTCGCCGCTGGTAAGCGGTCCCGCCGGATCACGCAACCAGCTCGTCCTGGGGGCCGCGTTTTCCTGGCGATTTTCCTGGTGATGGCCGCTCATTCGGCCGCCTGCTGGTCGGCCAGCAGGTCGTAGGTCCGCTTCTGATACTGGACCATGTAGTCGGTGTACCAGGTCGTCGGGTACTTGGGCGGCTTGTCCGGGCCGACGGTGGTCGGCACGGCGGCGACCGGCCAGTCGATGTTGCTGTCGCAGAAGAAGGCCAGGGCATAGCGCTCGCCGCCGCTGCGGTTGATGGCGCGATGCGGCGTCGCCAGGAAAAAGTCGTTGGTCCAGCGCTGCAGGAACTGCCCGCCGTTGACGACGTAAGCGTCGGGCAGGGCGGGGGCGTCGATCCACTTGCCGCTCTGGGTGCGGATGGAGAGGCCGGGCACCTCGTTGGGTGCCAGCAGCGTGAGAAAGCTCGTGTCGGTGTGCGGGGCGATGCCGAAATCGTCGTCGACCGCTGCATCCTGGTGCGGATAGTGGGTCATCCTGAGCTTGTACTGGCAGTCGCGGAACGGTCCGTCGAACCAGGCCGCCGGCAGGCCGAGGGCGCGGGCGTAGAGCGGCACCAGCCTCAGCACCAGCCGCTCCATGGTGTCGCAGTAGCCGGCGACGCTCTCGCGGAAGCCCGGCAGGTTGGCGGGCCATTGATTGACACTGCGGAAGCGGCGATCGATCCGCGCATCGGGATGGTCGGGTGGCAGGTCGCGGGCGATGAACAGCGCCTCGTTGAAGTTGGCCCGCGTCACCTTCTGCACGGTCGAGGTGCGCAGCGTGTCGCCGCGCAGCGGCAGGTAGCCGACATTATGCCGGTCGATGCGGATTTCCATCTTCCGCTCGATCGGCTGGGCGTGAAAGCGCGCCGCCTGCCGGAAGGCGTCGCGAACCTGCTCCGGCGGCACGCCGTGATTGACGATGAAGTAGAAGCCGATCTCGGTCAGCGCGAAGCGAAGCTCCGCTGCCGCAGCCTCCATCGCTCCCGGCTGGCCCGCCAGATAGGGGCCGAGGTCGATGACGGGGATGCTCTCGGTGGCGCTCATGTGGCGGCCTCCCTCCGTCGGCGGTTTGCCTCACACCGCAGCCTGCCTCACTCGGCAGCCTGCAGGTCAGGGGCGTTGAGCACGTCGTAGTTCCGCTTCTGATACCAGGCCATGTAGTCGGTGTAGTACGTGGTCGGGTACTTGGGCGGCTTGTCGGGGCCGATGGTGGTCGGCACGGCCGCGACCGGCCAGTCGATGTTGCTGTCGCAGAAGAACGGGATGGCGTAGCGCTCGCCGCCGCTGCGGTTGATGGCGCGATGGGGTGTCGCCAGGAAGAAGTCGTTGGTCCAGCGCTGCAGGAACTGCCCGCCGTTGACCACGTAGGCGTCGGGGATCGCCGGCGCGTCGATCCAGGTGCCGGCCTGGGTGCGGATCGAGAGACCGGGCACGTCGTTGGGGGCCAGCAGGGTGAGGAAGCTGGTGTCGGTGTGGGGGGCGAGGCCGAACTCGTCCTCGACCGGTCCCTCCTGGTGCGGGTAGTGGGTCATGCGAAGCGAGAACTGGCAGTCCTCGAACGGGGCGTCGAAATAGATCGCCGGCAGGTCGAGGGCGCGGGCGTAGACCCGCACCAGCTTCTTCACCAGTGCCTCCATGGTGTTGCAGTAGTCGACCACCACCTCGCGGAAGCCCGGCAGCTCGCTCGGCCAGCGGTTGGCGCCGCGATAGCGCCGGTTGGCCAGCACGTCGGGATGGTCGGCCGGCATCTCGCGCTTGACGAAGAACGCCTCGTTCAGGTTGGGCTTGGTGCCGCTCTGCACTGTCGAGGTGCGCAGCGTATTGCCGCGCAGCGGCAGGTAGCCGGTGCCGTGCGGGTCGATCTTGTAGGCCAGCTTGCGTTCGAGAGGCAGGTCGTGGACGCGCTTCACCTGGTCGAAGACGGCGCGAATCTTCTCGCGCGGCACGCCATGATTGACGATGAAGTAGAAGCCGATCTCGGTCAGCGCGACGCGCAGCTCCCTGGCGGTGCGATCCAGCGCGCCCGCCTCGCCGGCAAGATACGGGCCGAGGTCGATGACGGGAATTGTCTCGGTGGCCATGGCGCCCCTCGATAGTGTTACAGGGGAAGACGATACTGCCGTGCCCAGGCAGGGGTCCAGCCGCGTGCCGATACAGGAGGCTATGACTGCTCACGTCATCTTGCATGCCGTGCCCCGGTTCGGGCGCTCGGCCAGGTCAGGCTGGTTGAAAACGAGGCAGCGGCGACCGCCACTGGGAGCAAGGTGCTCGCTTATGTAAAAGCCGTCGTCCCGACCGGAGCCGAGCGAAGCGAGGTGCAGTGGAGGGACCTGTCTTGTTGAACCTCGGCAAGAACGGTCCCTCGACTGCGCCGCCAATGGAACTGTAGCCAGCGCCTGAGTGGGCGGCTCCGCTCGGGATGACGGTACTTTTGCCGTATGCGATCGACCTGCGGTGAGGAGGGAGCTTTGGCATGATCTTCGGAATTCTGGCGCTCGTCGTGGCTGCGGCGTTCACGGGGGCCGCCCTCTACATAAACGTCGCCGAGCAGCCGGCGCGGCTGATGCTCGACGACCGGGCGATGCTGGTGCAATGGAAGCCGGCCTATGCGCGCGGCTACGCCATGCAGGCGACCCTGGCGGTGCTGGGCTTCCTGCTCGGGGTCGCCGCGTGGTGGATGACGAGCGATTCGATGTGGCTCGCCGGCGCCGTCGTGCTGGTCGCCAACTGGCCCTACACCTTGCTGGTCATCCTGCCGATCAACAACCGGCTCAACGCCATCGACCCCGACCAGGCCGGGCCCGACAGTCGCGAGCTCATCGAGCGCTGGGGACGGCTGCACGCCCGGCGGACGATGCTGGGTGTGGTGGCCAGCATCCTGTTCGTCTGGGCGGCCTGTCAGCCGGTCGGCAACCTGTAGTCCTTGAAGTCCTCGCGCAGCCTGGTCTTCAGGATCTTGCCGGTCGCGGTGTGCGGGATGGCGTCGACGAACTGCACGTCGTCGGGCAACCACCATTTCGCGACCTTGCCGGCGAGAAACTCCAGCAGCTCCTTCTTGTCGACGGTGGCGCCGGCCTTGCGATGCACGATCAGCAGCGGCCGCTCGTCCCATTTCGAATGGGCGACGCCGATCACGGCCGCCTCGGCGACGGCTGGATGGGCCATGGCGGCATTCTCGAGGTCGATCGAGCTGATCCATTCGCCGCCCGACTTGATGACGTCCTTGGAGCGGTCGGTTATCTGCATGTAGCCATCGGGATCGAGCGTGGCGACGTCGCCGGTCGGGAACCAGCCGTCGACCAGCGCCTCGCCACCCTCGCCCTTGAAGTAGCCCGAGGTGATCCACGGCCCGCGCACCATCAGGTCGCCGAACGCCTTGCCGTCGCGCGGCAGATCCTTGCCCGAATCGTCAACGATCTTCATGTCGACGCCGAACGGCGGGCGGCCCTGCTTGAGCCGCACCTCGAGCAGCTCGCTGGCGGAAAGAGCGGCGTGCCTGGCCTTGGGATGATTGACGGTGCCCAGCGGGCTCATCTCGGTCATGCCCCAGGCATGCAGCACCTCGACGCCGAATTCCTTGTCGAACGCCTCGATCATGGCCGGCGGCGCGGCCGAGCCGCCGATCACCGCATACTTCAGGGTCGAGAGCCTGAGGTTGTTGGCACGCATGTGGTTGAGCAGGGCGAGCCACACGGTCGGCACGCCGGCGGTGAAGACGACGCCCTCCTTCTCGAACAGCTCGTACAGGCTGGCACCGTCGAGCGCTGGTCCCGGGAACACCAGCTTGGCGCCGACCAGGGGGCCGCTGTAGGGCAGGCCCCAGGCATTGACGTGGAACATCGGCACCACAGGCAGCACCACCGAGCGGGCCGACAGGCCGAGCGTATCGGGCAGGGCGCTGCCATAGGCGTGCAACACGGTCGAGCGATGATGGTAGAGCACGCCCTTCGGGTTGCCGGTCGTTCCCGAAGTGTAGCAGAGCGAGGAGGCGGTGCGCTCGTCGAACTCCGGCCATTCGTAGGTGCCGGGCTTGTCGTGCAGCAGCTCCTCGTAGACCAGCAGGTTGGGGATATCGAGGCCGGCCGGCAGGTGGGCGCGGTCGGTCATGGCCACGACGTGACGCACCGTTTTGAGCTGCGGCAGCAGCTTCTCGACCGCCGGCAACAGGTTCAGGTCGACGAACAACAGGCGGTCCTCGGCATGGTTGACGATGTAGACGATCTGCTCGGGAAACAGCCTCGGATTGATGGTGTGGCAGAC
The DNA here is from genome assembly GCA_022844015.1 of Reyranella sp. Lineage (GTDB taxonomy): Bacteria > Pseudomonadota > Alphaproteobacteria > Reyranellales > Reyranellaceae > Reyranella. The sequence goes on along the minus strand of JALHMO010000039.1, from coordinate 5,614 downwards.
CGCGCCCATGCCGGAGATACCGTAGTAGAGCTCGAAATGGCGGTAGCCGTTCCATGCCAGCGTGCCGATGCGATCACCAGGGTGGATGCCGAGCGCGATCAGGGCCTCGGCGACCTGCCTGGCGCGCGTGCGGGCGTCCCGGTAGGTGTAGCGATGGATATCCCCTTCGACCCGCCGCGAGACGATTTCCGTGTCGCCGTGATTGAGGGCGGCGTGCTCGATGATCTGTTGGATGAGCAGGGGACGGTCCTGCATGAGGCCGAGCATTGGGTCGTCTCTCCGGTCGTGATGAACGGTGCAACTGTGGCGGGATGGAGCCGCTTGGCCTAGGGTGGCCTGGGCATCCTTTGGGGGCAAACGGATGATGCGGTCAAGATACGGGGCGGTCCTGCCGGCGGGCCTCATGGCGATTGCGGGAACGTCCGGGGCCGTGGCGCAGACGGCCTACCACGCGGAGTCCGGCGCCACGCACTCGTTCCTCAAGCTGCTGACCGAGCGCCTCGAGTTCACGTTGGAGCAGGTGCCGGCGCTGGGCAGCCACCTGATGGGACTGCCCGGGCAGATCGGTGGCCGCGGCGCGCTTCTCCTGTTGGGTATCGTGGCGGCGGGCCTGCTGGCGGAACATCTCGTTCGCCTGCTGCTCAGCCGGGCGCGGCTGCGCGGCTTCGACCGGCTGGTCAGTCAGTCGCCGCTGCGCGCCTTCGGCCGGGCCCTGCTGCTCGATGTGCTGGCGCTCGTCGCGTTGGCCATCGCCGGTCGGCTGGTGCTGCGACAGATCGGCGAGCCCGAGAGCGTCGGCTTCAAGCTCGGGCAGCAGGTCTTCCAGGCCCTGCTGTATTGGCGGGCCTTCAACCTCGTGTTCCGGGCATGGCTGCGGCCGACGGCGCCGGAGGGTCGCATCGCTCCGGTCGACGACGCCGCGGCGCGGGGCCTGCTGCACGCGCTCAACTGGGTGATCGTCCTGCCCCTCCTGGGCAGCCATCTCTCCCGGGCGCTCGAAGCGACCGGAGCGAGCCGCGACGTGGTCAGCGCCGCCCTCATGCTCTACGCACCCCTGATCGCGGCCGGCCTGCTCTGGGTGGTCTGGCATTGGCAGAAGGAGATGGCGGCCTGGCTCTCGGCCATGGTGTCCCCGAGCAAGATCGGCCGCCAGCTCAAGCTCGACATTGCCCGTCGCTGGTGGGTCCTGGGCCTCGTCTTCTACACGATGATGGGCCTGGCCGCGGTCTACGCCGCGCTCACCGAGGCGAGCACGGCGTCGCGCGGCCTGACCGTGATCGAATCGGCGCTGATAGCCCTGTTGCTGTTCGAGACGCTGATGCATCGGATCACTCGCCATATCGTCTCCGAGCTGCCCATGGCGGGCGACGTGGTCGCAGACTGCCTGCGCCTGGTCGCCCGGCTCTACGTCGTCATCCTGATCGCCGAGGCCGTGATGGTGAGGGTGCTGGGTGCCGCGACGCCCGAGCAGTGGCTGCCGCACGACCGTGGCGCCAAGATCGCGGCAATCACCGCCGTCGCCATCTATGCGCTGTGGCGATTCATCAAGTTCCGCATGGACTCCTACATCGCTGCCAATCCGCTGCCATCGGCCGACGCGACCGGCGACGCCGAGGAGGACGTCAAGGTGGCGGCCTCGCGCCTGCGAACCCTGATGCCGCTGCTGCGTGCCATGTCCGGTTCCGTCATCCTGGTGGTCGGCGGCTTGCTGGTGCTGTCCGAGCTCGGCGTCAACATCACGCCGCTGATCGCCGGTGCCTCGGTGCTCGGCCTCGCGGTGTCGTTCGGCAGCCAGTCGCTGGTGCGCGACATCGTTTCCGGCGTGTTCTTCCTCGCCGAGGATTCCTTCCGCATCGGCGAGTACGTCGACTGCAGCAAGGTGAAGGGCACAGTCGAGGGCTTCAGCGTGCGCTCGCTGAAGCTGCGGCACCAGAACGGCCAGCTGCATATCGTGCCGTTCGGTCAGGTCGGCCACATCACCAATTTCAGCCGCGACTGGACCGTGGTGAAGTTCAACCTCGCCTTCGCCCCTGGCACCGACGTCGAGCTGCTGCGCAAGACGGTGAAGAAGATCGGCACCGACATGATGGAGGACGCGGCCTTCAAGCCGATCATCCTGCAGCCGCTCAAGATGCAGGGCGTGGTCGACATCAAGGACAGCCAGGTGATCGTGCGCTTCAAGTTCATGACGCGGCCCAAGAACCCCAGCCTCATCCAGCGCACCGCCGTGCGCCGCATGTACGACATCCTGCCGGGTCTCGGCATCCGCTTCGCCACGCCCACCATGACGGCCTATCCGACGACGATGATGCCCGCGGGCGTCCCGGCGAACGTTGCAGCGCCACCGGCACCTGCCCCATCCCCGGCACCGTCCGCCCCGCCGAAACCGCCGGAAGCCAAGGCCGCGGCGGAATAGGGGCCCGTTACTCCTATGAAGATCGGGGCGGGTACCGCCCCGATCTTCTCACCATCGTGGTGCGCGCCGGCGTGCTGGGGGTCTCCCCCGTAATCGGGACGTAGTCGGGGGAGGTGGCCCGCAGGGCCGGAGCCATAGGCGCCAACCTATCGGTTCTCCTCCCCAGCTTCGCTGGGGAGACCCCCAGCCCGCCGGCGCGCACCACGATGCTGAGAAAATGGTGGCGCTGCGAGAGGGAAGCTCATGGCTGGGAGCGCGCCACTCCAGTGGCGCTCTTCTTGTGATTCCACATCCCATGAGCGCCACTTTGGCGGAGTTTACTCCGCCACCAGTGGCGCGCTCCCAGCGCATTTTCATAGGAGTTCCCCACCGGCCCGAGGGCCGACCCGCCGTGTCAAGAAACTGGCGGCAAGCCGCCAGTTTCTTACTAGGAGAACCGATAGGTTGGCGCCTATGGGGTGGCCAAGACCTGCATGGCGCCCTCTCGTCGCGCAGGGCTAAGATGCGCCGTCCTCGTGTTAGGGAGAAGCAATGATGGAAAAGCGCAAGCTCGGAAGATCGGGCCTGGAGTTCGCCCCGATCGCCTTTGGCGGCAACGTGTTCGGCTGGACGGCCAACGAGGCGACCTCGCACCAGCTGCTCGACGCCTTCGTCGATGCCGGATACACCTTCGTCGATACTGCCGACGTCTATTCGCGCTGGGCGCCCGGCCACAAGGGCGGCGAGTCGGAGACGGTGATCGGAAGCTGGCTGAAGAAGGATCCGAAGAAGCGCGACAAGGTGCTGATCGCCACCAAGTGCGGCATGGAGATGCCGAATGTCGGCCAGGGCCTGTCGCGCAAGCACATCATCGGCTCGGTGGACGCCTCGCTGAAGCGGATGAACACCGACTACATCGATCTCTTTCAGTCGCACCGCGACGACAAGGACACGCCGATCGAGGAGACGCTGTCGACCTACGGCGAGCTGATCAAGGCGGGCAAGCTGCGCGCCATCGGCGCCTCCAACTACGACGCGCCTCGCCTCGCCGAGGCGGCCAAGGTCGCCAAGGAGAAGGGCCTGCCGCGCTACGAGAGCCTGCAGCCGCACTACAATCTGGTCGAGCGCCCGCTGTTCGAGGAGGCGCTCGAGCAGGAGTGCCTGAAGCAGGAGATCGGCGTCATCCCCTACTGGTCGCTGGCCAGCGGGTTCCTGACCGGCAAGTACCGCTCGGAGGCCGACCTGGGCAAGAGCCCGCGCGGCCCGGGTGGCGTGAAGAAGTACCTGAACGACAAGGGCTACAAGGTGCTCGCCGCGCTCGATGCGGCGGCCAAGAAGCACAACACCAGCAACACCAGCGTGGCGCTGGCGTGGCTGATGCAGCGCAAGGCGGTCACCGCGCCGATCGTCAGCGCCACCAGCCTCGCTCAGCTGAAGGATCTGCTGGCGGCGCCGGCCGTCAAGCTCGACGCCGAGTCGGTGGCCGCGCTCGACAAGGCGAGCGCCTGACGGCGCGTCAGCTCGTCCACCGAGGACAGGCGAGTCGGGCCGGAGAAAAGTGGTAGAGTGAGCCATGCTCATCTTCCGCCAGCTCTTCGACCCGACGTCGTCGACCTACACCTACCTTCTCGGCTGCAGCGCCACCCGCGAGGCGCTGCTGATCGACCCCGTCTTCGAGCAGGTGCGCCGCGACGCCGCCCTGATCACCGAGCTGGGACTGACGCTCGCGTGGACGATCGAGACCCATGTCCACGCCGACCACATCACCGGCGCATGGCTCCTGAAGCAGAAGCTCGGCAGCAGCATCGCGCTGGCGGCAGCGTCGGGGGCGACCGGGGCCGACCGGCTGCTGGCCGACGGCGACCGGGTCGAGTTCGGCCGGCGTGCGCTGGAAGTGCGGGCGACGCCCGGTCACACCTCGGGCTGCCTGACCTACGTGCTCGACGACGAGAGCATGGCCTTCACCGGCGACTGCCTGCTGATCCGCGGCTCGGGCCGCACCGACTTCCAGCAGGGCGATCCGCGCCAGCTCTACCGGGCGGTGCGCTCGCGCATCTTCTCGCTGCCCGAAGGGTGCCTGCTCTATCCGGCGCACGACTATCGCGGCCTGACCGTCACCAGCGTGGCCGAGGAGAAGCGCTTCAACCCGCGCCTCGGCGGCGAGGTCGGCGAGGGCGACTATGTCGGCTACATGAAGAACCTCGATTTGCCGCATCCCAAGAAGCTAGACGAGGCGGTGCCGGCGAACCTGCGCTGCGGCCAGCCGGGCAACGAAACCGAGGTGCCACCCGATCCGCACTGGGCGCCGCTGCGCTTCACCTTCGGCGGCGTCTGGGAGGTCGAGCCGCACTGGCTGGAAGAGCACCTGGCCGCCGTGCAGGTGCTCGACGTGCGCGAGCCGTCGGAGTTCACCGGGCCGCTGGGGCGCATCCGCGGTGCCACCCTTATTCCCCTGGGCGAGCTCGCCCAGCGGGCCGCCGAGTTGCCCAAGGGCAAGCCCATCGTCACGGTGTGCCGGGCCGGCAGCCGGTCGGCGCACGCCACGGCGATCCTGACCAAGGCCGGGTACGCCGAGGTTGCCAACCTGCCGGGCGGCATGCTGCGATGGCGGGCGGAAGGGCGCAGCGTGGACGGTGGTTCGCATTAGCGTTCAGGGTGGTTGATGGACGTTCGGGCTTGGCTGCACGGTCTGGGCCTGGGTCAGTACGCCGAGGCGTTCGAGGCCAATCACATCGATGGCTCGATGCTGAGCGACCTGACGGCAGACGACCTGCGCGAGCTCGGCGTCACCTCGCTGGGGCATCGCAAGCGGCTTCTCGAGGCGGCAGCCACCGTCGAGGTGGACGTCCAGGAACCCGCCGCCGCGGCACCCGAACGGCGCCAGGTCGCCGTCCTGTTCGCCGATCTGTGCGGCTTTACCACGCTGTCGACCTCGGTCGATGCCGAGGAGCTGCGCCGTATCGCCGGCCGGTTCCTGGCGTGTGCCGACGAGATCGTGGTGGCGCGCGGCGGCACGGTCGACAAGCACATCGGCGATGCGACCATGGCGATCTTCGGCGCGCCGATCGCCTACGAGGACGACGCGCTGCGTGCCGTCGCCGCCGCCGACGACCTGCAGCACGCGATGGCAACCCTCTCGGCCGAGCTGGGACGCGAGCTCGCCACCCATGTCGGCATCGCGCTGGGCGACGTCGTCGCCGGTGAGGTCGGCGGCGAGCT
>JALHMO010000038.1 GCA_022844015.1 Reyranella sp. | reverse complement strand
GTCTCGAAGGGTGGGCAACTGACAGGCTTTGGCCCACCCTTCGAGACGCGGCCTGCGGCCGCTCCTCAGGGTGAGGCATTCTTTGGTGCCTCAACTCTTAGGCGTCGCTGACGCCGCCTACCCAGGTCCGTCGGACCTGGAGCGTTTGATCGAGATGGACGATGTCGGCCGCATAGCCTCGGGCAATGCGGCCATGACGATCGTCGAGCCGCAGGAAGGTCGCCGGGTAGAGCGCGGCCATGCGCAGTGCTTCTTCCAGCGGCACTTCCAGATTGTCGACGCAGAACCTGACCGCCGAGGCCATGTCGAGATGCGCGCCGGCCAGCACCGGTTCGCCGTTGTCGCCGGTCGTGGTCAGTTGAATGCCCTGGCGTTGCACGATCCTGCCGCCGAAGGTGAACGAGGTCGCGCCCGAGCCGACACTCGGCATGGCGTCGGTCACCAGGAACAGGCGGCCGGGCGGGCGCTTGGCGCGCAGCGCGATACGCAGCACCGCCGGGGCGACGTGAATTCCGTCGGCAATGACACCGCACCACGTCGAGCCCGCATCGAGGGCGGCGCCGGTCAGGCCTGCAGCGCGGTTCTGCAAGGGGCTCATGGCATTGAACAGGTGGGTGACGCCCGTTGCGCCGGCATCGATCATCGCCATCGCCTGCTCGCTGGTCGCATTGGAATGGCCGAGGCTCACGATCACGCCGCCATCGACGAGGCGGCGCACCTGGGCGGGCTCGGCCTGCTCGGGGGCGATCGTCAGCAGCAGGCGTCCGACGTCTGCGGCGAGCAGGCGATCGATGTCCGCCTCGCTCAGGCGTCGCATCAGCCTGCCATCATGCACTCCTTGGCGCGCCGGATCGAGATGTGGTCCTTCGAGATGGAGGCCGACGATCGACGGGTCGGAGCCGCGCGCCGCGGCCAGGGCGGCTGCGGTGACCTCGGGAGGCGCAGTCACCAAGGTCGGCAACATGCGGCAGGTGCCGAATGGCCGATGGGCGGTGGCGATCCGATTCATCGTCTCGGCGGTCGGCGCGTCGTTCAGCGCCACGCCGCCGCCGCCGTTCACCTGGGCATCGAGGAAACCCGGCACCAGCATGCCGTCCTCGACGCGTTCCATGGCGGCGTCGGCCGGCACGGTGCCTCGCGCCACGATGTCGAGGACGCGCCCATCGCCGACCATGATTGCCGACTCGTCGTGCCAGCTTTTGCCGTCGAAGATCCGCGCACCGGAGAGGGCGGTAAGGCGGGTCATGCGCCGGCCGCCGCGCGGGCGAGGTCGATGGCGCCGGCCAGCGCATCGCGCTCGGGCGGGACAAACCGGCGCGCCAGGCGTCGCGGCAGACGCGAGGGGTATTGGTCGGCCAGTCCGCCGACCAGGGCGATGCGCTCCGCACCGAGCTCGACCATGCGCTCCAGCAGGTGCGCCACGTCGGCCACCGCTGCATCGACCAGATGCTGCGCCACGCCATCGCCGGCGTCGGCGCAGGCAAACACGAGCGGCGAGAAGGCTCCCCATTGGCTGGGCGTCGACTGGCGCGACCAGGCCAGCAGCTCGGCCGGTGAGTTATCGAAGGCGCTCATGATCTGCTGGGTCATCGGCGATGGCGTTGCCGTGCCCTCGTGCGCCGCCAGGGCCTGGCGGACGGCCCGGTTCCCGAGCACGGCGGCGGAACCCTGGTCCGACAGCAGGAAGCCCCAGCCGCCGACTCGCTGGAAGCGGCCCTTGCGGCGGACGATCCCCTGGCTGCCTGTGCCGACGATGAGCAGGCCGCCGTCGGCGCCGCCATGCGCGCCGATGCACGCGGTTATGGCGTCGCTGCGAATGGTGACGGAGGCAAACGGGAGACGGCGCGCGGCCAGCGCATCCACGGCGGCCGGGTCGTCGGCGCCGGCCGCGCCGATGGCGAGATGGGTGCGGCGCCTCGCCGACGGCGCGAGGCCAGCTTCGGCAAAGGCCTCCCGGCCCGCGGCGATGATCGAATTGTGCGCCTGCGCGCCGATCCCGAGATTGGCCGGGCCGGCGTGACCGGTGCCCAGTATGGTGCCGTCTCCGTCGACGAGGCGTGCCCGGCAGTGCGTGCCGCCGGCATCGATGCCGAGGAAGAGCGCGCCTGCCATCGTCGTCGCCGGTCGGCCGTACTAGGCGATCTTGACCACGAGCTTGCCGAAATTCTCACCTTTCAGCAGGCCCAGAAAGGCGTCCGGCGCGCGCGCCAGCCCGTCGACTACCGTCTCGCGGCTCTTGAGCTTGCCGTCCTTCAACAGCGTGCCGACCTCGTTCACGAACTCGCCCATCAGGGCCACATGGTCGGAGACGATGAAGCCCTGCAGGGTGAGCCGGCGCTGCACGATGGTGAACATCTTGGGCGGGCCGGCCATCGGGGTCTGGTCCTGGTACTCCGAGATGGCGCCGCAGAAGGCGACGCGGCCGAAATTGTTGAGCCGTGCGAACACAGCATGGAAGATCTTGCCGCCGACATTCTCGAAATCGGCGTCGATTCCCTGCGGGCAGAGCTTGTCCAGAACGGCGCCGTAGTCGTTTTCGGTGCGATGATTGAAGCAGGTGTCGTAGCCGGCCTCCCGCACCGCCCAGCTGCACTTGTCGTCGCCGCCGGCGCAACCCACCACCCTGGCGCCGGCGAGCCTGGCGAGCTGTCCGGCGACCTGCCCGACCGCGCCGGTCGCCGCCGACACGAACACCGTCTCGCCGGCCTTGGGCTTGCAGATGTGGCGCATGCCGTACCATGCGGTGAAGCTCGGCATCCCGAGCACACCGAGATGGGCCGACAACGGCGCCGGGCCGGGCTCGATCTTGCGCAGCCCTTTGCCGTCGTGGAGCGTGTGGGTCGCCCAGTTCAGCATGCCGATCACCGCGTCGCCTTTGGCAAAGCGCGGGTTCCTCGACTCGACGACCTCGCCGACCGAGCCGCCGGTCAGCGGCTTGTCGAGCTCGAACGGCGGCGTGTAGGAGCGCAGCTCGGTCATGCGGGGGCGCATGTAGGGGTCGAGCGACAGGAAGCGTTGCCTCACGAGGATCTGGCCGTCGCCCAACGCTGGCAGATCGACGGTTTCCTGGCGGAAGCAGTCGGGCGTCACGTCGCCCGTCGGGCGCTTGGCGAGGACGATCTGGAGGGCCTCGGTCATGGATCTTTCCTTTCGACGAAGTCGCTCTGGCGATAGCCTTGGAGATAGAGCAGGGCGGTGAGGTCGCCATGGTCGATGCAGACCGCCATTTGAGCGGCCACGGCCGGCTTCGCGTGGAAGGCGACGCCCAGGCCCGCCTGCTTCAGCATCGGAAGATCGTTGGCGCCGTCGCCGACGCTCGCCACCTCTGCGCTGGAGAGGCCGTGCTCGGCGGCGAGGCGCTGCAGGGCGGCAAGCTTGGCCTCCTTGCCGAGGATGGGAGGCGCGGCGGTGCCGGCGAGCACGCGGCCGTCGTGCTCGAGCACGTTGGCCGAGTCGAGATCGAAGCCCAGCGCCTGCTTCACAAGGGCCGTGAAGTGCGTGAAGCCACCCGACACCAAAGCACAGTATGCGCCGTGCTTTTTCATGGTCGCCACCAGCGTGGCCCCGCCCGGGGTGTAGCGGATGCGTCTGGCAGCTTCGTCGAGGCGCGCGACCGGCAGTCCCTTCAGCAGGCCGACACGCTCGGCGAGCGCGCCGGCGAAGTCGATCTCCCCATTCATCGCCCGTGCCGTGATGGCGGCGATGCGCTCGCGCAGACCGAGAAAGTCGGCAAGCTCGTCCAGCATCTCGTTCTCGATCAGGGTCGATTCCATGTCGGCGACGAGCAGCTTCTTGCGGCGGCCGGCGGCCGGGACGACGACGGCATCGATTGCCGTCATGGCGACGCTGTCGCCGAGACCTTCGAGCGGACCGTCGAACGGCAGGTCGCAGGCGATCTCCGGCGCCAGCCAGTCGGGCATGCCGACGGTGGCGCCGCGGGCGCGCAGAACGTCCGCCGCGGCGCTGATAGCGCCATCGTTGAGCGCCGGATGCGCCGGGCTCGAGATCAGGACGAGGACATTTTTCACGCTCCGCCTCTAGCGCACATTCCGGTCGGCTGGAACAGCCGAACGTCACCGGAAGCGGGCGTCGTTCGCCGGAAGCGCGTCCCTGCCGTGGCGCTCATGGGGATAGCGGACATACCGATTGCGGATCGGAGGAAGAGCATGAGCGCCACGGAGTGGCGCGCCCCCGGCCATGAGGACGTGCTCCAATCCGCAATCGCACTGGCGGTAGCATCCTCGATTTGCAAGAAGTTTGCCCGCCATGGCGGAACAGCGCGTCATCGTCATCACCGGCCCCACGGCCAGCGGCAAGTCGGCGCTGGCGCTCGCCTTGGCCGAACGGCGCCGGGGAACGGTGATCAATGCCGACGCCATGCAGACCTATGACGCCTTTCCCATCCTGACCGCGCAACCATCGGCGGCGGAGCGGGCGCACGTTCCGCACGCGCTTTACGGCGTGCTGCCCCTGAGCGAGGCCTTGTCGGCGGCGCGCTGGCGCGGCCTCGCCGGCGCCGAGATCGAGCGTTGCCTCGCCGGGCGGCGCGTACCGATCCTGTGCGGTGGCTCGGGCCTCTACCTGCGCACCCTGATGCAGGGCATTGCCGCCATCCCCGAGGCTCCCGCCGAGCTGCGCGACCAGGCCAATGCCGAATGGCAAGCCATGGGTGCCGATGCCTTTCGCGCCCGGCTGGACGAGCATGATCCCGTCGTGGTGGGCCGTCTGAAGCCCGGCGACCGCCAGCGTCACGTCCGTGCCTGGGAAGTCTGGCTGGCGACCGGACAGCCGATCAGCGCCTGGCAGGCGCGGCAGGCCGAGCCTGCGCCTTGGCGCTTTGTCACGATCGTGCTCGCGCCCGAGCGGGCATGGCTCAGGCAGCGCATCGCCATGCGCTTCGATGCGATGCTCGAGAGCGGGGTGCTGGCGGAGGCGCGGTCGGTCTTCGACAGCTCACCTGACCCGCGATGGCCCGGCCTGAAGGCGCACGGCGCGCCGGAGCTGTTTCGCCACTTTCGCGGAGAGCTGGCGCTCGGCGACGCGCGGCGCATCGCCATTGACCACACCCGCCAGTATGCCAAGCGCCAGATGACGTGGATTCGCCATCAGATGGCACCAAATCTGGTATTGGAGGCATCGCGTGGCCCAGATGTCGACGCGACTGAGAAATTTTTGACCAATTCAGAGGCCTGAAACTTTACGTTTCGTGCTGATTTCGGTTGACCCTGCGAAGTCCCGCCTATAGGTTCCGCCCCGCCGCAAACACCCGTGTTTGCGGCACATTTGTCATAGAGGAGGTTCGTGTCATGAAGTCCGAGGAGTCCGCCACGACCGGCGCCGATCTGTTGGTGAAAGCCCTGATCGACGAGGAAGTCGAGGTCGTCTTCGGCTATCCTGGCGGCGCGGTCCTTCCGATCTATGATTCGCTTTTCAAGCAGAATCGGCTGCGCCACATCCTGGTGCGCCACGAGCAGGCCGCGGTGCATGCCGCCGAAGGCTATGCCCGGTCGACCGGCAAGGTCGGCGTGGTGCTGGTCACCTCCGGCCCCGGCGCCACCAACGCGGTGACCGGCCTCACCGACGCGCTGATGGATTCGGTGCCGATCGTCTGCCTGACCGGCCAGGTGCCGACCCACCTGATCGGCAACGATGCCTTCCAGGAGGCGGACACGACCGGCATCACCCGGCCCTGCACCAAGCACAATTACCTGGTGAAGGCGGTGGGCAATCTTGCCCGCACCGTGCACGAGGCCTTCTACGTGGCCCGCTCGGGCCGACCCGGCCCGGTGGTGATCGACCTGCCCAAGGACGTGCTGATGAACAAGCACGACTACGTTGCGCCCAAGATGCCGGTCCAGCACAAGAGCTACCGCCCGCAGGTCAAGCCCGACGCCGACCGCATCGAGCAGGCGATCGCCATGATCGCCGCCGCCAAGCGGCCGGTCTTCTACACCGGCGGCGGCGTGGTCAATTCCGGCCCCAAGGCCTCCAAGCTGCTCGCCCAGTTCGTCCACCTGACGGGCTTTCCGATCACCAACACGCTGATGGGGCTGGGCTCGTTCCCGGCATCGGACAAGCAGTTCGTCGGCATGCTGGGCATGCACGGCACCTACGAAGCCAACCTCGCGATGTACAATTGCGACGTGCTGATCAACATCGGCGCGCGCTTCGACGACCGCATCACCGGCAAGCTCGCCGAGTTCTCGCCACGCTCCAAGAAGATCCACGTCGACATCGACCCGAGCTCGATCAACAAGAACGTGCATGTCGACCTGCCGATCGTCGGTGACGCCGGCCTCGTGCTGGAAGAGTTGATCCGCGCCTGGAAGGCCAAGCAGCCGAAGATCGACCAAAAGGCAATCAAGGCGTGGTGGGCCGAGATCGACGGCTGGCGGGCGCGCAACTGCCTCGCCTACAAGCAGGACAACGAGACGATCAAGCCGCAATACGCGCTCGAGCGGCTCTACCACCACATCAAGGACCTCGACCACTACATCACCACCGAGGTCGGCCAGCACCAGATGTGGGCGGCACAGTTCCTCAAGTTCGAGAAGCCCAACCGCTGGATGACGTCGGGCGGCCTCGGCACCATGGGCTACGGCTTCCCGTCCGCCATGGGCGTGCAGATCGCGCATCCCGAGGCGCTGGTGATCGACGTCGCCGGCGAAGCCTCGATCATGATGAACATCCAGGAGCTCTCGACGGTGGCGCAGTATCGCCTGCCGGTGAAGATCTTCATCCTGAACAACCAGTACATGGGGATGGTGCGCCAGTGGCAGGAGTTGCTGCACGGCGGCCGCTATTCCGAGAGCTACATGGAATCGCTGCCCGACTTCGTGAAGCTCGCCGAGGCGTTCGGCGCCGTCGGCCTGCGCTGCCACGAGCCGGCCAGGCTCGACGAGACGATCCGCCAGATGATCGAGATCAAGCAGCCCGTCATCGTCGACGTCCTGGTCGACAAGGCGGAGAACTGCTTCCCGATGATCCCATCCGGCGCGGCGCACTACGACATGCTGCTCGGTCCCGACGACAAGGCGCAGAAGCCGGTGTCGGAAGAAGGCATGGTGCTGGTGTGAGCTCGATGCAGACGGCCTCGAGCCATACCATTTCCGTCCTGGTCGACAACGAGCCCGGCATCCTGGCGCGCGTGGTCGGCCTGTTCGCGGGCCGCGGCTACAATATCGAGAGCCTGACGGTTGCCGAGACCGATGCGCGCGAGAACCTGTCGCGCATCACCATCGTGACCACCGGCACGCCCATGATCATCGAGCAGATCAAGGCCCAGCTCGATCGCCTGGTGCCGGTCCACAAGGTGCGTGACCTCACCGTCGAGGGCCCGCACATCGAGCGCGAGCTGGCGCTGGTCAAGGTGCGCAGCACCGGCGACAAGCGAGTCGAGGCGCTGCGGCTCGCCGACGTGTTTCGCGCCAAGGTGATCGACGCCAAGACAGATTCGTTCGTCTTCGAGGTGACCGGCAACACCGAGAAGGTGCAGACCTTCATCGGCCTGATGGGGAACCTCGGCTTGGTCGATGTCGGGCGCACCGGCATCGTCGCCATGTCGCGCGGTGGCGACGCGCTCTAGCGCAAGCGTGATCTTGCTTGATCGAAGCGCCAATGGATGCCTCACCCTGAGGAGCGACCGCAGGTTGCGTCTCGAATCGGGCGAAATAACCTTCGCTCTTTGAGGGGCCGCGGCAATCCTGTTGCCGCCCCTTCGAGACGCCACGCTCCACGGAGCTCCTCAGGGTGAGGCGCTCATTGGTGCTTCAACCTGAGAAGTTCTCGCTCTGGAGGAGGAGGGACCGGACATGGAGCACGTCGTTGTCCTGCTGGGACTGGCCGTCGTTCATCTGCTGGCGGTGGCGAGCCCCGGCCCGTCAACGGTGCTGGTGATCCAGACCGCCGCCGTCGCGGGGCGGCGCGGGGGGCTGCTCACGGCGTCGGCCATGTCGGTCGGCGCGGTCCTATGGGCAAGCGCTGCGCTGTTTGGCCTGCAGGCGCTTTTCGCGCGCTTCGATTGGCTCTACGTGGCCTTCCGCATCGCCGGCGTGCTCTACCTGCTCTATCTCGCCGTGATGCTGTGGCGGCATGCCGGCGATCCCCTGCCGGAGATCAAGACCGGCGGCGCGGCTCGACTGACCGGTTGGCAGGGCTTTCTTCGTGCGCTGGTGCTGCAGCTCAGCAATCCCAAGATCATGGTGTTCTTCGGCAGCATTTTCCTGTCGCTGCTGCCCCAGAGCACGCCGGCCTGGATGGATGTTGCGGTGCTGATCGTCGTGGCGTTGAACGAGTTCGCCTGGTTTGCCCTGCTGGCGCTCCTGTTCTCCGGCGGGCCGGCGCGCACTTACTATCTGCGCGCCAAGCGATGGCTCGACCGCGCCATGGGTGGCGTCCTGGGCCTCCTCGGACTTCGACTGGCGGTGGGGGAGCCGTAGCTTCTTTCTCCTCCTCCCGAGCAAAGCTGGCTGTTGAGTTTGCACATCATGTTGTTGTCCTCCCCGCGCTTCGCGCAGGGAGGACTACATGATGCTTGAACTCAACAGCGAAGCTGGGGAGGGAAGCTACCCCCGTACCCTCGCCTGCACCTCTGCCAGCGAGGCGGGTGGCCGGTCGAGGACGAACAGGGCCTCGCTGCGGCCGTTGATGCGCAGCGGGTCGCCAGCCTCGCGCTCGGTCATGTCGTAGAACATCGTGCCGGCCGGGCGGCACGTCCAGCCGGCGCTCAGCCCCGGCAGGGCATAGCCCGGGTAGCGCAGGCAGATCTGGGTGAGCATCTGGCCGCTGGCGTCGGCCACCGTGTTGACCTGCCATTGACCCTGGGCGATCCGCCGCTGGCCGACCAGCCAAGCATAGTCCCGGCCGTCCGCCGTCGAGTAGTGGATCTGCGCCGGGCCGCCGCCTCGAGTCCACAGCCAGGTCTTGTTGCTCATGCCGCGCATCGCCGCATCCGAAGTCGAGTTGTCGATCGAGGCCTGAAGCTCGGGCCTCGGCACCGCCGGGCCGGTCGGCGCCGCTTCGTCGGGCGGCGTGCAGGCCGCCAGGGCGAGAGCAGAGATCGCGGCGGCGAGCGCGGAACGGAAGGTGGGCACGGGCGGGAGCTCCGGAGTTGGGGCTGAGTCTTTGGGGGCTGGCCTTTGGGGGCCGGGTTGTCTAGTAAGCCCGCGTTCTTAACAGGAAATACACATCGCCAGGAGGGATGGCCGCAATGCGTGTCTACTACGATCGTGACGCCGACGTGAACCTGATCAAGGGCAAGAAGGTCCTGGTCGTGGGTTACGGCAGCCAAGGCCACGCCCACGCCATGAACCTGCGCGATTCCGGCGTCAAGGACGTGCGCATTGCCCTGAAGCCGGGCTCGGCCACGATCAAGAAGGCCGAAGGCGCGGACTTCAAGGTGATGACCCCGGCCGACGGCGCCAAGTGGGCCGACATCGTCATGGTGCTGACGCCCGACGAGCTGCAGTCCGACATCTACAATGCCGATCTCGCGCCCAACATGCGGGCAGGCTCGGCGCTGGCCTTCGCGCACGGCCTCAACGTGCACTTCAACCTGATCACGCCGCGACTGGACATCGACGTGTTCATGATCGCGCCCAAGGGGCCCGGCCACACCGTGCGCTCGGAGTATCTGCGCGGTGGCGGCGTGCCCTGCCTGGTGGCGGTGGCGCAGAACTCGTCGGGCAACGCGCTCGAGATCGGCCTCAGCTATTCGTCGGCGATCGGCGGCGGCCGCGCCGGCACGATCGAGACGACCTTCAAGGAAGAGTGCGAAACCGACCTGTTCGGCGAGCAGGTGGTGCTTTGCGGCGGCCTGGTCGAGCTGATCAAGGCCGGCTACGAGACCTTGGTCGAGGCCGGCTACGCGCCGGAGATGGCCTACTTCGAATGCCTGCACGAGGTGAAGCTGATCGTCGACCTCATCTACGAGGGCGGCATCGCCAACATGAACTACTCGATCTCCAACACCGCGGAGTACGGCGAATATCGCTCGGGCCCGCGCATCGTCACCGACGAGACCAAGGCCGAGATGAAGCGCGTGCTCGCCGACATCCAGTCCGGCCGCTTCGCGCGCGACTGGATGCTCGAGAACAAGGTCAACCAGGCCTCGTTCAAGGCGATGCGCAAGAAGATGTCGGAGCACCCGATCGAGGAGATCGGCGCCAAGCTGCGCGCCATGATGCCGTGGATCAAGGAACGCGCGCTGGTCGACAAGACCCGCAACTGAGGATCGTCTCATTCGCCTCCCCAGCTTCGCTGGGGAGGTGTCGGCGTCTTCGCCGACGGAGGGGTCATGAGCAGCGGGACTGGGGCCTATGACCCCTCCGTCGCGTATGACCCTTCGGCTTCGCTCAGGGCAGGCGCGGACACCTCCCCACGCAAAGCGTGGGGAGACCCCCAGCACGCCGGCGCGCACCACGATGCTGAGAAGATCGGGGCGGTACCCGCCCCGGTCTTCATAGGAGTTCCCCACCGGCCCGAGGGCCGACCCGCCGTGTCAAGAAACTGGCGGCAAGCCGCCAGTTTCTTACTAGGAGAATGAGAAGAGCATGCCTCAGAAGACAATGACGGTGCGCACGGCCTCGCCGCGGGTCATGGTGGCGAAGCCCTCGTTGATCTCGTCCAGGCGGATCCGTCGCGTGATCAGCTCGTCGAGCTTGAGCTTGCCGGCGAGATAAAGGCGCGCCAGCCAGGGAAAATCGCGGCGCGGGCGGGCACCGCCGTAGCTCGAGCGCACGATCCGCTTCTCGCCCATCAGCGCGCCCCAGCGGAAGGCGACGTCGCGCTGGACGTTGATCTTGCCGAGCCAGACCAGCTGGCCGCCGGGCCGCAGGATCTCGGGCGACAGGCGGAAGGCCTGCTCGTGACCGGCGCACTCGATCACGTGGTCGACGCCGCGCCCGTCGGTCAGGGCCTTGATCTGCTCGACGACGTCATTGGCGCCGGCATCGACGGCATGGGTCGCGCCGAACAGCCGGGCCATCGCCAGCCGCGCCGGATCACGGTCGAGGGCGATGATGGTGTCGGCGCGCTGCAGCATGGCGCCTTGCACGGCGTTCAGGCCGACCGCGCCGCAGCCGATCACCGCCACCGTGCTGCCGCCGTCGACGCGAGCCACGCGGGCCGCCCCGCCGACGCCGGTCATGACGCCGCAGCCGATCAGGCAGGCGCGGTCGAACGGTATCTCCTTCGGCACGGCGATCGCGCCCGCCTCGGGAACGACGCAGTACTCGGCATGCGAGGACACGACCGAGAAGTGGTGCAGCTTGCGCCCGTCGACGCTGAGGCGTGACGCGCCGTCGAGCAGGTGGCCCTGCGGCTGGTGGCGGGTGAAGGGCTCGCAGAGGATCGGCTGGTCGCGGTCGCAGTAGAAGCAGCGGCCGCAGCTCGGGTTCCACGAGCAGATCACGTGATCGCCGGGCTTGACCGAGAGCACATCGCTGCCGACGGCCTCGACGACGCCGGCGCCTTCGTGCCCGAGCACGATCGGCAGCGGGTAGGCGAGCGAGCCCTGGATCACCTCGAGATCGGTGTGGCAGAGCCCCGAGGCCCGCACGCGCACCAACACGTCGCCCGGCCGCAGCGCCGCCATCTCGACGTCCTGCACCTGCAGGGGCGCATTGACCTCGTGCAGGACGGCGGCGCGGAATCGCATCGTCGCGAAGGGTCAGCTGCGGCCGGCGAGCGACCTGCCGTCACCCAGGTCCCGCCGCTGGCTTGCGCCGGTATAGAGGATGCCCGTGGTGCGCTCGACCATGCGGGAATGGAAGGCCAGCGCCTCGGGATCGAAATCGACCTTTGGCCTCGGCTCGACCTCGAAGTGGCCGTAGCGGTCGACGCCGCGCACCAGGGTGGCGCTGTCGCGATCGCCCACGATCTGGCGCACATGCGTGGGGATGTAGCGGATGGCATAGCCGGTGCGCGGGTGATCGGCGCGATTGGGCTCCGAGCCGTGCGCCAGCCGCACGTGATGCAGCGACATCTCGCCGGGCTGCAGCACGATGTCGACCGCCTTGCTGCGGTCGACATCGACGGCGATCTCCTGGCCGCGGGTCAAGAGGTTGCTGCCGTCGAAGGTGTCGCGGTGCGGCAGCTGGTCGGCGAGATGCGTGCCCGGCGCCACCTGCATGCACCCCGAAACGGGCGTCGACGGCGTGAAGGCGATCCAGGCCGTGGCGACGTCGGGCGACGACAGGCCCCAATAGGTCGAATCCTGATGCCACGACACGAAGGCCGGATCGCGCGCCGGCTTGTGGAAGAAGCCCGAGCCCCAGACCAGCAGGTCGGGCCCGAGCAGGTCCTCCACGGCATCGACGATGGCCGGATCGCGGATCATGTCGGCGAGCCAGGGAAACAGCAGATGCGGCTTCTGGTTGGTGCGCCGGGTCAACACCCCGCCCTCGGCCGCCATGATGCCCTCGAGCCGCTGCCGGGAGGCAGCGACGTGCTCGCCGCTGAAGGCCGGAACCGGGAACAGGTACCCGTCGCGGCGGTAGGCCTCGACCTGGGCATCCGTCAGCTTGCGCGCCATGGTGCTCTCCCTGCGCGATCAGCCGCGCACGACGTTCTCGAAGGTTTGGGTCCGCGTGCCGGCGTAAAGGATCGCCGCCGAGCGCTCGGCGGCGTCGCGATGCGCCGCCCACGCCCGGTCCGACAGGTCGCTGTCGGGCGCCGGCTCGTGGTCGAAGTGATGGTAGCGGTCGACGCCGCGTACCAGGGTGGCGCTGTCGCGCGGCCCGGCCACGGTCTGGTGCAGGTGGGTCGGAATGTAGCGCAGCGCGAAGCCGATGCGCCGGTCCGCGGAGCGATTGGGCTCGGAGCCGTGCACGATCAGCACGTGGTGAAGCGAGGCCTGCCCGGGCTGCAAGAGGATGTCGACCGCGCCGCTTGCGTCGAGGTCGACCGCGACCTCCTGGCCACGAGACAGGAGATTGTCCTTGTCCCAGGTCTCGCGATGGGCGTGCTGGCTCTGGTGGCTGCCGGGGACCATGCGCATGGCGCCGGACTCCAGGGTGGCCGGCGACAGCGCCACCCAGGCGGTGATCACGTCGGGCGAGGAGAGGCCCCAATAGGTGGCGTCCTGATGCCAGGAGACGAAACCCGGATCGTGCGCCTCCTTGATGAAGAAGGTCGAGCTCCAGCACAGCAGATCGGGCCCGAGCACGTCCTCGACGGCATCGAGAATGCGTGGATGATGCGCCAGGTCGTTGAGCCAGGTGAACAGCAGATGGGCCTTGTGCCGCATGCCGCCGGCGAGCGGCTTTCCGTCGCGCGCCTCGAACGCTTCCAGCCGGGCGCGCAAGTCGGACGCCTCGTCCGACGACAGGACATCGACCGGAAAGTGGAAGCCGTCGCGCCGATAGCGCGCGAGCGACGTCTCCGAGAGCAGCTTCGTCATCTCATCCCTTCCGCACCGGGCGTCACTTTCGCGCCCGTCAGATTCCTGCTTCGGGAAACGCTAGGCAGTTCGCCCAGGACGGTCAAGAATCCTCCCGGTTCCAGAACACGAAGCCGCCGCCCGAGCAGTCGAGCGTGACGCCGGAGATGAAGCTCGCCTCGTCGGACAGGGCGAACAGGATCGCGCTGGCGATCTCCGGAGCGCGGCCGACACGGCCCATGGCGATGGTCGACGAGACGGCGGCCCGGTTGGCCGGATCGGCGAGCGCCTGCCCGGTCATCTCGGTCTCGGTCATGCCGGGCCGCACCGAGATCACGCGGATGCCCTCCAGGGCCACTTCCTTGGCGAAGCCCATCGTGAAGGAATCGACGGCGGCCTTGCTCGCGGCATAGGCCGACTTGCCGGGCCGGCCGCCGATCGTGCCGGCCATCGACGAGACGTTGACGATGACCCCGCCCTTGCCGCCGTGGCGCGTCGACATGCGTCGTGTCGCGGCGCGGCAGCACAGCATCAGGCCGACCACGTTGACGCCGAACAGGCGCGTCAGCACCGCCTCGTCGAACGCGTCGGCCCGCATCGTGCCGCCGTCGATGCCGGCGCTGTTGACGAGATGGGTGATCGGCCCGAGCGCGCGCTCGGCTGCGTCGAATAGTTTCTCGATGTCGGCTTCGTGGCCGACGTCGCCGGGCAGCGCGACCGCCTGGCCTCCCCGGGCCACGATGTCGGCGACGACCTTCCTGGCTTGCTCTTCGCGCGAGCGGTAGTTGATGGCGACCTTGTAGCCACGCGTGGCCGCGAGCCGCGCGGTCGCGGCGCCGATGCCGCTCGCACCGCCGGTGATCAGAAGGGTCATCCTTTCAACGCGCCTCCGGTGAGACCATGGACCAGGTACCGCCGGACGACGAAGGAGAAGACCAGCACGGGCAGCATGATCATGGTGCCGCCGGCGGCGATGCGGCCCCACTCCCAGCCTTCGTAGTTCATGAAGTTGACCACCGCCACCGGCGCGGTCATCGCCTCGGTGCGCGTGAGGATCAGGGCGAAGAAGAAATCGTTCCAGGCGAACAGGAAGCAGAGAATGGCGGTCGCCGCCAGGCCGGGGCCGCTGAGCGGCAGGATGATGCGGCGGAAGCCTTGCCACATCGTGGCGCCGTCGATCCAGGCCGCCTCCTCGAGCGAGCGCGGCAGCTGGTCGTAGAACGGCCGCATCATCCAGATCACCAGCGACAGGTTGAAGGTGAGATAGATGATGATCAGGCCGGTCAACGTGTCGAGCAGCTCGAGATGGCGATAGACCAGGAAATAGGGGATGGTGAAGGCGATCGGCGGCGCCATGCGGCTGGCCAGGATCCACAAGGTGATCGTGCCGCTCGCCCGCGTCGTCCAGCGCGACAGCGCATAGGCTGCCGGGACGCCGATCACCAGCGAGAGGGTGGTCGAGACGACGCCTACGATCAGGCTGTTGGCGAACGAGTTGCGGAACTCCGAGGTCCACAGCGCGGCATAGTTGGCGAGCGTGGCGTCGAAGAGCAGCCGCGGCGGGAATCGGAAAATCTCGGCGTTGGTCTTGAACGACATCAGCAGCAGCCAGAGGAACGGGGACAGGGCGAGCAGCGCCAGCAGGACGGCGAGCGCCTGCATGGCGATGCGGTCGCGCCGGGTTCCGCGCCTGGGCCGGGCTTTCCTAGTCAACGGCGGCTCCCCAGCCGACCATGCGCACGATCACCCAGCTCAGCACGATGGTCGCCGCGAGCAGGGCGATGGTGATGGCGCTCGAGAAGCCCAGATAGGAGAAGTTGAAGGCCTGCAGGTAGGAGTAGTAGTTGGTCACCTCGGTGAGGTTGCCCGGCCCGCCGTCGGTCAGGATGAAGATCAGCGGGAACGCCTTGATCGAGTCGATCAGGCGGAACAGGCCGGCGACCAGCAGCACGCCCTTGATGAAGGGCAGGGTGATGTAGCGCGTGAGCTGCCAGGGCGTGGCGCCGTCGACCTTGGCGGCATCGAGCAGCTCCTGAGGCATCATCTGCAGCCCGGCCAGTACCATCAGCATGGTGAACGGGAACCATTCCCAGGTGTCGGCGATGATGATCGAGGTCAGCGCCCAATCGGGATCCGTGATCAGCGCCGGCACGTTCCAGCCGAGCGCCCGGAAGATCCCGTGCATCGGGCTGATGTCGGGCGTGTAGATCACCTTCCAGATGATGGCGACGACGATCGGCGGCAGCACCATGGGGATCAGGAACACGGTGCGCAGCGCGTCGAGCAGGCGCGTCCGCATGTTGAGCAGCAGAGCGAGGCCGAGCCCGATCAGCAGCTGCAGCACGACCGTCCAGAACGAGAGCTTGATCTGCACCCAGACCGAGTTGTGCAGGCGCGAATCCGAGACGAGCTGGCCGTAGCTCACGAAGGGCTGCGAGAAATCCCACTGAGTCTCCGGCCGCGTGAGGTTGAGCGGCGTGAAGCTGGTGGCCAGCAGGTAGAGCGACGGCAGCAGCGTGATCAGCGCCAGCACCGCGAGCGAGGGCGCGACGCAGAGCGCGAAGAACCGGTGCTGCGAGCGCCGGAAGCCGCCGGCGGCAGACGACTTCATCTCCGGCGCAACCCGGCAACCTCATGCTGAGGAGCCGCGCACAGCGCGGCGTCTCGAAGCATGGGCTACAGGCGCCGCGTCTGATCCCATCCTTCGAGACGCCGCGCTGTGCGCGGCTCCTCAGGATGAGGACGTACGCTCGTGGCGTCCGTGGGTGACGGGATCGTCGGATCGGGCGCCATCGTGCAGAAGGCTTCACGTATCAATCTTGATGCCTGCCTTCTGCAGGTCCTGGATGGCCTCGGCCTGGGCCTGCTTCATCGCCTCGGGCGCGGCCTGCTGCCTGGTGGCGATGCGCTCGATCGCCTTGTTGATCTTGTCGCCGACCTGCGGATAGACCGGCACGGTGCGGTACTTCATGTAGCCGGTCTTGCCGCCGAGCTGCAGCACCTCGAGGAACAGCGCGGCGACGTCCTGACCGTTGAGCGTGAGCACCTGCTTGAACTCGGGGCTCTTGATGATCGACATGCGGCAGACGCTGGGATAGCCGTGATTCTTGACGACCATGGCAATCGTCTCCTTCGACAGCGCCCATTTGATGAACTCCCACGCCGCCTCCTTCTTCTTGGAGCCGGCGGGGATGCCGAGGCCGTGGCTGTTCGAGCCCGGGAAGTTGCCCGAGGGGCCGGCCGGCATCAGGCCGTAGCGCACCGTCTTCTGCACCGTGCTCTCGGCATGCTTGGCGAGCGGCACCATCCAGGTGATGGCCTGGGTGCGGATGTTGGCGCGGCCCGACATCTGCGAGCGCATCGCCTGGTCGTCGGAATAGGACAGGATGCCGTCCGGCCCGTACTTGGTGAGCAGGCTGGCGTACCAGGCGGCGGACGAGGCGGCCTGCGGCGTTTGGAGCGTCGGCGTCAGGTTCTCCGGTGGCGCCTTGAACACGTTGCCGCCGGCGCCCATCAGGTAGGGAATCCAGTTCCAGTGATGCAGCCTGTCGGCCGTGAAGGCGGCGACGTTCTCCTTGTTGTGCACCGCGTCGCACACCTTGATCAGCTCGTCGAAGGTCTTGGGCAGGCCCAGTCCCGCCCGGTCGATCAGGTCGGCGCGTGCCGCGCCCAGGATCATGGCGCCGGCCTCCCAGGTGAAGCCGAACGTCTCGCCCTTGGCGTTCTTCATCGCCGATTGCGGCCCGCCGGCGAAATCCTCGGGATCCCAGTCGGCCGGCGTGCGCTTCGAATCCTTCGTGAAAGGATCGAGATTGGTGATCCAGCCGGCGCCGATCCAGCGCCCGGAATAGATGAATGTGACGTTGATGACGTCGAGCGCCGAGCCCTTGGTCGAGAGCTCGAGGTCGGTGCGCTGGTTGTAGACGGGGAAGGCCTGCATGGTGAAGTTCACCTTGATGCCGGTCTTCTCCTCGAACTGCGGGAAGTAGCTCTTGAGATACTCGAAGTAGGTCGTCTGGAAGCACGAGGCGTTGATGGTCGTGCCGGCGAACGGCTTGCCTCCCTGGGCCTGGACGGCTGGCGCCGCGAGGGCGCCAACGGCGCCGCCGAGGATCGTACGACGATTGAGGCTTCTCATGTGCGCTTCCTCCCGGCCTTTTGGCTTGGCGCGTTATTATGTCTGACATATCGTCCAAGGACTCGTCTGCCCTGTCAACAATGACCGACATGCCTTCCAGCCGTCGCAATGGGAGAAGCCCTCCAGCCGCAGTCGACGGTGCCGGTCGCATCGCGGATGAGCTCGGCTCGGCCATCGTCGCGGGCCTCTACCAGCCGCACGAGCTGGTCCCCGGCGAGCTCGCGCTGTGTCGCCGCTTCGGCGCCAGCCGGACGGTTGTCCGCGAGGCGTTCAAGCTCCTGTCGGCCAAGGGCCTGATCGCCTCGCGCAAGCGGTCGGGCACGCGCGCCCGGCCACGCGAGGCCTGGCACATGCTGGACGCCGACGTGCTGGCCTGGCGCCTGAGGAACGGGCAGGCCGAGCCGAAATTCCTCTTCGACCTCCTCCATGTGCGCGCGGTGGTCGAGCCGGCAGCGGCGGCGATGGCGGCGCGAAGCCATACGCCGGAGACCCTGAAATCGATCGAGGCGGCGTTCGCCGAGATGGAGCGCGCGGCGCACGATCCCGTTCTCTTCGCCGACCCCGACATCCGCTTCCACAAGGCCATCCTGGCGGCGACGGACAACGACGTGATGGTGGCGTTTGGAGCGTTGACCGAAGCCGCGCTGGGCGTGTTCGTCCGCGCCGCCTCGCGGCATGCCGGCGCACCGGCGCCTTCGGTGCCTCTGCATCGCGCCGTCCTCGCCGCCATCCAGCGCCGGGACGCCGAAGGTGCCCACGCCGCCATGATGGCCCTGCTCAGCAGAACGGCCCGCAATGTCGAGCGCAACGTCGGACCGGCCCCTGGGCGGAACAAAGGACGGGACAATGGTCCTTCGCGCAGAGGCTCGCGGCGGTCCGCCAAACCGTCTAAGTAATCCCCCTGCAAAGGGCAATGCATCCGCATATCGAAAAGATCCCGTCATCCCGACCGGAGCCGAGCGAAGCGAGCGTAGTGGAGGGACCTTTCTTGTTGCAGGTCGACAAGAAAGGTCCCTCGACTGCGCCACCCTTCGGGCGGCTCCGCTCGGGATGACGGAGATGCGCGGATGCTCTACTGCAAAGGGGAGGAGTGACCGACATGAAGGCCGCCATACTGTTCAAGCCCAACGAGCCGCTCCAGGTGCTGGAGTGCGAGCTCGATCCGCCCAGGGCGGGCGAGGTGCGGGTCAAGATGAAGGCGTCGGGCGTGTGCCAGAGCGACTGGCACATCCTCAACGGCGACTGGCCTTCTCCCTTGCCGATCGTGCCCGGCCACGAAGCGGCCGGCGAGATCGCCGAGTGCGGGCCGGGCGTCACGACGGTGAAGCCGGGCGACCACGTCATCTTCTCCTTCCGGCCGCACTGCGGTCGCTGCCGCTACTGCAGCCAGGGCCGCACCGTGCTGTGCATCGGGCGCAACAACACGCCGCCGGCCGGGCTCTACGACGGCACCTTGCGCATCAAGCACAAGGGCCAGGAGATCTACCAGATGGCGCGCATCGGCACCTTCGCCGAGGAAGTCGTCGTGCCGGAGGAGATGGTGGTGCCGATCCGCAAGGACATGCCGTGGCCGCAGGCCGCCCTGGTCGGCTGTTGCGTGGCCACCGGCGTCGGCGCGGTCACCCGCCATGCCCGGATCCCGACCGGCTCGACCGTGCTGGTGATCGGTTGCGGCGGCGTCGGCCTCAATGCCATCCAGGGTGCCGTGCTGTCGGGCGCCGGCACCATCATCGCCGCCGACCTCCTGGACAACAAGCTCGACATGGCGAAAACCTTCGGCGCCACCCACACGATCAACACCAGCACCAACGAGGACGCGGCGAAGAAGGTGAAGGAGCTCACCGGCGGCTTAGGCGTCGACTACGCCTTCGATGCGGTGGCGATCGACAAGACCCAGGCGCTGGCTTACGACGCCCTGGCGCCGGGCGGTCATGCCGTCGCGGTCGGCGTCTCGTCGCCCAAGCAGCGTGCCCAGTACTCGCCCTTCAACATGGTGTTCACCGAGAAGACGGTGAGCGGCACCTTCTATGGCTCGGTGCGCCCCGACCTCGATTTCCCGGTGCTGGTCGACCACTACATGAACAAGCGCCTGAACATCGACGGCCTGATCAGCCGCACCTACAAGCTCGCCGACATCAACGAGGGCTTCAAGAAGATGATGGCCGGCGAGGTGGCGCGCGGCGTCGTGGTTTTCGACTGAGTCCGGCATCTTGCGGACCGCGAGCTTCTACGACGCGGTTTACCGCGTCGGACTCGCTCATGAGCTCTGAGCGAGCGAGACGTTCG
The DNA here is from genome assembly GCA_022844015.1 of Reyranella sp. Lineage (GTDB taxonomy): Bacteria > Pseudomonadota > Alphaproteobacteria > Reyranellales > Reyranellaceae > Reyranella. The sequence goes on along the minus strand of JALHMO010000038.1, from coordinate 25,922 downwards.
CGGTCCGGAAGAGCATGATTGATCCATGACCGACCTCGACGATTTCGGGCTGACCGACGAGCAGAAGCTTATCCGGCGCAATGTCGCCGGGTTGCTGGCGCGCGTGCTGCCGGCGGAGGAGATCCGCCGGCTCGATGCGGCGAGCGAGTTCCCGCATGCTGCGTTCGATGCGCTGGCCGAGGCGGGCTACATGGCGCTGCCCTACGACCCGGCCTATGGCGGCATGGGCGGCAGCCGCAAGGACCTGGTGGTGCTGGTCGAGGCGCTGGCGCGCCACTACAGCGGCGCCTCGTCGTGCTACCTGCCGACCGTCGTCTATGGCGGCATGCACCTGCAGCTCACCGCCGGCGAGCATCTGCGCCGCCGCTATCTGCCGGAGATCTGCGCCGGCCGCCTGAAATCAGCCTTCGCGCTCAGCGAGCCCGACACCGGCTCGGACGCGTCGGGCATCAAGACGCGCGCCGTGCGCGACGGCAACGGCTACCGGCTCACCGGCCAGAAGCTCTACATCAGCGCAGCCCACGTCGCCGATTACCTGATGGTGGTGGCCAAGACCGACAGCGAGGCGCGGCACAAGGGCGTCACCCTGTTCTGGGTCGATGCCCGCGCGCCCGGCCTCACGATGCAGCCATTGCCGACGCTCGGCCGGCGCACCACCCACGCCAACGAGATCTTCCTCGACGGCGTGTTCGTGCCGGCCGATCACGTGATCGGCGAGGAGAATCGCGGCTGGGCCGGCCTGATGAAGGGCCTCAATCTCGAGCGCCTGTGCCTGGCGGCGCAGGCCTGCGGCAACATGCACTGGGCGATCGAGTATGCCCGCGCCTATGCCGTCGAGCGCCGCCAGTTCGGCCAGCCGATCTCCAAGTTCCAGGTGATCCAGCACAAGTTCGCCGACATGCGCATCCTCTTGAAGACGACGCAGGCGCTGACGTGGCGGCTGGCCGACATGCTCGATGCCGGGCTCAACCCGGTCGAGGAGACGGCGATCGCCAAGATCCAGGGCACCGACGGCGAGTTCCGCTGCGCCCATCTCGCGATGGAGATCATGGGCGGCGCCGGCTATACCATGGCGCACGATGTGCAGCGCCTGTTCCGCGACGTGCGCGTCGGCTCGATCGGCGGCGGCACCAACGACATCCATCGCAACACCATCGCCAAGATGATGGGACTATGACCGGGCGCACCCTCCTCGCTCTGATGCTTGTCCTGATGGCGGATGCCGCAGTGGCGCAGGGCCCGTCGGAGCGCCGGCTCCAGTGCGATCGTGGCCCGGCCGGCAGCAGCCGCATGTTCGGCGGCACGGCATGGGACCTCTACGGCTGCAGCGACGAGCGCTCGGTCGCGATCGTGACGGCGCGCGGCAATCCCGCCCTGCCGTTCTACTTCCTGTTCGTCGAACGAGGCGGCAAGTACACGCTGAGCGGCGAGGGCACCGGCCGCGCGGAGTTCACGCGCAAAGCCTATGACGACCTGCGGCGGCTGTCGCATCAGGATATCGAAGCCCTGGCGAAGGAAGCGAGCAAGGCGAAGCCGGCGACGCAGTGATGGCTCTTCGGAGCCCGAGACATGTCTGCCGCCAGCGGCACCCTTTACATTCTCCTCCCCAGCTTCGCTGGGGAGGTGCCCCCGTAGTCGGGGGCGGAGGGGTCATGAGCAGCGGGACTGGGGCCTATGACCCCTCCGTCGGCGATTACGCCGACACCTCCCCAAGCTGCGCTTGGGGAGGAGAATGAGAGGACAAGAAGAGCGTGGTTCAGACATCATGATCCGTGATGTCCGACCGGCACGCTCGGTCGTCGCGGCCCGAATGACCTTGCGGGGCCCCGTCCATCGGTCTAAACCCGTGCGCGCCTCGACGGCGGGCGCCAGCAGGCAGTGCCGATCCAAATTTCCTAGCAATTACAGAGACTTGACTAAATGCTCTCGCGTGTCATCGGGCTGTTTTCGGCAGACATGGGGATCGACCTCGGCACGGCCAACACGTTGGTCTACGTCAAGGGCCGCGGCATCGTCCTGAACGAGCCCTCTGTCGTCGCCCTGACCACGCAGACCGGCAAGCGCCAGGTCCTTGCGGTCGGCGAGGAAGCCAAGATGATGCTCGGCCGCACGCCCGGCAACATCCAGGCGATTCGCCCGCTGCGTGACGGCGTCATCGCCGACTTCGAGGTCGCCGAGGCGATGATCAAGCACTTCATCTCGAAGGTTCACAACCGGCGCAGCTTCGCCCATCCGCAGATCGTGGTGTGCGTGCCGTCGGGATCGACCGCGGTCGAGCGGCGCGCCATCCAGGAATCGGCCGAGAGCGCCGGCGCGCGCAAGGTGTGGCTGATCGAGGAGCCGATGGCGGCGGCGATCGGCGCCGGCCTGCCGGTCACCGAGCCGACCGGCTCGATGGTGGTCGACATCGGCGGCGGCACGACCGAGGTGGCCATCCTGTCGCTGGGCGGCATCGTCTATCCGCGCTCCGTGCGCGTCGGCGGCGACAAGATGGACGAGGCCATCATCGGCTATATCCGCCGACACCATAACCTGCTGGTCGGCGAGAGCTCGGCCGAGCGCATCAAGAAGACCATCGCCTCGGCCTGCCCGCCCGAGGACGGCGAGGGCCGCACCATGGAGATCAAGGGCCGCGACCTGATGAACGGCGTGCCGAAAGAGCTGATCATCACCGAGCGTCAGATCGCCGAGAGCCTGCAGGAACCGGTCAGCGCCATTGTCGAGGCGGTCAAGGTCGCCCTCGAGAACACCGCGCCCGAGCTCGCCGCCGACATCGTCGACAAGGGCATCGTGCTGACCGGCGGCGGCGCCATGCTGACCAACATGGACACCGTCCTGCGCCAGGCCACCGGCCTGCCGGTGTCGGTAGCCGAGGACCCGCTGCTCTGCGTCGCTCTCGGCACCGGCCACGCCGTCGAGAACATCGACCGCCTGCGCGGCGTTTTGTCGTCGATGTACTGACCTTTTCTCCTCCCCGGCTTCGCCGGGGAGGTGCCCCCGGAATCGGGGGCGGAGGGGTCATGAGCAGCGAGACTGTGGCTCATGACCCCTCCGTCGCCGGAGACGGCGACACCTCCCCAGCTTCGCTGGAGAGGACAAAGAGAAAGCCGTCGAAGACGCTGGTATCTCCTCCGCGAATCTGGGGAGGGCAGCATGATCGGAGAAAAAACCAGCGGCACGAGCTCGCACATGAGGGGTAGTATGGGCGGGACATGGCGATCCGGGACGACTTCGAGGTAGTCGCTGGCCAGGTGCGCTCGGCCGTGCAGCGCTTTGCGCTCGGCCTGCTGATCATCGCTGCGTTCGGCATCATGCTGGTCGGCAAGGCCGATACGGTGCTGGTCGAGCATGTCCGGGTCGTGGCACTCGATCTCGCCGCCCCGATGCTCGAGGCGATCGCCCGGCCGGTCGGGGCGGCCAACCGCGCCATCGCCGATTTGCAGGAATTCGCCTCTCTGCGCGAGGAGAATGCGCGCCTGCGCGAGGAGAACAGCCGGCTGCTCGCCTGGCAGACCGCCGCCCGCCGCCTCGAGAACGAGAACGAAGGCCTGCGCGGGCTGTCCAGGTTCCACGAAGGGCCGGAGGCCTCGTTCATAACGGCCCGGCTGGTGGGCGACAGCGTCAGCGCCTATGTACGCGGCGCACTGCTCAATGTCGGTCGCCGTGCCGGCGTGGCCCATGGCCAGGCCGTGGTGACCGGGGAGGGTCTCGCCGGGCGCATTGCGGAGGTCGGCGAGAACAGCGCCCGCGTGCTGTTCGTGACGGACGTCAACTCCCGCCTGCCGGTGCTGATCGAGCGCACGCGCGAGCGTGCCATCGTGGTCGGCAACAATTCCCCTCAGCTTCGTCTCACCCTGCTGCAGAGCGTCGCCGGCGTGCAGCGTGGCGATCGCATCATCACCTCGGGGCACGGCGGAAGCTTTCCCGTCGGCATACCGATAGGTGAGGTCGTCGAGACCGGCGAAGGCAGCGTGCGCGTGCGGCCGTTTGCCGATTTCTCGCGACTGGAGTTCGTCCGGGTCGTCGACTACGGCGTGCCCGGCCTGGTGAGCAACCCGGGCGTGGTGCCGGCGACGACCCAGCCCGGCGTCTCCTCGGCCGGCCAGAGGGTGCGCTGAGGTGCGGGTCGATGGCACGCTCGGCACGCTCGATCGCTGGGGCCGGGCCGCGCTGCCCGGCACGGTGCTGCTGTTCTTCGTGCTGCTGACCTTGGCGCCGCTGCGCGTGCCCTATCTCGCCGACGCCTTGCCGCTCCTGCCGGCGCTGACCGTCTTCCAGTTCAGCCTCGCAACCCCGGAGCGCCTGCCCGGACCGTTGCTGCTGGCGATGGGCGTGCTGCTCGATCTGCTGCTCGGCGGGCCCGGCGCGCCGGTCGGCGTGAGCGGCCTGGGGTTCGTGCTGATCCGCGCCGCGGTGGTGGCCAACCGGCGATATCTGGTCGGCGTGCCATTCCTGTTCCAGTGGGCCGGGTTTTGCCTGTTGGCGCTGGGCTTCGTCGTCCTGGTCTGGTCCCTGACCTCGCTGTGGACTTGGACGGCGATCGCGCCGCTCGCGGCGTTCGTCCAGTACGTGGTGATCGTCGTCCTCTACCCGCTGATCGGCCCGCTGCTCGCCCGCGTCCGCGCGCGCGATCCGCTGAACGTGCCCGAGCTGTCGCGCGGCACGGCGCGGCCGGGAGGAACCGCGCCGTGATGCGCTACCGCAAGGGCGACGGCGAGCGCTCGGGCCTGTTCACGCGGCGCGCCCTGCTGCTGGGCGGCGCCCAGATGGCGCTGATGTCGGCGCTGGCCGGCCGGCTCTACCAGCTGCAGGTGCTCGAGACGCAGCGCTTCGCCACGCTGGCCGAGGAAAATCGCATAAATCTGCGGCTGCTGCCGCCGTCGCGCGGCCTGATCTTCGATCGAACCGGCAAGCCGCTCGCCGTCAACCGCAACAATTTCCGCTGCATGGCGACGTCCGATCGCGGCCGCGGCGTCGAGCTGCTGATCGACCGGCTCGATCAGATCTTCTCGCTCGCCGAGGCCGACAAGGTGCGCCTGCTGCGCGAGCTCAAGCGCAGCCGCAACGCCCAGCCTGTCGTGGTGCGCGAGAATCTCGGCTGGGAGGAGGTGGCGCGCGTCGAGTTCAACGCGCCCGACCTGCCGGGCGTGTTCATCGACCTCGGTCAGTCGCGCGACTATCCCGAAGGCGACCTGATGAGCCACATCGTGGGCTACACCGGCCGCGTCGCCGACGAGGATCTGGCCGGCCGCGACGACCCGGTGCTGCAGCTCCCCACGCTGCGCTTCGGCAAGAAGGGCGTCGAGCGCTCGCTCGAGGACGACCTGCGCGGGCGCGCCGGCGCCGTGCAGGTCGAGGTCAATGCGGTCGGCCGGGTCGTGCGCGAGCTCGACCGCACCGAGGGCCAGCCCGGCTCCAACGCTCTCCTCACCATCGATCTCGACTTGCAGCGCTTCGCCGCGGAGAAGATGAAGCAGCACCAGAGCGGCTCGGTGGTGGTGATGGACGTCGTCACCGGCGACCTTCTGGCCATGGTGTCGACGCCGGGTTTCGATCCCAACACCTTTGCCCGCGGCATCACCCAGAGCGAATGGCGCGACCTGCTCGACAGCCCGGAGCGGCCGCTGCACAACAAGGCGATCGGCGGCGTCTATCCGCCGGGCTCGACCTACAAGATGGTGACAGTGCTGGCGGCGCTCGAATCGCGGGCGATCGACCCGTGGACCAGGCTGCCCTGCATGGGCTTCCTCGAGCTCGGCAAGATCAAATTCCATTGCTGGCTGACCGCCGGCCACGGCTCGACCAATGTCACCGAGGCGCTCGCCTGCTCATGCGACTGCTTCTTCTACGAGGCCGCCCGTCGCGCCGGCGTCGACCGCATCGCCGACGTCGCCAACCGGCTGGGCTTCGGCCGTGTCAGCGAGCTCGGCCTGCCGGGCGAATCGGCCGCCAACCAGCCGAGCCGAGCCTGGAAGCAGGAGAAGCTCGGCAAGCCATGGCAGCACGGCGATACGTTCAATCTCGGGATCGGCCAGGGCTTCATGACGTCGACGCCGCTTCAGCTCGCCATCATGACGGCGCGCATCGCCAATGGCGGCTACGAGGTCCAGCCCAACCTGCTGCTCGCCTCGGCGACGCCGCGCGAGGAGCTGGCGCCGCCGCCGACGCGCAACAAGCCCAACGCGCCCTCGATGCGCTTCAATGCCCAGCATCTCGCCATCGTTCGCGAAGGCATGAACCAGGTGGTGAACGGCAGCCTCGGGACCGCCAACGCGCTGCGCCGCGACGCCGCGGGCAAGCTGATCGAGCCGGCCCTGCGCTTCGCCGGCAAGACCGGCACGGCCCAGGTCAAGCGCATCACCGAGCGCGAGCGCGAGCTCGGCATCACGCAGGCGCAGCTGCCCTGGCATCTCCGCCATCACGCGCTTTTCGTCTGCTTCGGGCCGCTCGACAATCCGCGCTATGCCTGCGCCGTCATCGTCGAGCACGGCATGGCAGGCGGCACGACGGCAGGCCCGATCGGCCGCGACGTGCTGCTCGAGACCATGAAGCGCGACCCGTCGCGCCGGACCGACAATTTCCGCAAGATGGCGTCGCGATGAGGAGCGGGCATTTGCATCGGCGCGCCCGCTCAGCTTCCTCCCCAGCTTCGCTGGGGAGGTGCCCCGTCATACGGGGCGGAGGGGTCATAGGCCCCAGTCCCGCTGCTCATGACCCCTCCGTCGCGGATTACCGCGACACCTCCCCAGCGAAGCTGGGGAGGAGAGTTAGAGGCGCGTTCATGGGTGAACGCCCCGCGATGAGAGCCCCGCGATGAGCATCGCCTCGATGCAGGGAGGTGGCGGCGCGCTCGACGCACCGGCGCCGATCAGCTTCGCCGAGAAGATCTGGCGCATCAACTGGGGCCTCGTGCTGGTGCTGACGGCGATCGCGGGGATCGGCGTGCTGGCGCTCTATTCGGCGGCGGGTGGCCGCTTCGATCCGTGGGCGTCGCGCCACGCCATGCGCTACGTCGCGGCGCTCGGGGTCCTGCTGGTGACGGCGCTGGTGCCGCCTCGCGTCTGGCTGGCGCTCTCCTGGCCGATCTACATCGTCGCGCTGCTTCTGCTGGTGGCGGTCGATGTGGTCGGCAAGATCGGCATGGGCGCGCAGCGCTGGCTGGTGCTCGGGCCGCTCCAGATCCAGCCTTCGGAGATCGCCAAGGTGGCGGTGATCCTCATGCTGGCGCGCTACTATCACGGCCTGCGCAAGGAGGAGGCGGCGCGCATCCTCTATGTCGTGCCGCCGCTTCTGCTGATCCTGATGCCGGTCGGGCTGGTCATGGTCCAGCCCGACCTCGGCACCGCCATGATGGTGCTGATGGGCGGTGGCGCGCTGCTGTTCGTGGCGGGCGTCCCGCTATGGATGTTCCTGGTAGCGGGGGTCGGCGCGATCGCCAGCCTGCCGGTCGCCTGGTCGCTCATGCACGAGTACCAGCGCAAGCGCGTGCTCACCTTCCTCGATCCCGACCGCGACCCGCTGGGCGCCGGCTATCACATCACCCAGTCGAAGATCGCCATCGGCTCGGGCGGCCTGTTCGGCAAGGGGTTCGGCAAGGGAACCCAGTCGGCGCTGAATTTCCTGCCCGAGAAGCAGACCGACTTCATCTTCACCTCCTTCGTCGAGGAATGGGGCTTGGTGGGCGCCCTGGTGCTGCTCGGCCTGTTTGCCCTCGTGCTGGTGTGGGGCTTTTCGATCGCCTTGCGCTGCCAGCATCATTTCGGTCGCCTGGTGGCGCTCGGCGTCACCGCCATGATGTTCCTCTACGTGTTCATCAACACCGCCATGGTGATGGGGCTCCTGCCGGTGGTCGGCGTGCCGCTGCCGCTGGTCAGCAACGGCGGCACCGCCATGGTCTCGGTGATGTTCGCCTGCGGCCTGCTGATCGGCGTCAACGTCTATCGCGATGCGCAATTGCCGCGGACGCGCTGACCCGCCCGCCCGCGGACCCGCCGACCGGGCACGATTTTCTTTGCCATGGGCCTATCGACAAGGCGGACCCTGCTTGCTATAGCCCGCGCCGCTTCCGGCCATGCCGCCATCAGGCGGGCGCATAGCTCAGTTGGTAGAGCAGCTGACTCTTAATCAGCGGGTCCCAGGTTCGAGCCCTGGTGCGCCCACCATGGCCGGTCATGAACGAGCCCCGCGGAAGCGGGGCTTTCTCATGTGTGCTGCCATTGAGGCAGATCAAGTGACCTGACGACTTGTGCTGGTTCGACGACGACATGAACAGGCCGATTGCGCAATAGCGTCCGACGCTGCCGATTCCCACCACCTTCATGGCCATGTCGACCAGGCGGTAGCGGTCGAGCAGGACGCGCCGGTCGTCGGGAAGGCTCTCACGATACTCGGCAATTGCCTTGTCCAGGAAGCTCCTGAAGCCCGCCTCACGTGAAAGCTCCGGGTGGAAGATCAGGGGTGGCTGATCCTTGATCTGCACCTGGCCGCCGACCATCTCGGCCAGCTTCGGGTAGTCGATGTCGGAAGCCCTGTCCTGCTTCGCCTTCTCGATCCGGCGACGCGCGCGGTTCTTCACATCGGGGTCATCGATCAGGCCGAAGAAATCCTCGACACCGATCTTGGCGTACCACGCCTCGAGCGGGCTCATCTCCGCAACCTCGCGCAACCGCTCGCGATAGCTGCGTGCAGCCGCGACCGCCGCGTCGCGGCCCGCCGAATCCGACAGGCCATTGGCCCGGGCTGCCAATACGAACGAGGCTACCAGCCGCTTGACGTCCCATTCCCAGGGTGCCGGCAGGGTCTCGTCGAAGTCGTTGATGTCGAAGTTTATGTTCCGCTCAGGTGTGGCGAAGCCACCGAAATTGAGCAGATGGCAGTCGCCACAGGCCTGGACATGAACCCCATTGTCGGAGCGACGGCGAGGTCGGCGGCCATGACGGCCGCCGATCCACGATAGTAGGTGAAGGGCGTCTCGAGCATTCGGCCGTACCGGATCGGAACGAGCTCCTGCATCCGGCCTTCGTCGGAGACACGAAGGATCGCGAGGGGGTCGGCCCGATCCTTGTGCCGCTTCCAGATTCCCTGGGCCGCTCGCGGGATCTTGTCGCGCACGCGCTTGCCGGCCGCGACGAGATCGTCCGTCGGGACCGAATGCGCTGGGCGCTCGGTCTCCGGCAGCCGGGTCTCAGTCGGTAGCTTCGCTACGTTGGTCACGATCCCTCCCACAAGCCGGAGCCAGCACAGTTCACGTCGATAAGTGAGACCGTTGGGGATCGGACCGGCCTTGATGCAAGTCAAGTCCACATTCGCCGATGCGGCCGCTCGGCGTGGCTCTTCGACCATTGAAGGCCGGAAACCGCGAGACAGGCCACTCCGTCGTTGGCATCAAGGACGCCCTGGAAACTCGGGAGAAGGATCGCGATGACAAGCCGCCATGCCAGCCGGACCTATGGCACGGTCAGTGCCGAGCGCCAGAAGGAGATGTCCGGGCTGGAGTTCGTCCGGGGCCTGGCCGATGGAACGCTGCCGCTCAACACGATCGCCGAAACCCTGGGCTACGACGTCGTCGAGGCCGAGGAAGGCCGGGTCGTCATCACGGCGGAACCGAAAAGCACGCACCTCAATCCCGCAGGCACCGTGCACGGCGGCCTCGCCGCGACCCTGCTCGACAGCTGCATGGGGCTCGCGGTCCGGTCGACCTTGCCGAAGGGGACGAGCTCGACGACGCTCGAGATCAAGATCTCGTTCGTGCGACCGATCACGCCCGAGACCGGGTTGATCCGGGCAGAGGGCGTCGTGATCAGCCGCGGCCGCAGGGTCGGGACGGCGGAAGGCAGGGTCACCGATGCCAAGGGGCGTCTTCTCGTGCACGGCACGACCACCTGCCTGAACTTCGACGCGTGATGCTGCGGCGCGCGATCCGGCCGTGAGGTTGGCCTCAGCGAAGATCTGTGTCGCGATTGCCAACCGAGAGCCGCGCTGCAATCGTCGCGGCCCGACGAGGTCCCGCTTCATGCCGCGCATTGCCCTGATCCATGCCACATCGGCCGCAGTCGGCCCGATCGTCGACGCGTTCGCGGCGGCATGGCCCGCCGCCGAGCTCGTCAATGTCCTCGACGATTCGCTCAGCAAGGACCGCGCGCGAGACGGTCGACTGACGGCGGCGATGGAGCGCCGCTTCGATGTCCTGGCCGACTACGCGCTGTCGCTCGGCGCCGACGCCATCCTGTTCACCTGCTCGGCGTTCGGCCCGGCGATCGAACGGGTGGCCGCGCGGCTCGCCGTGCCGGTGCTGAAGCCCAACGAGGCGATGTTCGCCGAGGCCCTGACGAGCGGCCGCCGGATCGGCATGCTGGCCACGTTCGCGCCGTCGATCCCCAGCATGGAGGAGGAGTTCCATGCGGATGCCGCCAGGGCCGGCGCCACGATCGAGCTGCGCAGCCATCTCGTGCCGGGCGCGCTCGATGCCCTGAGCGCCGGCCGCGCCGACGAGCATGCCCGGCGCATCGTCGAGGCCGGCCAGGGGCTGGCCGGGTGCGATGCGATCATGCTCGCCCAGTTCTCGATGGCCCCGGTTGCCGATGCCCTGCGGCAGGCGGTGGCGAGCCCGGTTCTGACAAGCCCCGCCTCGGCAGTGGCGATGCTCAGGAATCGGCTGCTGAAGCCCGCGCCCGTCGCCATCAGCTGAACCCTGGTGCCGGCACCGCGGCTTCTCGGGCAGCAGCCTTTTCCACAGGCGCTCAGCGATGGCTGTGGTCGGGCGCATGTTACTGTGGCATTATTGCAACAAATCAAGTCTAAGAGGGGCCCCAAGGCCCCAAATGGGAAGCGCGGAGGGGAAGATGAGGCGATCCGGTTGGTCGTCCGACCTGTGGCCACTGATGCGGGCTATTGCCGTGGGTGCTGCGGTTCTGCTGGGCGTTGGTGTAGCCATCAGCTTCGGCTCGGCGGCGCTGGAACTCGTGGCCATGCGCTGAGAGCGAGTCTCAGGAAAGAGGAAGACCCTACCGCTTTTGCGGCGTCCACCGGTAGATCCGCTGCAGGGTGCCACCCATGAGCATCGCCCGATCGCTGTCCGATAGCCGATCCGTCGTCCGGAAGGCCTCGACGCCGTCGCGATAGGTCAGCAGTGCCGTGGCGCGGGTCCAGTCGGTGCCCCACAGGCAGCGATCGATGCCGAAGGCATCGAATATGCGAGCCAGCGGATCCCAGAGATCGGCGTACGGGAACGGTTCGTGGCTGAGCGTGCAGGCGCCGGAAATCTTGACCGCGATATTGTCGTGCGCGGCGAGAGCCAGCAGGGAGGGCAGCGCGGCGAAAGGCTCGGCCGGCGGCGGCGGCGCGAACGGTTGCGGCAGACCGAGATGGTCGATAACCAGGCGCGTTCCGGGATGGCGACGGGCAAGCTCGCCTGCCTGGTCGAGCCGTCCCCAGCACATCAGGTTGACCGGCAACGAATGGCGCCCCGCCGCGGCGAGCACGCGGCCGAGGCCGGGATCGGCCGGGTCGCTCGAGATTTCGGGCCGCATCATGATGCGGACGGCGACCGCGCCCCTGGTCGCCGCCCAGGCGTCGATCGTCTCGGCCACGGCCGGGTCGTTCGGATCGACCGGCTTGATCAGTGCGAACCGATCGGGATGAGCCGCATGCGCTGCGATCGCGTAGCTCGCATCCCAGCGATACATGGCGAACACCGAGATCAGCAGTGCGCCATCGACGCCGACGGCGTCCATGGCGGCCACCATCTGATCGGCCGTCATCTCCGGCGGACCGGGCAGTGCTTCGACCCACGGCCTGCCGGGATGGTTGCGTTCGTAGCAATGCACCTGCGCGTCGATCGTCACCATGCAGCTCCGTCTTCCCCACATTGCACGACCGCCGCCTGCCCCGGTGCGATATCGCTCTAGGCGCGACGGCGTTCATCCTCGATACTGACCCGCACAATAATCGGGGAAACGAAGGCATGGCTCTCAAAATCATGATCATGGGCGCGTCCTACGGCTCGCTGCTGGCGTCCAAGATTCTGTTCGGCGGACACTCCGTGCACCTGATCTGCCTGCCGGCCGAAGCCGACCTGATCAACGGCGAAGGCTTCCGCGTGCGCATGCCGATCCGCGGCCGCAAGGATCCGGTCGAGATCGATTCGCGCAAGCTTCCCGGCAAGGTGACGGCGGGGGGAACGACGAGCGCCAACCCGACCGACTACGATCTCATCGGCCTCGCCATGCAAGAGCCGCAGTACCGCTCGCCAGGCGTGCGCGAGCTGCTCGACGCGGTGGCGAAATCGCGGGTTCCCTGCATGTCGATCATGAACATGCCGCCGTTGCCCTACGTGAAACGCATCCCCGGCCTCGACGGCCGCCTGCTCGAGCCTGCCTACACCGACCCCCGGGTGTGGGACAGCTTCGATCCCGAGACCCTGACCCTGTGCAGCCCCGACCCGCAGGCGATCCGCCCGCCGGACGAGAAGGTCAACGTGCTGCAGGTCACCCTGCCGACCAACTTCAAGGTGGCGCGCCTGAAGGACGAGAAGGCGACGGCAATGCTGCGCGCGCTCGAGAAGGAGATCGACGCGGTGCGCTTCGAGGTGCCGGAGGGTCGCATCGAGCTGCCGGTCAAGCTGCGCGTCTACGACTCGATCTTCGTGCCGCTCGCCAAGTGGGCGATGCTGCTCGCCGGCAACTACCGCTGCATCACGGCCGACGGCATGCGCACAACCCAGGAGGCGGTGCACAGCGACATCGCGACGTCGCGCTCGGTCTACAATTTCGTCATCGATCTCTGCGTCAAGCTGGGGGCGAGCCCCAGCGACCTCGTGCCGTTCGAGAAGTACGCCGAGGCGGCGCAGAGCCTGGTGCGCCCCGCCTCGGCGGCGCGCGCCCTCAACAACGGGCTGCCCAACATCGAGCGCGCCGACAAGCTGGTGCAACTCATCGCCCGGCAGAAGGGGATGAGCCATCCGGTGATCGACGCCGGCGTGGCCCTGGTCGACGCGAGGCTGGAAGCCAACCGGAAGAAAGCGGCGACGTGAACCGCGTTCCGCCAAAACGGGCATGATCTCGGCGGGGACCGCTCCACCTCATGTTCCTCTCCGCCCGCGTAGCGGGGGGAGAGGCTAGGCGAGGTGGGTCATGGGGCGCCGCCCAGGAGCTGATTTGTTCGGGAGGCGTACTGTCGCGGCGAAGGTCGCGCGCGCTCGGTTCGGTGCTGGTGGCATCCACCCACCTCTCCTCCCCCGCGCTATGCGCGGGGCCCCTTCCTCTCCCCCCGCGCGGGCGGAGAGGATTCGATGAGCGACCTCCATCCCGATCTGTAGACAGAAGTACGTGGAGGAGCTCGCAATGATTCGCGCCTTCTGCACCACGCTCGTGACGCTGCTGCTCTCAGTGTCCGCGCCCTCGTCGGCGCAGGCACAATCCGTCGCGCCGGTGGCGTGGGCCTTCGTGCTGCTCGGCGAAGGGACCGACGGGCGAACAGTGCCGATGGTTCGCAGCGTCGAGCAGGGCGGGACGGCCTGCCCGATGCTGCGCGATGCCGCGGGTGCTTCGATCTCGACGCTCAGCCCGCGCAGACGGCCGGCCGGTGGTCACTTCGACGAGGTCATGGTGTGCGAGGCGCTCTATCCGGTCGGCCGGCCGGGCAATGTGCAGTTCGCCAGCCGGCGCGTCGATCTGCCAGCGGTCTCGCTCGGCACGCCACGGCGCATCGTGATGCTGGGCGATTCGGGATGCGAAGGGGCGGCCGGAATATGGCCGCAGCTCTGCATCGGCAACGGCTATGACAGGATGTGGCCATTCGGCACGATCTCGTCGGAAGGCGCCACCGACGGGCCGGACCTGATCGTCCATGTCGGCGACTACAACTATCGCGGCACGCCGCACTTCATCGTGTTCCCGATGCGCGCCACCGGCTATGCGCACGACCTCAGGGTGGGTGTGTTCGATACCGGCGATCTCGACGACGAGGACGAGGCGCCGCGCTACCCGATCGGGCCGGGCTACTGGAGCCAGAACATGCAGGGCAGCCCGCTGCCCGACAGATGGCCCTACTGGCGCGATGATTTCTTCATCCCGTCGACCCGCCTGCTGGTCGCGGCGCCGTGGCTGCTGAGCCGCGGCAATCACGAGCTGTGCAGCCGCGCGGGACCCGGCTGGTTCTACCTGCTCGATGCCGCGTCGCCCCTGCTCGGGCCGGGCCGCCGCCAGGCGGACTGCCCGCCGCAGACGCCAGCGGACTGGCAGGCCGGCGCGTGGCCGCCGCCACCCGCCCTGCCGTTCGAAGGCCGCTCCTTCCCGACCGCGCCGCATGCCCCCTTTCGGGTGCGGCTCGGCGAGCTCGACTTCATCGTCATCGACTCCTCCGATGCCGGCGACGCCGTGCTGTATGCTCTCCAGCACTATGTCGCGGTCTATCGCTCGGTCGCCGACCTGCTCGCGCAGAGCGCCAGCCCGACCTGGCTGGTCACGCATCGGCCGGTCTGGGGCGTGGTCAAGAAGATCAAGGGCTCGCCGGCTGGCGACGCGCCCTACGGGTTCATCAACCTGACGCAGCAGACGGCGATCGCCACGGTGTTCCGCGATGGCCTGCCGAGCCACGTCAAGGCAGTATTCTCTGGCCACATGCACCGCTTCCAGGCGATCGGGTTCGCCGGCAGGCGACCGCCGCAGGTGTCGGTCGGCACCGGCGGCACCGAGCTCGCGCGGGTCATTCCCGAGCCGCTGCCCCGGACGCCCCGGCAGCCGATCCGCGTGCCCGGCCTCGATGGCGTCGACGGCCACGTCGTCGGCTTGAGCGCCTTCGGCGCGCTGGTCGTCACCCCGGGTGACGGTGGGTCATGGACCGGCGTCTTTCGCGGCGTCGACAACCAGCCTCTGGCGGTCTGCGATTCGCGGTGGGCCGCTGGGCGCGGCGAACGCTCGGTGTGCGCTCTCCAGTAGCGCTTCGATGCTCAGGCCTCGCCTTTGTCGGCGAGCCGCTGGAAATAGAGAAGGTCGAGCTCGGGGGCGCTCCTGCCGAGGCTGGTCAGGACCATGTGCGCCTGACCGCGGTGATGGGTCTGGTGATTGAACCAGTGGTCGAGCGCGGGCATCAGCGGCTGCACGAACTCCTCGGGTGTCGAGACGCGTCGGTAGCGGATGACGCCGGCAAGCGCTTCCTCGCCGAGGTCGTCCATCCAGGCGACGATCCGTCGATCCTCGGCCCGGCGCGCCGCGGCAAGGTCGTCCAGGCGCTCGTGCAGGATCGTGTCGAGTCGCTCGGGCGCTTCCCCTGCGCCTGTAAATCTCTTCATCCAGATCCGGTCGGTGGTCAGCAGGTGATTGAGCGTGCCGTGCATCGACTTGAAGTAGGCACCCCTGTCGGCACGGTACTCGGCGTCGCTCAGCAGCGCGGCGGCATCGTAGAGACGCCGGTTGGCCCATTGATTGTACCGGGCGAAGGTCGCGTAGTGGCTTTTCATACCGGCATTTTGCGCTGGTTCGTGCGGGCTTCAAGATTGATTGAACCGTTCAACCCTTTCCCGCGCAAATGGGCGAACGGCTACGTGTCGGACCTTGGCGCCGGCTCGAGGCTGGCCGACCAATCGGTGCGCGCCTGGCTCAGCATCGAGGCGATGTCGGCCAACGTCTCGATATGTCGTTGTTGCCGGTCCGCCGGAGACGATGCTTCGCCCGCGCGCCTCTTGCGGAAGAGGCCGACGGCAGGGATCACGCTGACATAGTCGTCGCCCCGTTCGTGCAGCAAGCGCTCGGCAAGCGCCACGGCGTCGGCCAGCTTGCGGGCCTCCTGGTCCCTCCGTTGCATGTCGATCGTCAGGCGATTCAAGTCCCTCTTCAGTCGGAGCGTCTCCTCCGAGGAGGCTCGCAGCTCCGACCACGCGCTGGCCGCGGCGTCGAGCGCCTGCTCGTGACGCAGCTCGGCGCGTCGCCCCCGCAGCTGGGCGGCCGCGAGCCGCGACAGCAGGCCTGTCGTGTCGAGGCTGGCCGAGTTCCTCGCGATCGCCGCGGGGCGCGCATAAACCAGGCACGGACGAGGCTCAACGATGGCCGCGACGAGATGCGCCTCTTGCTGCACCGTCGATGACGCTTGTCTCGCATCGAAGCCATCCGCCGGAAAGGCCGCGACATAGTCGCTCGCGAGGTCGACCTCGCGCAGAAGCGCCGCCATGTCGAGGGCGCCCAGGGGAGTCACGGGAACCTCGGTCACCCGGATCGTCGCGCGCGCGGATTCGTTCGCGTCGACCGCCGGGGCGATGCCGGCGGTGCGCAGCGTTGCGACGAACGCTTGTGCCACCGCTGTAGAGCCCGCTACGGAAGGTTGCGAGCGGCGCAAATCTGCGACCAACCAGCTGGGCAAGATCGCCGAGTTCATCTGCACATCCCCAAGCACGCCGTGACGGCATTTCCTCGCATCGCGAAAAGGACGATAACGCTCATCGGCGACACGTGGCAACTTTCCGCGCCACGCGACTCTGCCGGCCAACGCGTCAGGAAGGTGCGATGCGGATCTTGATGATCTCGAACGTCTATCCGCCGCAGATCATCGGCGGCGCGGAGATCATCGTGCGACGGCATGCACGCTGTCTCGCCGGGCTCGGTCATCATGTGGCCCTGATCGCAGGCTGGATGCCCGGCTATCCCGGTGAGGAGAAGGAGCTTGAGGTCGTCGACGGGTTGCCCGTCTATCGCTTTCCCTTCCGCACATGGGAGCAGAGCGAGGATTTCTGGATTCCGTCCATCGAGGATTTCGTCGATGCGGTCGTCGCCCGAGAACGTCCCGACCTGGTACATGCGCACAACCTGCGCGGCCTCGGCGTCAACCTGATCGCGGCGGCGCGTCGCCACGGCTTGCCTGTTTTCGTCACGCTGAACGATCACTGGTTCCATTGTCACTGGGCGACGCGGCTGCGCTCGGACGGGACGTTGTGCTCGGATCCGCGCGAATGCGACCTCGGTTGTTGCCCCGGCATCGCGACCCAAGGCGCCGACCGGGTGCTTCCGGTCCGCTTGCGGCGCGATACGCTGCTGCGTGCCCTCGATGGCGCTACCTGCCTCATTGCCTCCAGCGAATCGCTCGGCCGGGCTCATGAGCAGGCAGGCATCGTCCCGCAGCAACTGAGGATAGTCTCGAGCGGCATCGACCTGGACGCGATGCCGCCCGTGCCCGCGCACCGGCCCAGCGCATCGGACGGCGTGGTGCGCTTTGCGCTGGCGGCATCGCTCGCCGAGCACAAGGGCATCCACGACCTGATCGAGGCGACGGCGTTGCTTCATGCCGATCAGGCGCTTCGCGGCCGTTGGAGTCTCAAGGTTGCCGGCATGGGACAGCTGCAGGGCGAGCTCGAGGCCGCGATTGCCAGCGGAAGGCTCGGCGAGGACGTCGATTGTCTCGGCCGGCTCGAGCGCGCCGACGTGCACGCCCTCATGGCCGAGTCGGACGTCGTCATCCTGACGTCGCGATGGTCGGAGAACGAGCCGGTGGTGCTGCTGGAGGGAGCGGCGGTGGGAGCGGCGCTGATCGCCACCGATGTCGGTGGCTGCCCGGAGATGATCCATCCCGGACGCTCGGGCGACCTGGTGCCGCCACGGGATCCCGTGGCGCTCGCCGGTGCGATGGCGGCATACGTTCGCGCACCTGCGCTCGCCGCCCTCCATGGGCGCTGGAACGCCGACAACCGGGATCGCCTCGACGAGGGGCACGCCATCGCGACCCTGCTGGAGCAGTATGAGCTGGCGATCGAAGCGCCGGCATCCGCGGCCGAGCGGCCGCCGATCGTCCTGTGCGGAGGATCGCCCACGCCCGCCATCGTCTCGCTCGTCAGCCGGCTCCATCTCGTCGAGCCGGAGGGGCTTCGGCTGCGACTGCTCTGGCAGGGGTGGACGCACGCCGAGGATTGGCGGGACGCCGTTTTCTATTGGGATTGGGGAGGCCGACCCGAGATGCGCGCGCGCGCGCTGCTGGCCGGTCTGCCGGTGCTTGCAGCCGAGGACGGCACGCGCGCGCCGGGCGTGGTCCCTTACCGTTCCCTGCTGGAGGCGGCGGCTGCGCTGGTCGACTGGCCGTGTGACCGTTCGCTGCTGTCGCCTCTTCGGCGCCCCGGCGAGGCGCGCTTGCGCGAGTTCTGGCGGGACGCCGGGCCGGCCCTGGCGTCGCTGCGGAGCGTGCCTGTGGAAAGCGCCGCGATCGGCGATGACCTGGCCGCGCGGGCCGAAGCGCTGGCGCAGCGCCATCCCGCCTTCGCCGCAGCGATGGAAGGCTCGATTCGCTGATGGCCCGAAGCGATCACCGTTGGCACGGGCTCATCCCCGGCGATCAGGCTATAGGTTGCCAGCTCGCCACGGAGGGCATGCATGACCAAGCGAATCGGCATCTTGACCAGCGGCGGCGATTGCGCCGGGCTGAACGCCACGATCCGCGCCGTCGCCTTGCGCGCTCACCACGGCCACGGCTGGACGACGGTGGGAATCCACTACGGCACGCTCGGCCTGCTCGAGCGTCCGGTCGCAGCCGAGGCGCTCGACGTCGGCCGGCTCGACGCGGCGATGGCGCGCCAGGGCGGCACCTTCCTCGGCAGCACCAATCGCGGCGATCCGTTCGCCTTTCCCATGCCCGACGGCAGCCGCAAGGATCGCTCCGGTGAGATGGTCGACGGCTTGCGCCTGCTTGGTCTCGAGGGCCTGATCGGCATCGGCGGCGACGGCAGCCTCGACATCTTGCGCCGCCTGCTGGCGCCGTCGGGAATGCCGTTCGTCGGCATACCCAAGACGATCGACAACGATGTCGCCAACACCGAGCGCGCCATCGGCTATACGACCGCGGTTGCCGTTGCCACCGAGGCGCTCGATCGGCTGCAGCCCACCGGAGCCAGCCACGCGCGCGTCATGGTGCTGGAGGTCATGGGGCGTGACGCCGGTCACATCGCCGTCGCTGCCGGCATTGCGGGTGGGGCCGATGTCGTGCTGATCCCGGAAGTGCCATGGCATCTCGAGCGTGTGGTCGCCCACATCGCCGGCCTGCGCGCAGGCGGCCGAAGCTCGGCGCTCGTCGTGGTGGCCGAGGCCGCCGGTCAGTCCGACGAGGCAGCCGACGCCGCGAGCGATGCACCCGAGCACGGTGTCGGCGAATGGCTGGCGCGCCGGTTGAGCCAGGCGACCGGCGCGGAGGCGCGGGCCACGGTTCTGGGGCATGTCCAGCGCGGCGCGATGCCGACCGCCGAGGACCGCCTGCTTGCCGCGGCGTTGGGCGTGCGTGCGGTCGACCTGCTGGCCGAGGGCAAGGCCGATCGCATGGTGGCCTGGTGGAATCGCCAGGTCATCGACGTGCCGCTGGCAAAGGTCGTCGGCCGCTCCCGTACTGTCGATCGCGACGGCACCCTCGTCCGCACCGCGCGTGCCCTCGGCATCTGCCTGGGGGATGCGGCGTGATTCAGCGGCCTTTCAGCTCGGCGCCCGTGATCCAGAACACTTCGCCCTCGCTATGCTCGGTGTCGAGCCACAGGAAGGGCAGGCGCGGGAAGGCGGCTTCGAGCGCACGCCGGCCGCGACCGACCTCGCACAGCAGCGCGCCGTGCCGCGTGAGATGACGCGGCGCCTCGGCAAGGATGCGGCGCACGAGATCGAGGCCGTCGGCGCCGGCAGCCAGCGCCATTCGGGGCTCGTGAAGGTATTCGGGCGGCAACCGCGCCATGCCGCGCGCGTCGACATAGGGCGGGTTGCTGATGATCAGGTCATAGTGCCGGTTGCCGAGTGGCGCGAAGAGATCGCCACGGTGGAGCGCGATGCGATCGCCGAGCCGATGGCTCGCCACGTTGCGTCGCGCCAGCGCGAGCGCGCCGGCCGACAGATCCGAAGCGTCGATCTGTGCGCGCGGGAAGGCGAGGGCGGCCAGCACGGCAAGGCAACCCGAGCCGGTGCACAGGTCGAGGACGCGTTCCATTCGTCCGGGATCGCCGATCGGCAGGACGCCGTCTGCCAGCATGTCGCCGATGAAGGAGCGCGGGACGAGTGCCCGTCGGTCGCTGTGGAAGCGCACGCCATGCATGTAGGCGGCGCCCACGAGATAGGGCGCGGGCAGGCGCAGGCCGATGCGCGCGTCGATCAGCGTCGAGAGGCGGGCGCGTTCCGCCGCCGTCGGCCTGAGCTCGAGGTAGGGATCGAGCCGGTCGATCGGCAGCCTCAGCGCCTCGAGCAGGAGAAAGGCGGCCTCGTCGCGGGCATTGGTCGTGCCATGGCCGTAGGCCAGCCGGGCAGCCCGAAAGCGGCGGACGGCGAGGCGAAAGATGTCGCCGAGGGTGTCGAGAGAAGGTTTGTTGGCGGCAGGCATTGCCGCCTACAGTAGCCGACATGACCAATCGTGCCTTCCCCCTTGCGATCCGACCGCGGTGCCGACCGAGGGGCCGCTAGGATGGCCGGCCCCCTCGACGGCCTGGTCGTTCTCGACCTGACGACGCACCTTTCGGGCCCGTTCTGCGGGATGCAGCTCGCCGATCTCGGCGCCGACGTGATCAAGATCGAAAGCCCGCAAGGCGATTCGATGCGCGGCGCCCCGCCGTTCATCGAAGGCGAGTCGGCTCCCTTCATGTTGTGGAACCGCAACAAGCGCGGCATCCGGCTCGATCTCAAGGATGCCGGCGACCTCGAGACCTTCTGGGGCCTGGTCGACCGCGCCGACGTCGTGCTGGAGAATTTTCGCCCGGGCGTCATGAAGCGGCTGGGCCTCGGTTGGGAAGCTCTCAGCGCCCGCAACAAGCGGCTGATCCTGGGCTCGATCTCGGGGTTCGGCCAGACGGGACCCTATGCCGGCCGCGGCGGCTTCGACCTGATGATCCAGGCCATGTCGGGCCTGATGTCGGTGACCGGCCCCAAGGACGGCCCGCCGTACCGCATCCCGCTCGCGATCTCCGATGTCGGCGCCGGGCTCTATCTCACCATCGGCATCCTGGCCGCGTTGCAGGCGCGCCAGTCGACGGGCAACGGCCAGTGGGTCGAGACATCGCTGCTCGAGGCCACCGTGTCGCTCGGCGTCTACGAAGCCGCCAACTACTTCGCCAATGGCAAGCGGCCCGAGAAGCTCGGCCAGGCGCATCGCGGCTCGTCGCCCTACCAGGTCTTCCAGACGTCGGACGGCTGGCTCACCATCGGCGGCGCGCAGCAGAATTTCTTCCGCAAGCTCTGTGCCCTGATCGGCAAGCCCGCGCTCGCCGACGATCCGCGCTTCAAGACCAATGCCGACCGGGTGAGGAACAACGACCTGATCGTCGACCTCCTGCAGGGCGAGGTGCTGAAGCGCAGCACCGCGGACTGGATGACCGCGCTGGGGGCCGAGGGTATCCCGGCGGGGCCGGTGCTGCATCATGACGAGGTCTTTGCCGATCCGCAGATCCTGGCGCGTGGCATGGTGGCCGAGGTCGTGCATGCCAAGGCCGGGCGGCAAAAGACCCTCGGGGTGCCGATCAAGATGTCGGCGACGCAAGGCGGGGTGCGCCGCGCCGCGCCGGCGCTCGGTCAGCACGATGACGAGATCAAGCACGAGAAGGCCAAGGGAGAGCGTGTCAGGCGGTCTCCGACGGCGCCGACGGAGCCGCCAATCTCGCCTGCAAAGCCCCGGACCGGAAGCGGTCGCGGCTAGTAACGATTGCGCCGCTGCTGCTTGTCGGGAACACCGTCGCCGTTGGCGTCGCGGTCGTACTTGTCGGGAATGCCGTCCCGGTCGCGATCACGCATGCGGCGCGGTGCCGAGGAATATGAAGTCGGCACTGGCACATAGCGAGTCTGGGTCACCACCCGTGGCGGCGGCGAATCGTAGCTGGGCTGACTGTAGTACGCAGGTCGACTGTAGGACGACGGCTGGCTGTAGTAGCCCGAGTTGCCGTAGCCGTAGCCACCATACGAGCTCGTCGGATAGCCGTTGGTCTCGACGCAGCCGGTCGCTGCCAAGGCGATCGCTGCAATGCCGAGCCCTTTGCCACTGCCCATTGTCGTGCCCTCCTGGGAGCGGCCACTCCGGGTGCTCCTCTGAAGCTGTACGTGCTCGACGATGGCGGCCGGGAGGCGCAGCGGTGATTTTACTGGGGCAAGGAAGACCGGCCCCCAGATCGGTCGGGGGCCGGTCCTGGCTCGGCAGAAACGCTCGCTAGCGCTGGTAGCGATCCGGCACGCCATCGCCGTTGGCGTCGCGGTCGTAGCGGTTCGGGACGCCGTCGCGATCATAGTCGCCGCTCGGGCCACGGCGCGGCGCGGTATTGTAGGCATGGCCGCTGTTGCTGTAGTAGCGGCCGTTGTTGTAGTAGCCGCTGCCGCTGCTGTTGTAGTAGCCGGTGCCGGTATTGTAGTAGCCGCTGTTGTAGGCCGTGCTCGGATAGCCGTACTGCTCGGTACAGGCGGCCGTCGTCGCGACGACCAGGCCGGCCGCGATCAGCCATTTGATATTGCGCATCTCCACCTCCAATGGGACGCCCGAAGCGGGGCTGCTCATGGAACGAGATACGCCGTGACAGGTGGCATCGTGCCCGGCGATTTTCTGTTTTTGTCGAGCTTGCTGTCGCGCAACCGATCAGGCCGGCGTGCGTTTCGAACTCCTTGTGCGTCTCTGGAGCGCAATCGTCTTTGATCTGATTGAATCACCAAAGATGTCCTCACCCTGAGGAGCGGCCGCAGGCCGCGTCTCGAAGGGTGAGGCGACTCTCTGATGCTTCGACCAAGCAAGATCACGATCTAGTGGGCGTAGCGCGCCGCTGCGGCGGCGTAGCCGATCCGCCTGGATGGCGCGACGGGATGGCGGCCGGCGACCCGCTCCAGCATCAGGCGCACGTCGTCCGCACGGTCGGCCTGCAGGGCCGAATCGAGGAAGAGCTGCTCCAGGACGTCCTGCTGGGCATGGCTGCCGCCCAGCAGGAACATGTCACCGATGACGGGTCGCATCAGCTGGAGCGCGTCGGGGTGGCGGCCTTGGCGATGAGCCAGCACGGCCTCGCACAAGGGCAAGGCGACGCGGCCGACCAGGCGCTCGACGGGGCCGTTGCCGCGAGAGAAGGCACGCATCGTCTCGATCATGCGCTGGGCCGCTGCGCGCCGGCCGGTGGCGGCGAGCGCCATCATCCAGTGCGGCAGCGTGAAGGCCGACAGGCAATCGCCGATCCGCGCCTCGGCCTTGTCGGCAAGCTCGACCCAGCGATCGCCGACGGTGACGCCGTGACGTTCCAGGCGGAACAGCATCGACGCGGCATTCTGGACGTCGATGTACATGTCGGGCATCGCCTGGGTGAGTGGTGAGCCGAGATCGCGAAAGCCGTGATCGTAAAGCGACAGCACCTCGGCGAACTCGCGGCGCTCGAGGTGGAACATCGCGCGATGCCAGAACAGGTGGTGCTTCAGGTTGTTTGCCCCTTCCCAGTTGGGCTCCAGGCGTTTCAGCCAGTCGATTCCTTCAATGCGCCGTCCCTGCATCTCCAGGATGTGGGCGATGGCATGAGCGGCCCACAGGTCGCCGGGATCGACCTCGATCGACAGGCGGCCGGCGCTCTCGGCGAGGACGTAGTTGCCGGCCTCCTCATGCGCGAAGCTGCGACATGCCAGCATCATGCCCCAGCCTGGCAACTCGGGGCTCCAATGGGGAAAGACGCGCTCGACCTCGGCCTGCATGGTGGCCGGCCGACCGAGCCAGAAGGCGTTGAAATGGTGCAGGCGAAACGCCATCACGTCGTGCGGATGCTCGGCGATGATGGTTTCCCAGACGTCGAGCATGCGCTCGAGGTCACCGTCGATCCAGCGCGCCAGCGCCTCGATGTGGGCCGCCTCGCGCGTGGTCGTGCGCTTGGCATGCTTGCGGGCGTCGGCCAGCGCCTCGGCGGCGGCCGGCAGGTTGGTCTTGTTGTAGCTCAGCATGTTGAAATAGCCGCGCAGAACGTGACCCAACGCGAATCCGGGATCGGCCTTCAGCGCCGCCGCCAGATGGCGGGCGGCGTCCGTCCGGTACTTGAGGTAGGACTGCGTCGCCCGATCGAAGGCATCGACCGCCGTCCCCGAATCGGTCGACAGGGTGAGGCCGTGCAGATCCTTGCGCATCGATGATGCTCCTCTTGCGTCTTTACTCCTCTCCAGCTCCGCTGGGGAGGTGTCAGCGTCATACGCTGACGGAGGGGTCAGAAGCCTCAGTCCCGCTGCTCATGACCCCTCCGTCGGCGATTGCGCCGACACCTCCCCAGCAGCGCTGGGGAGGCGAAGAAGCTCCGTCGGCGATCGAGTCCTACAGCGCGCCCGGCGCCGGACCCTTCGTCGGCTTGGCATTGAGCTTCGGTGGATGGGTGACGATCGACTTGAGATCGGCGCGCGCCTTGCGGAGCTTGCCGAGATCGGGTTTCGGCCGGGCGAGGCCGGGGATGCGCTTGAACGCCTGCTCCATCGCATGCGCGGCGCCCAGCACCTCGCCGTCGCCGCGGAAGCGGCCGATCACCTGCAGGCCGAACGGCATCCTGTTGTGATCGAGGCCGCACGGCAGCGAGACCGCCGGGTTGGTCGCCAGCGAGATCACGTAGACCGATGCCATCCAATGGTAGTAGTTGCGCAGCTTCTTGCCGTTCATCTCCTCGATGTAGAGCTGCTTCCAGGGGAACGGCGAGAAGCCGACGGTCGGCCCCAGGACGAGATCGTAGTCGCGATAGAGTTCCTGGAATTTGCGGAAGATGCGGGTCTGCTCGGCGTGCCCCCAGGCGAAGTCGGCCAGCGTCATGTTCGCGCCGATCTCGTAGTTGGCGCGGATGTTGGGCCCGAGCAGGTCGCGGTTGTTCTCGTAGGCGTCGCGGTAGCGGGCGACGAAGCTCACGGCGCGGATCACGTCGAAGCAGCGATCGGTCTCGCCGAGATCCATGTCGACCTTGTCGAGCGAGCGGAACAGGGGCTTCATCGCCTTGATCTTCTCGCGCATCGTGGAGCGGATGCCCTTCTCGACCGGCGCATTGCCGAAATCCTCGGTCCACGCGACCCTGAGGCTGCCGAGATCGACCGGCCAGGGCTCGGCGAACGCGTCGCCGTCGATCGGGAAGGTGAGCGGATCGGTGTCGTGCTGCCCGATCTGCGTGGCATAGAGCAGGCAGAGGTCGGCCACCGAGCGACCCATCGGTCCCAGCACCGAGATCGGGGTCCAGCCCATGGCACGGCGCTCGACGGCAACCATGCCGGGCGAAGGCCGGAAGCCCACGATGCCGCACCAGGCAGCGGGATTGCGCAGCGAGCCGCCGGTGTCCGAGCCGGTGCAGACCGGCAGCATGTCGGTCGCCAGCGCCACCGCCGAGCCGCCCGACGAGCCGCCGGCATTGAGCGTCGGATTGAACGGATTGCCGGTGGCTCCCCAAACCGGGTTGCGGCTGTTCGAGCCGGCGCCGAACTCGGGCACGTTGGTCTTGCCGACCACGACGGCGCCGGCCGCGCGGACGCGGCCGACCATGACGTTGTCCCAGCTCGGCACGAAGTCGCGATAGAGCGGCGAGCCGTAGGTGGTGAGCAGGTCCTTGGTCTCCTCGAGATCCTTGATGCCGGTCGGCAGGCCGTGCAACAGCGGCAGGTCCTCGCCACGTCGCACCGCGGCTTCGGCCGCCTTGGCCTCCTGGCGCGCCCGCTTGACCGACATGGCGGTGACGGCGTTGACCGCCGGGTTCACTTTCTCGATGCGGGCGAGGCAGGCCTCGAGCAACTCGACCGGCGAAACTTCCTTGGTGCCGATGCGGCGCCGCAGCTCGACGGCAGACAGCTCGACCAGCTCTTCGTTCGACATTGTTCCCCCTTTGTTGGCGCAGAGCTTAGCTCTTTCGGTTTCCGCGGGGGAAGGGCATGGTGGGCCTCGCTCATGGTCTTCTTCTTCCGGACCGCGAGCGTCCCGCTCGCTCAGGTCATGAATCAAGACTAATGAGCGAGCGGGACGCTCCCGGTCCC
>JALHMO010000037.1 GCA_022844015.1 Reyranella sp. | reverse complement strand
GCCGGCCGCGCGCCTCGCTGGCGGCGCGGCGCGCGGCGAAGCCCGGAGGGTCGGCCGCCTGCACGGCGGTCTCGAACAGGCCCACGCAGTCTGCCGCATCGTAGGTGTAGCCGCTCGCCGCGGCGTAGGGCATCTCGTTGGGCCGCAAGAGGTTGCGGCGGCGCAGCTCGGCCGGCGTGCGGCCGGTCTCGCGGGCGGCGATGTCGATCAAGCGCTCGAGCAGGAACAGCGCCTCGGGCTTGCCGGCGCCGCGGATCGCGTCGACCGGCACGGTGTTGGTGAAGGCGCAGTCGAAGTCGACGCGGATCGCCGGGATGCGATAGAGCCCGGAGATGACCTTGGCGAGGCCGGTGGTCGGGATGGTCGGCGCGAACATCGACAGATAGGCGCCATAGTTGGCCTCGGCCTTCACGCGCAGGCCGATGAAGGCGCCCGACGCGTCGAGCGCGAGCTCGGCATGCGCCACCAGGTCGCGGGCGTGACTGTCGGACAAGGAGAGCTCGCCGCGCTCGCACGTCCAGCGCAGGCCGCGCCCGAGCTTGCGGGTCGCCCAGGCGATCAAGGTCGGCTCGGCGTAGATCGGGTATTTCGGCCCGAAGCCGCCACCGACATCCTCGGTGATCAGCCGCAGCTTCTCCTTGGGAATGTTCAGCACGCGCTCGCACATCAGCCGGTGCGGGACCTGGACGCCCTGCGAGGCGAAGGTCATCGTGACGACGTCGTCGGCCGGGTCGTAGCTCGACCAGGCGGCTCGCGTTTCCAGGTAGTGGACGATCTGGCGTGGCGAGCGGATCGACAGCCGTGCCACGTGCGCGGCGCGCGAGAAGGCGGCGTCGGTGGCGGCCTTGTCGCCCCTCGCCCAACGGCACATCAGGTTGCCCGGCACGTCGTCGTGCACCAGCGCCGCTTCGGGAGCGAGCGCCTGCGCCACGGTCACCACTGCGGGCAGCTCGTCGTAGTCGATCCCGAGCAGCTCGGCGGCGTCGCGCGCCTGGTCGAGCGTGCCGGCGATCACCATGGCGACGATGTCGCCGACATGGCGCACCTTGTCGGGCGGCATCGGCAGGTGCAGCGGCTCGCGATGCCGGTTCCCGGCCTCGTCCTTGATCTCGCTGACCGTCGGCAGATGGCCGACCTTGTCGGCCACGAGGTCCTGCGCGGTGTAGATCGCCGCGACGCCGGGTGCGGCACGGGCGCCGGCCTTATCGATGCCACCGAGGCGTGCGTGCGCGTGCGGCGAGCGCACGAACAGGACCGCCAGCGCATCGCGCGGCGCGGTGTCGTCGGCATAGCGGCCGCGGCCGGTCAAGAAGCGCTGGTCTTCGCGGCGGACGATGGGCTGGCCGAGGGTGATGGGTGCATTCATTGGCGAAGCCATTGGTGGATGTCGGCGATGGGATTGAGATGCGCCGGCCGCCAGCCGAGTTCGCGACGCGCCCGTACGCCACTCAGCTGCTGATCGCAGGCATAGCCGCGCGCCCATTCGCCCAGCTCCTCGGCAATGACGTCGGGTGGCAGAACCTGAAGTTCCGGAGCCTCGAAGGCGCGGGCCAGCTGCCCGACGGGCATGCTGTCGACCGCGGTGCCGATGTAGCTCGATCCTCTCGGGGCGGCCTCGATCGCCAGCGCATAGAGGTCGGCCAGGTCGTCGCAATGGACCAGCGGCCAGCGCACCGATTCGGCCCCGACTACGCGCACGGAGCCCGACGCGGCGTCGCGGGCGAAGCGACGGAAGACGCCCCCTTCGCCGCCATAGACCATGGCCGGATGGACGACGATCCCCGCAACCTCCTCGCTGTCCAGGACGCGCAGCAGATGCGGCACCATCCAGGCGAAGGCCGCGAGCGGCGCGAACGGCGAGTCCTCGCTCGCGATCCGATCGCCGGTCGCGCCGTACAGCCAGCAGCCACCGGTGTACAGAAAGCGCGCCTCCGTCCCTTGCCGGGCCAGGTGCGGCAGCAGGGTATCGAGCAGGCCGCGCTCGATCGCAGCCATGTCGGATGCGAAATCGCAGGCCAGATGGATGACGCCATCGACCGCGGGGAGCGTTGGCACCCACCCTTCCGGCGCCGCGAGGTCGCCGCGCAGGACCGTGGCGCCTCGACGCTCCAGGATAATGGCCGACGCCTCCGAGCGGGCCAGCGCGACGACGTCGTGCCCCCGCTCGATGAGCTCGCGCAGGACCGGCGTGCCAATCGACCCCGTGCCGCCGAGCACGAAGACCCGCATCACGCTGCCAGGGCGTCGCTGATCACCTTGAGCGTGGTGTCGATGTCCTTGCGGTTGACGTCGAGATGGGTCACGGCGCGGATGCGCGTCGCGGTGTTGGCGCCGATGCCGACGCCGCGCTCGCGGCACGCCTCGACCAGCCGGGCCGAGGTCCAGCCCGGTTTGGTGACCTCGAAGAACACCAGGTTGGTCTCCATGCGCGGTGCGTCGATCTCGATCCCCTTGATGTTGGCCAGACCCTCCGAGAGGTGGCGCGCGTTGTCGTGATCCTCGGCCAGGCGGTCCCAGTTGTTGTCGAGCGCGTAGAGCGCTGCCGCGGCGATGACGCCGGACTGGCGCATCGAGCCGCCCAGCATCTGCTTCTGCCGCCACGCTTCCCTGATCATGTCCTTGGGGCCGGCGAGGCTGGCGCCGACCGGCGCGCCCAGGCCCTTGGTGTAGTCGAGCCACAGCGTGTCGACGCAGCTGGCGTAGGCGCTGGCCTTGGTGCCGGATTTCACGGCGGCATTGCAAAGCCGCGCGCCATCCATGTGCAGGGCGACCCCGGCGTCGCGTGCCGCGTCGGCCACGCCCTGCATGGTCGCCAGTGGCCACACCGTGCCGAAGCCGCCGTTCGAGGTGTTCTCGATCGACACCATGCGCGAGCGCGGGGCATTGCGGCTGTTGGGATCGCGCAGTGCCGCCTTGACCTGCTCGGCCGTAAACACGCCGTTGGGCCCGTCGATCGGCCGGATCATGACGCCGGAGTTGGCGGCCGGGCCGCCGGTCTCGGCGTTGATGATGTGCGCCGTGCGGTCGGCGATCACCTCGTCGCCCAGCCGGCAATGCACGCGGATGGCGATCTGGTTGGCCATCGTGCCGCTCGGCAGGAAGACCGAATCCTCCTTGCCCAGCAGCTCGCAGATGCGGTCGCGCAACCGGTTGACGGTGGGGTCCTCCATCTTCTGCTCGTCGCCGACCTCGGCATCGGCCATCGCCTTCCGCATGCCGGGCGAGGGCTTGGTCTTGGTGTCGCTGTAGAGATCGATGAAACGGTTTTGCATGGCGTGTCGGGTTCTCCTGCGCCACCATAGCGGCATTCGCCGGAGGGAGGAAACATGAGCCAGTTTGCGGCCCAGCCCGCAGCTTCGGTAATGCCGGAGGAACTGCTCTATGGCGTCGACGGGGCGATCGCCACCGTTACCCTCAATGCGCCGCAGCGCATGAACACCATTTCCGGGCCGATGCTCCGGCAGCTTACCGAGGCGCTGGTGCGGGCCAACGAGGATCGCGCGGTGCGGGTGGTGATCGTGACCGGCACCGGCCGCGCCTTCTGCGCCGGGCTGAACCTCGAGGCCCAGAGCAAGGGCACCGACAATCTCAGCGTCGGCTCGGGCGCCTCGCCGACCAACATCGACCTGCGCAACACGCCGCCGCCGGTGCTGCACGCCATGGACAAGCCGGTGATCGCCGCGCTGAACGGCTCGGCCGCGGGCTACGGCCTCGATCTGGCGCTGGGCGCCGACATCCGGGTGATGGCGCAGTCGGCCAAGCTCGCCGCGTCCTATGCGAGGCGCGGCGTGCTGCCCGAATCGGGCGGCACCTGGTACCTGCCGCGCCTGCTGGGCTGGGCCAAGGCAGCCGAGCTGATCTTCACCGGCCGCACTCTGACGGCCGAGCAGTCGCTCGGGATGGGCCTGGTCAACAAGGTCGTGCCCGATGCCGAGGTCATGGGCGCAGCGCGTGCGCTCGCGCTCGAGATTGCCGCCAACGCACCGCTCGCCATCCAGGCGGCCAAGCGCATGATGCGCATGGCGTGGAACGAGCCGTTCAACGAGCACGTCCACCACGTCTTCCTGCAGCTGCTGCCGCTGATGCAGACCGAGGACATGAAGGAGGGCATCGCGGCCTTCCTCGAGAAGCGCGAGCCGCGGTTCGAGGGGCGATGAGGCAAGCGGTGCGAGACCCATCGATCTTCGCCAACACCAACCACCTCACCCTGAGGAGCGCGCGAAGCTTCGCCAACACCAACCACCTCACCCTGAGGAGCGCGCGAAGCGCGCGTCTCGAAGGGTGGGCTACAGCGACCTTGCTTGTTGCCATCCTTCGAGACGCCGCGCTACGCGCGCGGCTCCTCAGGATGAGGTCGTGTGATTGCTGCGCCGGCTTTTCCATCTACTAACAGGTACCACGGGAGACACCCCATGAAGTTCACCTGGTTTCATCTCATGCCGTGGCCGCACATGCCGGACGACTTCCGCGAGAAGCACCGGTCGGTGTGGGTCGACTTGCCCAGCCGGATGTACGAGCCTGAGGTCGGCCACGGCGTCTATCACCAGTATCTCGATCAGCTCGAGTTTGCCGAGAGCGTCGGCTTCGACGGCATCGGCGTGAACGAGCATCACGCCAACGCCTACGGCCTGATGCCGTCGCCCAACATCATGGCGGCGACCCTGACGCGGCGAACCTCGAAGGCGGCGCTGGTCGTGCTCGGCAACTCGATCGCCCTCTACAACCCGCCGCTGCGCGTGGCCGAGGAGATGGCGATGCTCGACGTGCTGTCGGGCGGCCGCCTGGTGGCGGGCTTCCCGGTCGGCACCTCGATGGACACCAACTACGCCTACGGCACCATCCCGGCGCTGACCCGCGAGAAGTACGCCGAGGCGCACGACCTGATCCGCAAGGCATGGGCGGCCGACGAGCCGTTCGCCTTCAACGGCCGCTACACCAAGCTGCGCTACGTCAATTGCTGGCCCAAGCCGATCCAGCGGCCGGCGCCGCCCGTCTTCATCCCCGGCGGCGGCTCGGTCGAGACCTACGATTTCTGCCTCGACAACACCTACTCGTATTCATACCTCAGCTACTCCGGCTACCTGCGCGCCAAGCTGCTGATGGAAGGCTACTGGAAGCGGGTGGCCGAGCGCGGCGTCGACGAATCGCCCTATCGTGCGGGCTTTGCCCAGGTGATCTGCGTCGCCGACACCGATGCCGAGGCCGAGCGCCTCTACGGCCCGCACATCAACTACTTCTACAACAGGTGCCTGCACGTCTATCCGGGCTTCGCCGACGCGCCGGGCTACCGCACCATCAAGACCATCCAGACCGGTGCGCTGTCGCAGTTCACGGCCGCCTCGGCGCGTAACTACGTCACCATGTCGTGGAAGGACCTGACGGAGAACCGCTACGTCATCGCCGGCTCGCCGGAGACGGTGCGCCAGCAGATGGAGGAGCTGATCAAGACGCTGCGCGTCGGCAACATCTTCTGCCTCATGCATGTCGGCAACATGCCCGACGACAAGGTGCGCCATTCGACCCGCCTGTTCGCCGAGAAGGTGATGCCCCGCCTGCGTCACCTGTGGCCCGAGTGGAACAACCACGACGACCGCTTCTGGATCCATCCCATGCAGCAGCCCGTCGGCCTGCGGACGGCCGCCGAATGACGTCGCGCTTCCTCACGCTGGAGCCGTCGGGCCGCCGCATCGAGGTCGTCGAGGCCGGCACCGGCCGCGACCTCCTGTTCCTGCACGGCGCCGGCGGCCACATGCCGGCCGATCCGCTGATTGCCGCGCTGGCCAGCCAGTACCGCGTCGTGGCACCTATGCTGCCGGGCTATGGCCAGTCGGCCGGCGAGGACGATCTGCGCGACATGCTCGACGTGACCCTGCACACGCTCGACGTCCTGCAGGCCCTGAAGCTCGACCAGCCGATCGTGGTCGGCCATTCGATGGGCGGCATGATCGCGGCCGAGATGGCGGCGATCGCCCGTACCGAGATCGACCGGCTGTGCCTGCTGGCGCCGGCCGGCCTGTGGATCGACGAGCATCCCGTGGTCGATATCTTCACCAGGCTGCCCTATGAGCTGCCGGGCCTGCTGTTCCATGACGCCGAGGCCGGCCAGAAGCTGCTTGCCTCCGGCGGCAACATGGACGATCCCGAGTTCCTGAAGCAGTTCCTGGTCATGAATGCACGCCGGCTGGGCATGGCCGGCAAGCTGCTTTTCCCCATCCCCGACCGGGGATTGGGACAGCGGCTCTATCGTATAACGGCGGACACCCTGATCGTCTGGGGAGCCGAGGACGTGCTGATCCCGCCAGTCTACGGAAACGCCTTCAAAAAAGCGATTTCCGGCTCGAAACTGGTTAAGGTCTCCGGCGCCGGCCATGCGGTGGGGCAGGAAAAGCCGCAGGCCGTGCTCGAGGCGATCAAGGCTCATTTCTGACGGGAGAAGGTTTCGATGATGAAGGTTGTGGCATTCGCTGGCGCGGCGATCGGCTTGCTGCTCGGCGCCACCGCGCAGGCTCAGGCGCCGAAGGCCGTCTACACGTGGACCGGCTACGGCACGAACGTCCCGGGCAGCTCGAAGTGCCCGACCTACAAGATGACGATCGACGTGACCGTCGAGGGCGAGCAGGTGAAGGGCCTGTTCCAGCAGGAAGGCCGCCCGCAGCGCCACTTCGAGACCACGCTCGGCAAGGGCGGCGCCATCAAGACGGCGGCGACGGTCGGCGGCGGCGGCATCATGGACGTCGTCGGCCAGATCAAGGAAGGCGATTCCAAGATCAAGCTCGACGGCTACTGCAAGTTCGAAGGGGCACTGACCAAGAAGCAGTAGCCGCCGCCCAGGCTACTCCATGACCACGGCCACACGGCCGGTCACGCTGCGTTCGAGAAGCGCCCGCATCGCCTGGGGCGCTTCTTTCAGCTTGAAGGTCCGGTCGACATGCGGCCGGCACAGGCCCGCTTCGCACCAGCCGCGGATCCGCTCCATCAGGGCGAAGGTGCGATCGGCCGCCTCGAAGCGCGCATCGTGCGGGCTCCAGCCGACATAGTAGCCGTAGTTGAACCCGGTCACGGCGATGGTCTTGACCAGCAGGATGTTGGCCGGGATCTGCGGGATGGTGCCGCCGGCAAAGCCGATCGGGCAGATTCGGCTCTCGACGGCCATGCAGCGCAGGGACTGCATGAAGACCTCGCCGCCCACCGGATCGTAGACCCGGTCGACGCCGCGGCCGCCGGTCAGCTTCATGACCTCGTCGCGAAAGTCGCTCGCGGTGTAGTCGATCACATGGTCGGCGCCGAGTGCCTGCGCGAAGGCGGCCTTGCGCGCTCCCCCGGCGGTGGCGATCACGGTGGCGCCCAGGATCTTGCCGATCTCGACGGCCGCCATGCCGACCCCGCCAGCCGCTGCGTGGACGAGCAGCGTGTGGCCCTTCTGGACGTCGAGCACGGCGGGCCAGGTGAGCGCGCCAGCCGACGTCGGGTAGGAGATGGGGAGCTGGATCGCCTCGACGAAGCCGACGGTGCTCGGCTTGGGGAAGACGTTGACCTCGTGGGCGACGGCCTCCCCGGCCAGCCCGCCCCAGTCGAGCACCGCCACGACCTCGTCGCCGACCCGTAGGCGGCGGCAGGCCGATCCGGCCTCGATCACCGTGCCCGAAACCTCGGTGCCCGGCGCAAAGGGGAAGGGCGGTCGCCTCTGGTACTTGCCGGCGATCACCAGCGTGGTGGCGAAGCTGACGCCTGCGGCATGCACCTTGATCCTGACCTGGCCAGCCGCGAGCGGCGCCGGCTCGATCTCCTCGAACGCCAGGTCCTCGGGCTCGCCCCAGCGGCGGCAGACCATCGCCTTCATTCAGCACACTCCGTCGTTACGCGTGGAGGGAGATTATGCGAGACGGGATGGAATGCACATGAGCGCTGACGCTCGGCGAGCGGGGGGACGTTTTTCGAATCTCTCCCACCATGACGCAGTCATTGCGCAGGGCGGTCGCATACGGCAACAACCTCCGTCATCCCGACCGGAGCCGAGCGTAGCGAGGCGTAGTGGAGGGATCCTTTCTTCTACAAGGACCAGCAAGAAGGGTCCCTCGACTGCGCCGTCCTTCGGCCGGCTCCGCTCGGGATGACGGGAAAGGCCATGTGCGAACGCCACTTGAAGGGGAGCGGCTGACGGTAATCTACCCGCCTTGTCGGGCCGTCCAACCTTGCGTATGGAGGGGCCCGCAAGGTTGGAGGCTCATGATGGGCTGCTGCGATGAAACCACGGCCCGGGTCCCCGACACCGACGTGTCCCGGCGGTCGCTGTTCAAGGGAGCGGGGCTGATCGCCAGCGTGCTGTCGGCGGGGCAGGCGGCGCCCGCGATCGCCCAGGGCCGGCAGATCAAGCTCGCCTACTGCAGCCAGCTGCTGTGCGGCGTGCCGTACGAGGTTGCGCGCTCGGCCGGCATTCTCAAGGCGCACGGCCTCGACGTGCAGTTCGTCTATACCCGCGGCGGCACGGCGGCGATGCAGGCCCTGGTCGGCGGCGCCGTCGATTACGCTGCCACGTCGCTCGACGTCGCCATCCAGGCCTATGCCAATGTCGGCGCCGACATCCGCCGCTTCGCGGTGACCGGACGGCTGCCGCTGTTCGCCATCGTCACCGCCCCCAGGACAGCCGACAAGATCAGGTCGATCAGGGATCTCGAGGGAAAGACGGTCGGCATCAACGCGCTGGGCACGGCCGATCATGCTCTCACCCTCTATCTCCTGAAGCAGGCCGGCGCCGACCCGGGCAAGGTCAGGTTCGCCACCATGGGGGTCAACCTCCTGGAAGCCCTGCGCCAGGGGCAGGTCGATGTCGGCCTGGTGCAGGAGCCGGCGCTCACCCTGGTGAAGCGGGCCGGCGGGCGCGTGCTGATGAACGCCATGGATCTCGAGGAAGCCAAGAGCCATCTCGGCGGCTCCTTCGAGTTCATGGGCGTCGCGGTCCGGGCCAAGGAGGTCGAGCAGCGCAAGCCCGAGATGATCGCTCTGGCCAGGGCGCTCGCCGAGGCGCTGAAGACGCTGCGCGCCATGACCGGCAACCAGCTGAGCGCGTCCTTCCCCAAGGAGATGACGGCCGGGCTCGATCTCGAGGAATTCGGCCAGATCATCCTGGCGCACCGCGAATCGCTCTATCCCGAGTCGGTGACCATCGATCTCGACTCCGCCAAACGCGTCCAGCAGAGCCTGATCGTCGGCGGCCTGATCAAGCCCGATTCGAGCATCTCGGGGCTGCACGACACCTCGATCGCCGGGGGCTGACCACTGCACGTCCGCGATCTGACGATCTCCTACGGCAGCGGCGAACCGGTCCTCGAGCGAGTGAGCCTGTCGGTCGGCGAGGGCAGCTTCGTCAGCCTGGTCGGGCCGTCGGGCTCGGGCAAGTCGAGCCTGCTGCGCGCGGTGATCGGCTTGCAGAAGCCGCTGTCGGGCACCATCGAGACGAAGCTCGGCCACGCCGAGATCGGCCTGCTGTTCCAGGACGATGCGCTGCTGCCGTGGAAGACGGCGCGCGACAACGTGGCGCTCGGCCTGACCTTGAACGGCGTCGAGCGCCGCAAGGCGCTGGCCGAGGCGGACGCCTGGCTGGAGCGGCTTGGCCTGGCCGGGTTCGGCGACCGTTTCCCGCGCCATCTGAGCGGCGGCCAGCGCAAGCGCGTCGCGCTCGCCCAGGTGCTGGCGCGCCAGCCAAAGCTGATCCTGATGGACGAGCCGTTCGCTTCCCTCGACGCCATCGTGCGGGCCCGCGTGGTCCGCGACGTGGTGGCCCTGGTCGAGCGCGGCGGCATCAGCGTGCTGCTGGTCACGCACGATCTCGAGGAGGCGCTCAGCCTCTCCGACGACGTCTATCTGCTGTCGCAGGGGCCGCGCGCACGCATTACCCAGCACTATCAAGTGCCGATCCCCCGGCCGCGCGATCCCGTGCACTCGCGCACCCATCCGGCCTTTGCGCCGCTCTACGAGCGCCTGTGGGCCGACCTGACGCGGGCGGTCGATCACCGCGTCGAGGCGGCGTGAAGATGCTCGATCCGCGCCACGCCTGGCTGCGCCGGCTGATCGCGCTGGCGCTGGTGGTCGCGGCGTGGGAGGCCGCGGGTCGCGCCGGCATGCTCAATCCGCTGTTTGCGCCCAGCCCGAGCCGGGTCTGGCACGCGCTCGCCGACCTGTTCGCCGACGGGCGGATCTGGCCCCATCTCGAGGCCACCTTCTCGGCGGCGCTGGGCGGGCTGGCGCTCGGCATCGTGGTCGGCATCCTGCTGGGGGTCGCCGCCGCCCTGATTCCCCTCGTCGCCGAGTTGCTGGAGCCGGTGATGAGCGTGCTCAATGCCATCCCGCGCGTCATCCTGGCGCCGCTGTTCGTGATCTGGCTGGGTATCGGCATCGCGTCGAAGATCGCGCTGTCCTTCATCCTCGTCGCGGT
Source organism: Reyranella sp. (assembly GCA_022844015.1). GTDB lineage: Bacteria > Pseudomonadota > Alphaproteobacteria > Reyranellales > Reyranellaceae > Reyranella. The sequence continues at coordinate 35,581 of JALHMO010000037.1, read as the reverse complement.
GCTGATCTTCTTCACCGTGTACACCGGCATTCGCCAGGTCGACCGCAAGCTGGTCGAGCGCGTCGTCACGCTGGGCGGCGGTCGCCTGGCGCTGGTGCGGCACGTCTACCTGCCGTCGGTCACCGCCTGGGTGCTGGGCAACCTGAAGGTCGCCGTCGGCTTCGCCTTCACCGGCGCCTGCGTCGGCGAGTTCGTGGCCGCGACCCATGGGCTGGGCTACCTGCTGTCGTTCGCCCAGAGCACCTACAACGCAGCACTCATGTTCGCCCTGATCCTGCTGATCCTCGTCGTGGTGATGCTGATCTTCGCCATCGCGGGCCGGCTGGAGCGGCACCTTCTGCGCTGGAACTAGGGCGCGCCTCAGGCAGCGGCTCGGCGGTTGCCATGCCGGCCGCCGGCAAGCCAAACTGGCCAGCAGGAGACCAGCCGCATGCAACTCTATTCGCCACAAGCCGCGCCACCCCGGCGCCAGGCCTTCCGCGCACCGCCCCTGGCCAGGCTCGACGGCCTCAGGATCGGCATCCTGGAGAACGGCAAGCTCAACGCCGACGAGATGCTGCGCGAGGTCGCTGCCCTGTTCGTCGAACGCCATGGCTGCACGGTACGAACCGTGGCCTCGAAGAAGAACGCGAGCGCGCCCGCCCCCGCCACGACCCTCGTCACCCTGGCGCAGGACGTCGATTTCCTGGTCACCGGCCTGGGGGATTGAGGCTCCTGCTCGACGTGCAGTCTGCACGACAGCATCAGCTTCGAGCAGCTCGGCAAGCGGTCCGTGGTGATCTGCACCACGCCCTTCGAGGTGACCGTCAAGAACATCGCCCGGGTCCTCGGCCTCGCCGGCTACCCGTTCGTCATGGTCCAGCATCCGATCGGCAGCTGCACGTTGCCCGAGCTCAAGGTCCGAGCCGAGTCGGCCTACCAGCAGGCCCTCGCGATCCTGCGGCAGGAGTAGCGACCTCACGCTTCCAGCGTCACCGGCAGCTTCCTGACGCCGCGCAGGATAAGCGAATCGTGCCAGTCGGGCTCGCCGGGGTGCAGCTGGATGCGCGGCAGGCGCTCGCTGAGCCGGGTCGCCGCAATCTCCGCTTCCAGGCGGGCGAGCGGGGCGCCGAGGCAGAAATGAATGCCGTGGCCGAACGTCATGTGCGGGTTCTGGGCGCGGCCGATGTCGAAGCGGTCGGGGTCGTCGAAGGCCTCCGGATCGCGGTTGGCCGAGTTCATGAAGGCGAACACCCGTTGGTCCTTGCGGATGGTCTTGCCGGCCATCTCGAGGTCGGCGGCGGCGACGCGGGCCAAGGCTCCTGACGGACCGTCGTAGCGCAGGTATTCCTCGACCGCGCTCGCAGCCAGCGTCGGGTCGGCAACCAGGCGGTCCCACTGGCCGCGATGCTTCATCGAATGGAGGAAGCCGTTGCCGATCAGGTTGGTCGTCGTCTCGTGGCCGGCGAACAGCAGGAGGATGCAGGTGCCGATGATCTCGTCGGTGCTGAGCGCGTCGCGGTCGTCGCGCGCCAGCACCAGCTGGCTGATCATGTCGCCATGTGGCTCGCCTGTGCGGTCCTCGACCAGGCCTCGGAAGTAGCCGGACATCGCCCGCGCGCCGACCTCGGCGCGCAGGTACTTGTTGCCGGCGATCTGGGCGGTGCCGATGAACAGGGCGATGTCGTCCGACCAGACCTTGACCTGCTCGAGGTCGGCCCGCGGCACGCCCAGCAGGTCCATGATCACCGAGGCGGGCAGGGGATAGGCGAAGTCGGCGATGAAATCGACCGCATCGCCGCGGCGCGCCTTGGCGAGCATGCCGTCGATCAGCTGGGCGACGATGTCCTCGATGTTCGGCGCCAGGCTGGCGACGGCAGTCGGCGTGAAGGCCTTGGTGAACAGCCGCCGCAGGCGCGTGTGATCGGGCGGGTCGCGAAACACCATCCAGTGGTTGAGATAGCGCACCAGGCTGTCGAGCGAGCCGTTGCGATAGTCGGGGTTGGACTTGAAGAACGGCGTCAGCCGGTCGGCCGAGATCTCGCGGTTGTTGAGCGCCACCTGCCGCACGTCGGTGTAGCGCGTCACGATCCAGGCCTTCATGGCGGGCGACCAGTGGACCGGATCCTCGGCGCGCAGGCGGGCGAACTCGGGGAACGGGTCGGCGTTGGTGGCGGGATTGCCGAGATCGAACACGTAGGGCATGCCGCAAAGGCTAGCGCCCGGCCCCTTACCAAACAAGTGTTTGGTGATAGGGTGGCGTCCATGTCGCGCGAGAAGCTGCTCTCTGTCTCTGCCCGCCAGTTCGCAAAGGGCGGTTTCGAGGCGACGTCGATGCGGGATATCGCCAAGCAGGCCGGCATGCTGGCCGGCTCGATGTATTATCACTTCCCGTCCAAGAACGACCTGATCGCCGCCGTGTACGAGGCCGGCGTTGCCGAGATCGGCGGCGCCGTCGATCGCGCGGTGAGGGGCAGCCAGGATCCCTGGGAGCGGCTCGAGGCCGCCTGCACCGCCCATCTCGAGACCCTGCTGGCGGACTCGGCGCATGCCGCCGTGATGACCGCCGAGTTGCGCCGACTCGATCCGCCGCTGCGCCGCCGCCTGGTCGCCCTGCGTGACCGCTACGAACGCCGGTTCGTGGCGCTCGTCGAGGCCCTGCCGCTGGCGGCGGGAGCCGACCGCACCCTGTGGCGCCTGCACCTGCTGGGGGCGTTGAACGGGACGGCGATCTGGTACCGGCCCGGCGGCAAGTCGCCGGCGGCGATCGCGAAGGGTCTGGTGGCCATGCTCGGCGGGGACCGCTCGGCTACGACGACTCTCGGGTCGGGCCGGTGCGGACGCCTGGCGTTGGCGTCCGAGGGAATGGCCTGAGGGCGCAGAACCTTTCCCGCGCGGGCCCCAGTTGCTACGACCCGCCTATGCGGCTCTATCTTTCGTCCTTCGATGTCGGCAACCATCCCGACGAGCTCGTGGCACTGGCCGGGCAAGCGCGCCGCGTCGCGATCATCCTGAATGCACTCGATCATCGGCCACAGGCGCGAACCGGCTGGCTGGACCGGCAAACGAGCAAGCTGGCGGGGCTGGGATTTGGCGTCGTCGAGCTCGATCTCAGGAACTACTTCCGGGCATCGGAGCCGCTTCGCCAGTTCCTGGGCGACGTCGACCTGGTTTGGATCAATGGCGGCAATGCCTTCATTCTTCGGCGGGCCATGAAGCAGAGTGGCTTCGACGCTATCGTCAGGGATGCCATCGCCAGGGACGCAATCGTCTACGCCGGGTTCAGCGCTGCGGCCGTCATTGCGTCCGAGAGCCTCAGGGGCCTGGAGTTGACCGACAATCCGCACGAGGTTCCCGCCGGCTACGATCCGGAGATCGTCTGGGATGGGCTGGGCATCGTGCCGTTCGCCATCGCCGTTCACTACCAGTCGGATCATCCGGAGTCCGCGTCGGTCGAGCGCGAGATCGCCTTCTATGAGGCGTCCGGCATTCCCTATCGGACGCTGAGGGATGGCGAGGCCCTCGTGATCCATGGCGAGCGCGAGAGGATCGTTGGTTCTCATGACCGTGCCTGAAACCGAGGCCAGCAACCTTCGCGCGGATCCGGCTTCAGTCTGCCAGCGCTAGGTCGCGGGTCCGGCAAACAGCAGGAGATTGCCGTCGGGATCGCGAACGATGAAGGTGCGGGCGCCCCAGGGTTCCTGCTTCAAGGTCTGCAGGAAGTCGGCGCCGGCCGCCTGGTACTGGACGAAGAGCTCGCGAATCTCGGCGGCGCTGTCGACGGTCATCGAGGCGGCGAGTAGCTGTTCCCGCTCGCGGATGTCGCCGACGAAGACCGGCTCGCAGACCATGCGTAGGTTGAGGCGGGCATTATCGCGCCTGACCTGGCCGTAGAACGGCGGTTCGCCGTAGGTGAACGCAACGGTGAAACCGAGCCTCGACGCGAAGTAGTCGCACGAGGCCTCGATGTCGGCGACGTAGAGTTGAGCCTCGACCCCGTTCAGGATCGGCGCCGCGCTTTCGGGCCTGACAGTGTCGGGCATGGCCTCGATGCCGGCTTTGAGCGCCGGCCAGCTGTCGAAGCCCGATTGACGGGCGACCAGTTCCTGGGCGTCGCTCAGCTTGAACTCGGCCTCGAGGACCTGTCGGTCGGTCAGGCCCTTGTAGCGGGGGACGAGGGCACGGATCTGAGCAGCGACCGGATAGTAACGGTCGCGATGCCAGCGCACGTAGAGCTTGGCTTGCTTCCTGAGATTCTCGAGGTTCGGCATGGGCGCATCTTGGTTGTCCTAGGCCAGCTCGGCGACCCCCAGCGCCGTGCCGAAGCGCCGGCTGCACTCTAGCGCGTCGCCGTACTTGCGATGGCGCGCCGTGTGCTGCGCCGCGGCGAGCAGCAGGCGGGCGCGATGCGGGTTCCGGTTCTTGCCGTAGTCCTCCAGCATGCACAACGCGATCTCCTGGTTGTGCGGGTCGTTGCCGAGGCGCGAGCAGGCGTAGGCGAGCGAGCGCACCAGCAGCGCGGTGTCGTGGCCGCTCCCGAGATAGGTCTCGACCCAGCCCAGCGCACCGGGAGCATCGAGCGCGATGCAGGCCGCCTCGACCCGCCTGGCCATCTCGCTGGCGCCGAGCGCCATGGCGTGTGCCGGCGGCTCGCGGCGCGGCGGCGTCAGGTCGCCGGTCAGCTTCTGGTGCCAGGCAGCCTGGTTGAGATAGGCGGCGGCCAGGTAAAGCAGCTTCAGCCGCTGCGGATGATCGAAGGTGTCCCAGAACCAGCCCAGCGTGTTGCAGTACTCGTAGCAATGCTGGGGCAGGGAGAAGTTCAGCTCGTCGTGCGTCTCGATGACGACCTGCGCCGCGCCGACCTGAATCGCATCCATTATGGCGCGGGGGCTCTTCCCGGCCTTCAGCAATGCGGTGAGATGAACGGCGAACGCCGGCTCGGGCTCGCGCAGGATGACCTCGATCAGCGCGTCGGTCTCGGCGGCATCGAGCGGAGCCTTGTTGTCGGCGAGGATGGCGCGCTCCTGCTCGGTCGTGCCGCTATAAGGCACGGCGTGCAGGGTCTGGCCTTCGAGATGGATCATGATGGCGTTGCACGCCGTCTCGTAGAGCGAGTACCAGCGCGGGCCGACGGCGATGTCGAGCGCGCCGGCATAGAGCACGTCGTGCGCCATGTCCCAGCCGATCGCCTCGCCGAGCTCGACGGTGGCGCGGGCGCGGAACGATTTGTGCCCGGTCGTGTAGGAGCGATTGTGGAAGGAACGGTCCTGCACGTCGATCAGGCCGGCGAAGCAGAGCTCGGCCAGCGCGGCGCGCCGCTCGGCAGGGTTCTGCATCAGGCCGAGGAAGACGCGATAGGCGTCGATCACCTGGCCGCGATGGACCAAGGTCATCCACTGCCCGAGGCGTTCCTTCAGCGGGCCGCCGAGCGCGAGCGGTGCCTGGTCGGGCCAGTGGACGACCGGCGCCGGCGGCGGACCGTCGGGCATCTGGAAGCCGCGCGAGTAGTGGCCGGGCGCCTTGGCGATCTTCTGGTTCCAGATATCGAGGCCGGTCGGGATGTACCAGATGGTCTGCGCCATCGGCAGTCCCGACGCGCCGCCGGGCAGCATGCGGGCGAGATGCAGGGTGGCACGCGCGCTCAGCAGGCAGTGGTCGTTGTTGACGAAGTTGACGTAGCCGTCGTCCATCCGCTCGTGATAGGGCACGTGGGTATAGGGCCCGTGGATGCGCACCGCCTCTCGCAGCATCTCCGGCAACGGCCGGCCCTCCCGCACCAGGCCATAATAGACCTCGCTCGCGCCCTTCTGGTCGCGTGCCAGGATGCGCTCTTCCAGCGCGGCATAGGCAGGATCGCGACGTGTGCTCGCGGCGGTGATTGAGCGAGGCGGCATGGCGGCGATCTCCAGCGGCAACCTTCGGCGATGCCGCCATTAGACGCCCGCCAAAGCCGCCTTCCAAGCCGCTATTTTGCCCACGGACCGAAGGGCGGCATGTCCTTGCTGGGCTTCAGCGGAAAAGCCGGCGGCCGCTTCTCGAAGAACGACTTGATGCCTTCCTGAGCGTCGGCGCCGGCGGCGAGGTAGCCGACGCATTGCAGGTCGAGCGTCACCGCATCGAGCGGATCCTGGGCGCCCAGCATGCTCCACATCAGGCGCCGGTTGACGGCGGCGGCGACCGCCGACGAGGTGCTGGCGGCAAACTTGCGTGCCAGCGCCTGCGCCGCCGGCACGAGCTCCTCCGGTGCATGGACGGAGCGCACGAGGCCACCTTTCAGCGCTTCCTCGGCGCCGAGCAGTTCGGCCGTCATCACCCATTCCTGGGCGCGCTGCATGCCGACCAGCCGCGGCAGGAACCAGCACGAGCCGGCCTCCATGGCCATGCCGCGCTTGTTGAAGACGAAGCCGATGCGCGCCGCGCTGGACATCAGGCGGATGTCCATCGGCAGGCACATGGTGATGCCGACGCCGACGGCCGCGCCGTTGATCGCCGCCACGATCGGCTTCAGGCAGTTGAAGATGGCGAGCGTGATCGAATCGCGCGCGTCGCGCTTCTGCGGGGCCTTGCCGTCGTTCCATACCTGGAAGGCGCCGCTGCCGCCCGAGATGTCGGCACCGGCGCAGAAGGCGCGGCCAGCGCCGGTGACGACGACGGCGCGGACATCGTCCATCTCGTTCACATGCTGAAAAAAATCGATCAGCTCGCGGCTCATCACGGTGTTGAAGGCATTGAGCTTGTCGGGACGGTTGAGCGTCACGGTCATCACGCCGTCGGCCAGCTCGGTGAGCAAGGTTTCGTAAGTCATGGCGCCCATATTCTCCTGATAGGGTTCCGCTCAGCGAGGCGGAATACCGTTGCGCGACTGCGCTCTTTACGAAACATTCGCCGCCAGCCAAGGCTTTCGCAATACCGGAGGAACCCGATGTCTCACCTGCTGAAATCCGTCGAGGACGGCGTCATGAAGATCGTCCTCAACCGGCCAGAGGCGATGAACGCCCTGTCGCGCGACATGATGGCGGGTCTGCAGGATGCGCTGACCGAGGCGGCGGGCTCGCGCGACATCGGCTGCGTCGTGGTGCGCGGCGCCGGCGACAAGGCGTTCTGCGCCGGCGGCGACGTGAAGTCGATGGCCGCCGGCCGCGACCAGGACAAAACCTACGAGGACAAGGTCCACGACATTCGCAACCGCATGCAGGTCTCCGAGCTGCTGCACGAGATGGGCAAGCCCACGATCGCCATGGTGAACGGCGTGGCGGCGGGCGCCGGCCTGTCGCTGGCGTTGGCCGCCGACATGCGCTTCGTCGGCAGGAGCGCGCGCATGACCACGGCCTTCGCCAAGGTGGGCTTCTCGGGCGATTTCGGCTCGCACTACTTCCTGCACAAGCTGGTCGGCACCTCCAAGGCGCGCGAACTCTACTTCACCGCCGAGATCCTGAACGCCGAGCAGATCGAGAAGCTCGGCCTGGCCAACCGCGTGGTCGACGATGCCAGCCTCGAGGCCGAGACCATGACGTTCGCGAGGAAGCTCGCCGCCGGCCCGCGCGTGGCCTGGTGGCACGTCAAGAAGAACATGAAGATCGCCGAGGAGGGCACGCTCTCCGAGGCGCTCGATTCGGAAGCCGCGCGCATGATCCGGACCGGCGAGACCGAGGACCACAAGGAAGCCGCCCGCGCCTTCGTCGAGAAGCGGGCTCCGGTGTTCAAGGGGTACTGAGCGACGTCAGCTCGTGTTCTTGCGGGCTGCGAGCGAGACGCTCGCGGCCCGGAAATCTGCGCTCGACACGAGGTGACGGGGACCTGTCGTGATCCAAGGGGCGCGGATCCCTGCAAGTGTTCGATTGTCTCGCGATATGAGTGACAATCGAAGGTCGAGCCGATGATGAGGTGCAAGCCGATGGCGCGCTGGGTTTCCTGCAACGTCGAGGGCAACCGGCTGGCCTGGGTCGAGCGGTCCGGCCCGGCGGTGGCGAAGGCGGACCTTCGATGAAGGCAGTCGGCATCTGGATTGGTGTCATGGCACTCTTCCTGGTGCCCGCACTGGCGATCGGCCAGCAGCGCGGCGTCGACGCAGCCTATGTCGACAGGCGATTGAGCGGTCTCCAGCAACAGCTTGCCGACCTCGCCGCCCACATTGATCGGTTGAAGGTGCAGGACCAGCAACTACAGCAACAGATGAAGGTCATGCGAGAGACGTTAGAGTCCCGCCTTGAACGCCTCGAGAAGGGCGCCTCTCGACCTGGGCGTCGCTGAGGCGACAATGAGCCCAGCCGCTTCGCGAACGGCTGGGGGAGAACCGCCCTTGAAGGCGATGCAGGTCACTACCAGCTAGCGTCAGGTGGGCGCGAAGGTGCCCGGGCTGCTGCTGTCGGCCTTGCCGTCTTCCGCTGCCTGTGGAGCCGTAGCGCCTCCAGCAAGCCCGCCAGCCCCTGCGGCAGGACGACGATCGCGCCCATCAGCAGCACGCCGTAAAGCAGGCCCGACAGGCCCTTGCCGAGGCCGGCAGTAAGGTCGGGCAGGAACTGCAGGACCAGGCCGCCCAGCACGGCGCCGCCTGGCGAGTACATGCCGCCGATCACCAGCCCGAACAGCATCTGGATCGACAGCCCGAAAGTGTAGCCGGTAGGGCCGACGAAACCGAACTGAAAGGCCGAGAGGCAGCCTGCCAGGGCGATGTAGGCGCCGGCGATACCCGAGGCGGTGGCCCGTGCCTGCGCCACCCGGATGCCCTGGGCGGAGGCGGCGAGATCATTGTCGCGCGTTGCCAGCAGGGCGCGGCCGGAGCGGCTGTCGATCAGGTTGTAGGCGAGCCAGAGACCCGTGCCGAGCAGGCCGAGAGTCATCAGGAAACGCCAGCGATCGTCGCTCAGGAAATCGACCGGTGGGCTGGGGAAGTCGAGATAGAGGCCGCTCACGCCGCCGGTGATGTCTTCGATCAGGCGCCAGCGCAGCAATTGCGGGAAGGCGATGGCGAAGGCGTAGGTCACCAGCGCCTGTGTCCACAGGCTGTGGCTGCCGGCGATGCGGCCGAGGCCGTAGCCCGCCGCGAAGCCCATCGACACCGCTGCGGGCAATCCCAAATAGATCGAAAGCGGGGACTGGTTGACGACGATCGCCGCGGAGTACCCGCCGATGCCGAACAGGGCCGCCTGGGCGAACGAGAACTGTCCGCTGATGCCGCACAGGATCACCAGCCCGACCAGGGCGATCGCCCAGATCGCTGCCTGCGTGAAGCGGAAGACGATGAAGTCCGGGAAGCAGAACGAGAGCGCGGCCGCCGCCACGAAAGCCATGGTCCACACGGTCCGCATGGCGCTACGATAGAGGGTAACGGCCGGAAATGGGAGGGAAGCGATGCGGTTGCGCCAATGCGTGTTCGTCACGAAGGAGCTCGAGAGCTCGCGCGAGGAACTGTGCGATATCCTCGGCATCGACGTCGCCTATCGCGATCCCGGCGTCGCCAAGTGGGGCCTGGTCAACGTCGTCTGCCCGACCGGGCATGATTTCCTCGAGATCGTCACGCCGTTCCAGGAAGGTACGTCGGCCGGCCGTTACATCGATCGGCGCAAGGGCGACGGCGGCTACATGGTGATCCTCCAGGTCGCCGACGCTGCGGCCGAGCGCAAGCGCGTGACCGATCTCGGCATCCGCGCCGTGGCGCAGAAGGATCTGCCCGAGTACCAGTACACCCACTTCCATCCGTCCGACACGGCGGGCGTCCTGCTGTCGCTCGACACGACCTTCGCGCCCAAGGGCGTCGATCCGGCGCTGTGGTGGCCGCCGGCCGAGAAGGACTGGCTGAAGCACGCCCGCTCCGACGTCACCAACGGGCTGGCGGGCGTCGAGATCCAGCATCCCGATCCGTCGGCCGCCGCCGCCAACTGGGCGAAGATTCTTGGCCGTCCCGTGCAAGGCAACCGCATCGCGCTCGACGGCGGCGAGATTCGATTCGTGCCGGCGAGCGACGGGCGCGGGCAGGGCGTGTCAGCCTACGACGTCAAGGCCGTCGACAAGGCCAGGGTCCTTGCCGCCGCCGAGAAGCGCGGCAGGAAGCTCGGGCCCTCGCAGGTCGAGGTCTGCGGCTGTCGCATCAATCTGGTGTGACTCCGGAATCCTCCCCAGCTTCGCCGGAGAGGTGTCCGCGCCTGCCCTGAGCGAAGCCGAAGGGGCTTCGGAGGGGTCATAGGCCCCGGGCCCGCCGCTCATGACCCCTCCTGCGGCGCGTTCGCTTCGCGAGCCGCGCCTGATTCGGAATACCGAGACTCCTCCCCAGCGAAGCTGGGGAGGAGAACGAGTGGCGTGCTTCCAATCGTAAGTCGATACTCGTGATCTTTCGAACGTCGGGACAACCATGATCAAGATCGTCGGCAGCTATCTGTCGCCCTACGTGCGCAAGGTCCTGGTGTGCCTCGAGGCCAAGGGCATGGCATACGAGGTCGACCCGATCGTGCCGTTCTTCGGCGACGACCGGTTCTCGAAGCTGAGCCCGCTGCGCCGCATCCCGGTGCTGGTCGACGGCGACCTCGTGCTCTCCGACTCGTCGGTGATCTGCCAGTACATCGAGGACAGGCAGCCCGAGCCGGCGCTGTTTCCGGCCGACATCCGCGACCGTGCGCGGGCGCGCTGGCTGGAGGAGTTCGCTGACACGCGCATGGGCGACGTCCTCATCTGGCGCCTGTTCAACCAGATCGCCATCCGGCCGTCGGTGTGGGGCGAGAAGGGCGATCGCGCGCTGGTCGATCGCACCCTGAAGGAGGACGTGCCGGCGGTGCTCGATTATCTCGAGAGCGAGGCGCCGGCCGAGGGCTTCCGCTTCGGGCCGACCCTGTCGATCGGCGACATCGCCCCGGCGTGCTTCTTCCGCAATGCCGCCTGGGCGAGGGTCCAGATCGATGCGGCGCGCTGGCCGGGTGCTGCTGCCTGGATGAGGCGCACGCTCGACGCGCCACCCTTCGCGACCTTGGCCAGGATCGAGGACGCGATCCTGCGTACCCCGATCCAGGAGCAGCGCAACGCGCTCGTGGCCCTGGGCGCGCCGATCGCCGGCGACACCTACGCGACCGCCTCCCCGCGCCGCGGCATCATGCCGATATGAGCCCGTCGCGGCGGATTCCCTCCATTTTTGCATTGGCCACTACTGAAAGTGGGCTCAATCGACCACTTCGTTGGCGCGACCGATCAGGTGGAGCGGAAGCTGCAGCTTGAGGGCCTTGGCGGTCTGCAGGTTGATGTACAGTTCCAGCTTCGTTACCTGCTGGACCGGCAGGTCGACGGGCTTTTCGCCACTGAGTATGCGCCCGGTGTAGACGCCCGTTCCGCGGAACGCCTCTGCAAGACTGCCGCCATACCCGATGAGCCCGCCAGCCGTGACGAACTCGCGAAACTGGTAGACCGTGGGCATCGCATGGCGGACAGAAAGCGCCGCAATCAGCTCGAGCCGGCTACTGAAAAAGGCATCGGTACCCAGCACCAGCCCGCCGGCTCGCACTTGGACCAGGGTTGCAAAGGCTCTATCGAGGTCACGCTCCGTGCTGGCCTCCAGTATCAGAAGCTCCAGGCCGAGGCCGCGAGCCGCTGCCTGCGCTTCCTCGATCGTGATCTTGCTGAGGGCCGGGCTTGTCGGGTTGATCAGCACGGCAAGCGCGCGCGTCCCCGCCGCCACCTCATGCAGAAGCTCCATGCGCTTGGCGACCAGCCCATGGTTCAACGTGGTCACCCCGGTGAGATTGCCTTCCGGCCGGTTCATGCTGCCGACGAGGCCAAGCTCGATCGGGTCGCCACCGATCCAGAAGACGATCGGAATCGTCGATGTCGCCGCCTTTGCCGCGAGTGTCGCCGGAGTGCTGCCCGGTGTGGCGATCACGGTCACCCGACGACGAACCAGATCGGCAGCCAGTGCCGGCAACAGATCGTTGCGGCCGTCGGCCCAGCGATATTCGATCACGACGTTCAGGCCATCGACGTACCCGGCTTCGCCCAGGCCCAGATGGAACGCCTGCATGCGACTCGCCCATAGCTCCGGCGATTCACTCCCGAGCAACCCGATCACCGGGTTCGTCGCGTGCTGGGCATGTGCGGCAAGCGGCCACGCTGCCGCCGTTCTGCCAAGGAGCTTGAGGAGCTCTCGCCGTCGAACTCGATCGAATTGCATCTCGCAGGGCCGAGAAACTGGAGCGGCCGGAAGTCGAACGCCCAGGCAGGGTAAGCATAGCGATGCCGGAGACGGTCCGATACGACCTTGCGGCTGGATCGTTGTCCCTTCCGTTGCCCAAGCGAAGTGCAGCCGGGAGGACGGTCGCCGCAACGGCACAGCCGGGAAGACGTAGCGACACAGACGATACAGTTTGTCCGGGGCACGACACCGCCGGGATACGAAAGACCGATAGAAGTGCCGTCATTCGACGATCCTTCCTCGCCCGAGCGTCCGTGCCGGCAACCTCAGCCGTCGAGGACCATAAGGCGACCCACCCGGGAGGCGACCGTGAGAAGCAGCATCTTCACCCTCGTGGCAGTGGTATCGATCGTAGGGGCGACAGGCACCTACATCCTCGCGAGGCACTCCGATGACGGCAAGCCGCACTTGCTGTCGATGAACCCCGCGTCTCATCCGACGAAGGACCGCCAAGCGGTGCCGCGCCCGATCGCGGTTGCCAGGTCCACACCGGTGGAATTGCCGAAGGCATCGCTCGAGCCCCAGCAGGCGCCGGTGCCGCTGCTCCTGAAGCCTCGTCAGGCGGCAAGGCCATCAACCACCGATTCGACAGCGGCGACCGCCACCGGCGACGCCGGCACGGTGGGGTCGTCCGATAGTCCCGACCCGGCCGGCGAGAACGCGGCGCGCGCCGCCATCGAGGCCGACGGCTACAAGAGTGTGCGCATCGTGAGCAAAGGCGACGGCGTCTGGCGCGCCAAGGCACTCCGCGGCAAGACCGAGGTCCTGCTGATCGTCGATTCGAACGGCTCCGTCACGACCGCCAACTAGCCGCGGGTGCGACGCTGGCGCCAAGGGGAGCGGTGCCCGGCCTCGCCGGAGCTACCGAGCCCGGGAGCTCTTCGGCGATCGACGATGCGTGCTGCCGCAGGCGGCGGCTCGCGGTCAGGCCGCGATCGCCTTCGAGAGCCGGCCGCGGATCATCTCCTCGGCCTCGCTGACGATGCGCTCGACTAGCTCCTTGCAGGTCGGGATGTCCTTGATCAGGCCCATCACGGTGCCGGCCGACCAGATGCCGTGCTCCATGTCGCCGGTCTCGTAGACGACGCGGCCCTTGGCGCCGGCGACGATCGGGCCGATCTCCTGGATGGTCTTGCCTTCGTGCTCCATCTCGATCGCCTTCCTGGCGACCGAGTTGCCGTAGACACGGCTGGTGTTGCGCATGGTGCGCAGGATCAGCGACGTCGAGCGCTCGTCGCTGTCGACCAGCGCCTTCTTCACGTTGTCGTGGATCGGCGCTTCCCTGGTCGCCATGAAGCGGGTGCCCATGTTGATGCCCTCGCAGCCCAGCGCCAGCGCCGCGACCAGGCCGCGCGCGTCGCCGAAGCCACCGGACGCGATCATCGGGATGCTGATGACGTTGGCCGCCGCCGGCAGCAGCACGAGGTTGGGCACGTCGTCCTCGCCGGGATGGCCGGCGCATTCGAAGCCGTCCATCGAGATCGCGTCGACACCGACCTTCTCGGCAGTGACGCCGTGGCGCACCGAGGTGCATTTGTGGATGACCTTGATGCCGGCTGCCTTGAGCTTGGGCAGGAACGGCTTGGGGTTGTTGCCCGCGGTCTCGACGATCTTGATGCCAGAATCGATGATCGCGTCGATGTACTCGCCGTAGGGCCGCGGCACCAGGGTGGGCAGGATGGTGAGGTTGACGCCGAACGGCTGGTCGGTCATCTCGCGGCAGCGCTTGACCTCCTTGCGCAGATCCTCCGGGGTCGGCTGAGTGAGGCCGGTCAGGAAACCCAGCGCGCCGGCATTGGCCACCGCCGAGGTCAGCTCGGCGCGGCCGACCCATTGCATGCCGCCCTGTACGATCGGGTGCCTGACGCCGAACATCTCGGTGAAGCGAGTCTTGATCATCTGCTGGATTTCCCCCGGGGACCTTTGCTCGGGGCCAGCATTAGCGAACCTCACCCAGACGCACTAGCCCCGGAACGGACTTCCGCGTTGCGGATCGGGCGTTGTCGATCCACAGCAGGACATCGTCCCGCGTCGGGGCGCGCTTATGGCGCCCGGCAGCTTCAGCCGGTCGACTGCGGCCGTTGCGAGCCACCCCGTATTGGCGGCCAGCATCACGGCGATGCTCGAGCGAATAGCCGTCGCGCGGCACCGTGGCGTTCAGCATCGCCGCCGCCGAGCAGCCGCCCAGCAGGGTGCCGAGCCAACCAGCAAGCAGGCCGCGGCGGGCCAGGCTCATGCGTTGGCGATGTCGCGCACCAGATCGGCCAGGGCGAGCGAGGCGGTGAGACCCGGCGATTCGATGCCGAACAGGTTGATCAGGCCCGGTACGCCGTGATCGGCCGGCCCCTGCACGACAAAGTCTTGGGCCGGCGCGCCCTGCGGCACGATCTTGGGCCGGATGCCGGCGTAGCCCGGCTGGATCGCGCCGTCCTGGAGGGCCGGCCAGTAGCGGCGCACCGCGGCATAGAACTTGTCGGCGCGATGCGGGTCGACGTTGTAGTCGATGCCGTCGATCCATTCGACATCGGGGCCGAACTTGGCCTGGCCGCCGAGATCCACGGTAATGTGCACGCCGAGGCCGCCCGGCACGGGCACCGGGTAGATCAGGTGGGTGAAGGGCGAGCGTCCGGTCAAGGTAAAGTAGTTTCCCTTGGCGTAGTACGCAGGCGGGATCCGACTGGATGGCATGCCGGAGATACTTTGCGCCAGCGCCGGCGCATGCAGTCCGCCCGAGTTGACGACGGTGCGACAGCGCAGCGTCATCGGCTCGGCGCCACCGATTGTGATCTCGATGCCGCCGTCGACGACGCGGCCGCGCTCGAGCGGGCTGTTGAAGGCGAGCATCGCGCCGTGCGCCTCGGCGTCGCCCTGCAGCGCCAGCATGTAGGAATGGCTGTCGACGATACCGGTGGCGGGAGACAGCAGCGCCGCCGTGCAAAAGAGATTGGGCTCCAGCGCCATCGCCTCGGCGGCGGCGAGGAGGCGCATGCCTTCGACGCCGTTGGCCTCGGCACGCCCCTTGATCTCTGCGAGCTTCTCCCTTTCGGTGTCATTGGTCGCCACGATCAGCTTGCCGCAATTGCGATGCGGCACGCCGTGCTCGGCGCAATAGGCGTAAAGGCGGCGGCGGCCGGCGACGCAGCTTCGCGCCATCAGGCTGCCCTTGGGGTAGTAGATGCCGGCGTGGATGACCTCGGAGTTGCGCGAGCTCGTCTCGGTGCCGATGCCCTCCGCCGCTTCGACGACGATGACCTCGCGGCCGGCAAGGGCGAGAGCGCGGGCGACGGCGAGGCCGACGACACCTGCGCCGACCACAACGCAGTCGACGGTTTCGAACGGGGACGAGGTCATGGCCGCATGCTAGTAGACCCTCGTGAACAAGGCAGCAATACAGGCTCATTATTCTCCTCCTCAGCTGCGCTGGGGAGGTGCCGCCGTCTTGCGGCGGCGGAGGGGTCATGAGCACCACCACTGACGCGCATGACCTCTCCGTCCGCGAAGACCCTTCGGCTTCGCTCAGGGCAGGCGCGGACACCTCCCCGGCAATGCTGGGGAGGAGGATGAGAAGAGCGCGCACGTGAAGGGCGCACTGGTCACGGGAGCCGGGCAGCGCATCGGGCGCGCCCTGGCGCTGGCGCTGGCGGCGGACGGCTACTACGTCTTCGTCCACCATCACGCATCGGCCGAGGGCGCGCGCGAGACCGTGGCCGCCATCGCGGCGGCCGGGGGCAGGGCCAAGGCGGTACGGGCCGATCTCGGGTCGGCGCGCCAGAGCGAAGCCCTGGTCGACAGGTGCCGCGCACCCGGCGTCACGCTCACCTGTCTGGTGAACAACGCCTCGCTGTTCGAGCTCGATCGCGCGCCGGCGGCGACGGCCGCGAGCTTCGACCGGCACATGGCGATAAACCTGCGCGCGCCGATGCTGCTGTCGCAGGCGCTGGCGCGCCAGCTGCCGGCCCGCGAGACCGGGCTGATCGTCAACCTGCTCGACCAGAAGCTGTTCAACCTCAATCCCGACTTCCTGAGCTACACGCTGTCCAAGGTCGGCCTGCAGGGGCTGACCACGCTGCTGGCGCAGGCCCTCGCGCCGCGAGTCAGGGTGGCGGGCATCGCCCCGGGCCTGACCCTGCGCAGCGGCAGCCAGACAGATTCCCGCTTCGCCGAGCAGCACACCCGGAACCCGCTGCAGGTCGGCGTCACGACCGACGACCTGGTGCGCGCCTTGCGCTTCATCGTGGCGACGCCCACCTTCACCGGCGACACCCTGATCATCGACAGCGGCGAGCACCTGACCGGACGGCCACGCGACATCGCCTTCGACAGGAAGAAAAACAAGGGCTGACATGGATCGCCGCATCTTCCTCCGCGACTTTCGCCTGCAGGTCTCGATCGGCATCCACGATTTCGAGAAGGAGGGGCCGCAGACCGTGATCGTCAATGCCGACCTGCTGCTGGCGCCGGCCGACAAGACACACGACGATCGCATCGCCAACGTCCTGAACTACGACATCGTCCACGACGGTATCGTGGCGCTCGCGAAGAGCCGGCATTTCAACCTGCAGGAATCGCTGGTCGACGCCATCCTCGATCTCTGCCTCGCCCAGCCGGGCGTCGTCGAGGCGCGCGTGTCGACCGAGAAGCCCGATGTCTACGGCGATTGTCGCGTCGGCTACGAGGCGGTGCGCCGGCGCACGACTGGCTGACGGGTCGCGCGTGGCCGCTCCCTCGCTCGGCGCGCTCCGGCGCGCCACCCTGGTGCTGCTGCTGTCCGCCCTGATCTGGGGGTCGATGATCCCGGTGCTGGCGGCGCTCAGCGAGCACTACGACAAGTGGCTGCTGTCGTGGCTGCGCTACGTGCTCGGCATGCCGGTGCTGTGGCTGGCCGTCGTCCTGGGGCCGCGGCCGGCGGTGACCCCGCGTCCGCTGCAGCCCGGCCGACTGTTGCGCCTCGGCATGGCGATGGCGGCGTTCTCGGTGCTCTACACGTTCGGCGTCGCGCACTCGCATCCGGCGACGGCAGCGATCGTGCTGATGTGCGGCCCGATCTGGGCGACGCTGCTCGCCCGCCTGATGCTGCGCGCGAGCATGCCGGCGGGCTTTCCGCTCAGCCTCTGCCTGGTCGTCGCCGGCGGCGTCATCGTCGTGCTGGGAACGCCGGGCAAGGCCGAGGGCGGCGTCGGCCTCGAAGGCGGCGAGCCGATCCTGGTGGTGGCCCAGCTGTGTTGGGCCTGGTACTCCATCCGTGCCCAGCAGTGGCTGTCCGATCGCGGACAGATCGCCCTGTCCGCCCTGACCTCGAGCGTGGCGAGCGTGCTGCTCGCGCTCGTCTGCGCCGTCGTCTGGGCGACGATCGGAATCGAGGTGCCGACACGCGTGCCGACCGCAGCCGAGTGGGGCATGTTCGTCTGGATCGGCGTGCTCGGCGTGGCAATTGCGCTGCTCTTGTGGAACACCGGGGTCTCCCTGGTCGGGGTGCCAGTCGCCTCGCTGTTCTCGAACTCGGCGCCGGTGTTCGCGATCGGCGTCGCCGCCCTGATGGGACGCGAGCCGAGTTGGCTGCAACTCGCCGGCGGCGTGGTCGTGATGGGCGCCATCGCCGGCCTGCAGTTCCGCCAGATGCGGCTGGTCGGGCGATGATGCGCGAGCATCGTCACCTGCTGGGCGCGTTCGCCGCCATGATCTTCGTCGGCGCGAGCTGGGGCGCCAACGTGCCTGTCTCCAAGGTCATGCTGGCGCACTTCGACCTGATCCCGATGTCGGCAATCCGGACCGCGGTGGCCACGGCAGGCCTGGCGGTGCTGCTGATGCTGGTCGAGGGCGTACGCGCGCTGCGCATCGATGTCGGCGTGCAGCGCTTCGCCGTGCTCGGCCTGCTGATGGCCTCGTTCTTCTTCATCTACACGCTTGGCCTCAAGTTCAGCAATCCGATCACGGCAGCGGCGGTGCAGGTGGCAGGGCCGCTGGTCGCCGCGGTGACCGTCCGCGTCGCGACCGGCCTGCGGTTCGATCCGGGCTTCCCGGTGGCGCTGGCGCTGACCCTGGTCGGCGGCGCCATCCTCGCCTCGCCGAGCCTGGTGGGGGACGGGCCGGTGAGCTTCGGCGGCGGCGAGATCTTCCTGCTGTCGTCGAACATCCTGTGGACGCTCTACAGCCTCAAGGCACAGGCATGGTTCGGCCACGCCAGCCAGCTGCACCGCGCCTATGTCGCGTCGCTGTCGGCACTGGGCTGGGCGACCGCCCTCAGCGCCGTGCTGGTCGCTCTCGGCTGGTCGCGCTCGCCGCTCGACGAAAGCGACCCCTGGGTGTGGAGCCAGCTCCTGACGGTCGCGCTTCTGGCGAGCGGCCTCGGCGGCTACTTCTGGAACGTCGGTGCCAGCCGGCTCGGCGTCGCCATCGCCTCGCTGTGGGTCAACCTGGTGCCGTTTTTCGCCGTGTTGTGGTCCATGGCCTATGGTTTCATGCCAAACGCCTATCAGATCGTCGGAGGCCTCGTGGCGTTGAGCGGCGTGGTCTACATGCAGTGGCGCAAGCTGCGGGCGAGCAATGCGTGATGGAGTGGCAAGTCGGTGACCCGTGAACCCCCTCTGGCGATTCGCAACTGCTGCTGGCTCGACATACCTGGCGTCGCCGACGCGCGCGGCCAGGTCAACTTCGCCGAGCTCGGCAAGGGCCTGCCGTTCGCACCCAGGCGGCTGTTCTGGCTGCATCGCATCGCGCCTGGCCAGTGGCGCGGCCGCCACGGCCATCGCCAGTCGGAGCTGCTGCTGGTGGCGCTGCACGGCGGCTGCCGGGTCGATCTCGACGACGGCCGCGGCCGGCAGCAGGTCCGGCTCGACGATCCGACGCGTGCCCTCCATCTCGGCACCTGGGTGTGGCACGAGCTGGTCGACTTCGCGCCGCAGACCGTGGTGCTGGTGATCGCCTCGACGCTTTACGACGAGGCCGAGTATCTGCGCGACTACGAAACCTTCCTACGCGAGGCGGCGGCGCGGCCATGATCCCGTTTCTCGACATGAAATCGGTCTATGCCGAGCTCAAGCCGGAGCTCGATGCGGCGTACCGGCGCGTCATGGAATCGGGTTGGTTCGTGCTCGGGCGCGAGGTCGCGACGTTCGAGGAGGAGTACGCCGCGTTCTGCGGCACGGCGCACTGTGTCGGGCTGGGCAACGGGCTGGAGGCGCTCGAGCTGGTGCTGCGCGCCTGGGATCTCGGCGCCGGCGACGAGGTGATCGTGCCGTCCAACACCTACATCGCGACCTGGCTCGCGGTGACGGCGGTCGGTGCCACGGTCGTCCCGGTCGAGCCAACGCCGGCCGGCCCCAACATCGATCCCGAACGCATCGCGGCGGCGATCACACCCGCGACGCGGGCCATCATGCCGGTCCACCTCTACGGCGAGCCGGCCGACATGGACGCGATCATGGCGCTGGCCGACAAGCATGGCCTCAAGGTGGTCGAGGACGTGGCGCAGGCGCAGGGCGCCAGGGTGCGCGGCCGGCGCACCGGCGCCCTCGGCCATGCCGGCGCGCACAGCTTCTTCCCGACCAAGAACCTCGGCGCCTTCGGCGATGGCGGCGCGGTGACGACGGATGATCCGAAGCTCGCCGAGCGGCTGCGCGTGCTGCGCAATTACGGCAGCCGGGTGAAGTACGTGAACCTGGAGCGTGGCTACAATTCGCGGCTCGACGAGATGCAGGCGGCTTTCCTGCGCGTCAAGCTGCCGTGCCTCGATGCCTGGAACGAGCGGCGGCGGGTGCTGGCCGCGCGCTACGACGACAGACTGGCCGGCATCGCAGGTCTCGGCCTGCCGCGTGCACCGCAATGGGCCGAGCCGATCTGGCATCTCTATGTCGTGCGGACCGGGCGGCGCGCCGACCTGATCGCGGCGCTCGAGAAGGCGGGCATCGGCTCGCTGATCCACTATCCGATCCCGCCGCACCTGCAGGAGGCTTACGCCGATCTCGGCTGGCCGGTGGGCACGTTCCCGCTCGCCGAGACGCTCGCGGAGACCGTGCTCAGCCTGCCGATGGGCGCCCACATGCCGGTGGAGGCGGTGGACGAGGTCGCTGCCGTCGTGCGGGCGACCCTGCAGGATTGAACGAAGCTGCCGCTTTGCCTGTCCGGAGCGCGGCCTTAAATTGAGGCAGGCTTGCCAGTCTTGGGGGTGCGTTCATGAAGATCGGGGCGGTGATGTTCTTCACCACGGAGTCCATGCATCCGGCGGCGCTCGGCCGGGCCCTGGAAGAGCGTGGCTTCGAATCCCTGTGGGTGCCCGAGCACACCCATATTCCCTCGTCGCGTAGATCGGCCTATCCGGCGAGCGGCGGGCTCGTACGGGCCTATTATGAGCTGATGGATCCTTTCCTCGCGCTCAACACGGCAGCGGTCGCCACCACCCGGCTCAAGGTCGGCACAGGCATCGCGCTGGTCATCCAGCGCGATCCCATTGTCACCGCCAAGGTCGTCTCGACGCTCGATCAGCTCTCCCAGGGTCGCTTCCTGTTCGGGGTCGGCAACGGCTGGAACCAGGACGAGGTCGAGAACCACGGCACCGTCTTCGCCACGCGCCACAAGCTCGCCCGAGAGCGCATCGAGGCGATGAAGGCGATCTGGACCGAGGAGGAGCCCGAGTATCACGGCGAGCTCGTGCGTTTCGACAGGATGAAGCAGTGGCCCAAGCCGTGGCAGAAGCCGTATCCGCCGATCATCGTCGGCGGCGCCTTCCCGCACGCCGCGCGGCGGGCGATCCGCTACGGCGACGGCTGGATCCCGCGCGACGACTGGCTGGAGCGTGATGGGCTGGGCGTCATCGACCAGTTCCACCAGATGGCGCGCGAGGCCGGCCGCGACCCGGCAGGCCTGCCGATCAGCCTGTTCCGGGTGCCCGACGACATCGAGCGCCTGCGGCTCTACCGGCGTCTCGGCATCGACCGCGTCGTGTTCTCCCTGCCGGCGGGCAAGGACGACGCGATCCTGCCCATCCTCGATCGCTGGGCCGGCCTCAAGCGGCAGCTGGAGGGGTGACCCGAAGGTCACGCGGCCCCGATGATCAAGCGCCACTGGAGTGTCGCGCTCATGGGCGAAGAAGGGTCGGGGCGGAGAAGAGGGCACTCACAAGCACTTGAACCCGCCCGCAATCGACTTTCGTCGTCAGGCGAACGAGACCACTATTCCCGGCGAAGAACGGGGAGGTGCCGACTATGCCTGACCACACGATCACCGAGCATCCAGCGCTGACGCAGGGCGAGATCGACCGGCGAGTGTTCGAGCTCTACGACGAGTACTGCCACGGCCGCATCGACCGGCGGACGTTCTTCCAGCAAGCTGCCGTCGTGGCGGTGGGCGGGCTGGCGATGGCGCAGGCGCTGATGCCGCGCTACGCCAGTGCGCAGACCATCTCCTTCACCGATTCCCGGATCAAGGCGCGCTACGTCAACTATCCTTCGCCGGGTGGCACGTCCGGGCAGATGCGCGGCTACCTGGTCCAGCCGTCCGGCGCTGGGCCGTTCCCGGCGGTGCTGGTGATCCACGAGAACCGCGGGCTCAACCCCTACATCGAGGATGTCGCACGGCGTGCCGCGGTCGAGGGCTTCGTCGCCCTTGCACCGGACGGCCTGTTCCCGGTCGGCGGCTACCCCGGCAACGACGACGATGGGCGCACGCTGCAGGCCGGCCTCGATCAGGCCAAGCTGCGCACCGACATGGTGAACAGCGCGCGCTTCCTGAAGACGCATGCGCTCTCCACGGGGAAGCTCGGCGCGACCGGCTTCTGCTGGGGCGGCGGCACGACCAATTTTCTTGCCGCTGCGCTCGGCGCCGACCTGCAGGCCGCCGTGCCGTTCTACGGCGCCGCTGCGGAGACGGCTTCGGTGGCGAAGATCAAGGCGCCGCTGATGATCCAGTACGCCGAGAACGACGAGCGCATCAACGCGATGTGGCCTGCTTTCGAGGCGGCGCTGAAGGCCAGCGAGGTCGCCTACGAGGCGCATTTCTATCCCGGCACGCAGCACGGCTTCCACAACAACTCTACGCCGCGCTACAACGAGGCGGCCGCCAAGCTGGCCTGGGAGCGCACCGTCGGCTTCTTCAAGAAGAACCTGGCCTGAGGAACGGCCGTCAGAGCTGGCGCCAGTCGAGCCTCGGGGCACGGTCGTAAGCCTGAGCAGTGCCGCCGCCCGGCTTATAGCCGGGGACGTACTTGGGGTTGGTGTAGAGCGCGTTCTCGCCTGCGCAGCCGCTCATGGTGAGAGCCGCGACGGCAAGCCAAACGACCCATTGCATTGTCGCATCCACCATACGGTTTCGAACGTCGGCACGACGGTGAGGTTCCGGTGGTCGGTGAGCGCTGGGACGTAGTTGGTTCAAGCGAATTCCTCACCCTGAGGAGCGGCCGCCAGGCCGCGTCTCGAAGGGTGGGAAACTACGGTGGCTTGGCCTACCCTTCGAGACGCGGCCTGGCGGCCGCTCCTCAGGGTGAGGGTACTACTAGGTGTTCAACCTCAGAAAAACTCAGGGCTGGCCCGGAAGGCCCAGCCGTTCGCCCCGGTAGGCGCCGCTCATGACCCGTTCCCACCAATCCTTGTGGTCGAGGAACCACCGCACCGTGTGGCGCAGCCCGTCCTCGAAGCCGTGGCGCGGTCGCCAGCCCAGCTCGCTGCGGATCTTGCCGGCATCGATGGCATAGCGCGCATCGTGGCCTGGCCGGTCGGTGACGAAGCGGATCAGGCGGGCATGCGGGCGGTTGGGGCTGCCCGGCAGCATCTCGTCGAGCAGCGCGCAGATCGTCTCGACGACGTCGATGTTGCGCCGCTCGCTGTCGCCGCCGACATTGTAGGTCTCGCCCGGCCGGCCGTTGCGCAGGACCAGGGTCAGTGCCTCGGCGTGATCCTCGACATGCAGCCAGTCACGCACGTTCTCGCCCTTGCCGTAGACCGGCAGGGTCTCGCCGCGCTGCGCCCGGATGATCACCAGCGGGATCAGCTTCTCGGGGAAGTGGTACGGCCCGTAGTTGTTGGAGCAGTTGGTGGCGAGAGTCGGCAGGCCATAGGTATGATGCCACGCCCGCACCAGATGGTCCGACGCCGCCTTGGTGGCGGAGTAGGGCGAGCTCGGTTGGTAGGGCGTGGTCTCGGTGAAGCGACCGGTCGGGCCCAGCGAGCCGAATACCTCGTCGGTCGAGATGTGCTGGAAGCGGAAGCGGCCGCGCGTAGCCTCGTCGAGCGTGCGCCAGTAGGCCAGCGCCGCGTCGAGCATGACCCAGGTGCCGGTGACGTTGGTCTCGATGAAGGGCGCGGCGCCATCGATCGAGCGATCGACATGGCTTTCCGCCGCGAGGTGCAGCACGGCGTCCGGCTGCACGCTGCGGAAGATCTCGGCGATCGCCGCGCGGTCGCAGATGTCGACCTTGAAATGGGTGTGGCGGTTGCTGGTGCGGGCTTCCGCCAGCGATTCGAGATTGCCGGCATAGGTAAGCTTGTCGACGTTGGCCACCGTCCAGTCGGTGTCGCGGACGATGTGGCGGATGACGGCCGAGCCTATGAAGCCCGCGCCGCCCGTGACCAGGATCTTCATCGCGGCGCAGGCCGGCTCTCAGCGGTGCAGGATCTGGCCGAGGAACAGCTTGGTGCGCTCGTTGCGCGGGTTGGCGAAGAATTCCTCGGGCTCGTTCTGCTCCACGATCTCGCCGCGATCCATGAAGATCACACGGTCGGCGACGGCCCGGGCGAAGCCCATCTCGTGCGTGACGCACAGCATGGTCATGCCCTCCCGCGCCAGCTCGATCATGACGTCGAGCACTTCCTTGACCATCTCCGGGTCGAGCGCCGAGGTCGGCTCGTCGAACAGCATGATCTTGGGCCGCATGCAGAGCGCTCGGGCAATCGCGACGCGCTGCTGCTGGCCGCCGGAGAGCTGGCCGGGATACTTCAACGCCTGCTCGGGAATGCGCACGCGCGTGAGCAGCCCCATGGCGACCTCTTCGGCGTCCTTCTTGGGCATCTTCTTCACCCAGATCGGGGCCAGGGTGAGGTTGTCGAGGATGGTGAGGTGCGGAAAGAGATTGAACGACTGGAACACCATTCCGACCTCGCGGCGGATGGCCTCGATGTTCTTGACGTCGTTCGACAAGGTCACGCCGTCGACGATGATGTCGCCCTGCTGATGCTCCTCGAGCCGGTTGATGCAGCGGATCAGGGTCGACTTGCCCGAGCCCGACGGCCCGCAGACGACGATCCGCTCGCCCTCCTTGACCTCGAGATTGATGTCCGACAGCACGTGGAACTGGCCGAACCACTTGTTGACGCCACGGAGGGTGATCACGGACGCGGCGTTCGACAGATTGTGCGCGGCGTTGGCGGCCATTGTGCTTGTCTCCCGGCGGCGCGCTAGCGGCGCGTTCCCTTGTTGAGCTCGTACTCGAGATACTTGCTGTAGCGCGACATCGAGTAGCAGAAGATGAAGTAGACGAAGGCGGCGAAAAGATAGACCTCGCCCGGGAAGCCGGCCCAGTTGGGATCGACCAGGGCCTGGTTTGCGGTGTTGAGGAAATCGAAGATGCCGATGATCAGCACCAGCGAGGTGTCCTTGAAGAACCCGATGAAGGTGTTGATCAGGGGCGGGATCACCACGCGCAGCGCCTGCGGCAGGATGATCAGCCCGGTCTTCTGGACATAGTTGAGGCCCATCGCGTCAGCCGCCTCGAACTGGCCCTTGGGCAGCGACTGCAGGCCACCGCGAATGATCTCGGCGATGTAGGCGCCGGCGAACAGGATGACGGCGACCTGGGCGCGCAGGAACTTGTCGAAAGTGACGCCGCTCGGCAGGAACAGGGGCAGCATGACTGAGGCCATGATCAGCAGGCTGATCAGCGGCACGCCGCGGATCAGCTCGATGAAGCCCACGCAAAGGCCCTTGATCAGCGGCAGGTTGGACCGCCGGCCGAGCGCCAGCAGGATGCCGTAGGGGAAGGCGAAGGCGAGGCCGTAGGTGGCGAGGATGATCGTCACCGGGATCCCGCCCCACAGGCCGGTCTCGACGTAGGGGAGGGGCGCGATGGCGAGGCTCCATCCCGGCAGCACGCCGACGATGCGCAGGACCAGGCCGACCAGCCCGACCGCGGCGGCGACGCGATAGGCCAAAATCTCGGTCGGCGAGCCGATGCCCTTGCGCAGGCTCATGCCGGACGCGCCGACCACCATGGCGATGAACAGCACCAGGCTGAGCGGGAGGTGGAGCTGCCCGAACATCAGCAGGAAGGTGACGAAAGAGCCGACGCCCCAGATCACGATCAGGCGCCAGTTCCACATCCGGCGGTCGGCCGACAGGATCAGCATCGCCAGCATGGCGATCACGGCGAAGAGCGGGCGCCAGTGCTGCTCGTAGGGGAAGGAGCCGAAGAAGATGTAACGGTACTTCTCGCGGATCAGTGCCCAGCAGGCACCCTGGCCGCGGCACTCGGCGCCGGTCGAGGCCGTGAAGTTGGCGGTGAAGACTGCCCATTCGAGGAACCACGACAGGACCCAGCCCATGGCCAGGACGAGCACGATCGTGGTCAGGCCGTTCGCCCAGCTCGAGAACAGGTTCCTTCGAATCCAGCCGAGGACGCCGCTATCGTCGACCGGAGGGGCGAGCTGGCGGCGCTCGCCGACGGGCATGTCGGTCATGGCTCAGCGCTCCCTCAGGGCGATGCGCTTGTTGTACCAGTTCATGAACGCCGAGATCGACAGGCTGACCGACAGGTAGGCGGCCATGATCAGCAGCACGTTCTCGATCGCCTGGCCGGTCTGGTTGATCGTGACGTTGATCGAGGCCACCAGGTCGGGATAGCCGATGGCGATGGCCAGCGAGCTGTTCTTGGTGATGTTGAGGTACTGGCTGGTCATCGGTGGCACGATGACACGCAGCGCCTGCGGCAGCAGGACGAGCCGCATGGACTGGCCGCGCGACAGGCCGAGCGCGGCGGCGGCCTCGCTCTGTCCCTTGTGCAGGGCGAGGATTCCCGAGCGCACGATCTCGGCGACGAAGGCCGAGGTGTAAAGCACCAGGCCGACGAGCAGGGCGGTGAACTCCGGCTGGATCACCGTGCCGCCGTCGAAATTGAAGCCCTTGAGCTCGGGCCAGCTCATGTGATGCGGCGCGCCGCCGAGCAGCCAGACCAGGAGCGGCAGACCGAGCGCCACGCCGAAGCCCGCCAGGATCGACGGGAAGGGCTGGCCGGTCGCATCCTGGCGCTTCCTTGCCCAGCGATGCAGCACCCAGGCGCCGGCGATCCCGATGAGCAGGGCGAGCCCCATCCAGGCGTGGATCGGATCGGTCATCGGGACCGGGAAGTAGAGCCCACGATTGGACAGGAAGACGGTGTTCCACAGCATGCTGATCGCCTGGCGCGGACCAGGGAAAGCCTCGCTGATCAGCTTGTAGAACAGGAACAGCCAGAGCAGCAGCGGCACGTTGCGGAACGCCTCGACGTACCATTCGCAGATCCTGGCGAGGAGCCAGTTGCTGGACAGGCGTCCCACGCCAATCAGCGTGCCCAGGATGGTCGACAGGATGATGCCGATTACAGCGACCTTGAGCGTGTTGAGCAGGCCGACGAAGATGGCGCGGGCATAGGTGCTGGCCGGCGAGTACGCGATCATCGTGTCGCCGATCTCGAAGCCCGCCTCGCGCTCGAGGTAGTGGAACCCGCTGGCGATCTTCTGGCGCTGCAGATTCTCCATGGTGTTGGAGACGAGATACCAGGCGAGTAGCCCGACCAGGCCGACGACGACGATCTGGAAGACCCAGCCGCGGATGACCGGATCGTTCCAGGGCGCCACCCTGACGCGCCCCGTGGAGCCCACAGCCTGGACTGCCATTCGCTATTCCCCCTGCCGGCCGCGGTTCGTCCGCTCGCCCCTTGCCGTTATTTCCCGAAGATTAGGAGGGAATCGCCCGAATGTAACCACCGTCGATTCCCTCCGGCCGCGTCGGAGCGGCGGCTCAGCGAATCGGCGGGGCGTATTGCAGGCCGCCCTTGGTCCACAGGTTGTTGAGGCCGCGATCGATCTTGAGGATCGAGCCGGAGCCGACGTTGCGATCGAAGCTCTCGCCGTAGTTTCCGACCTGCTTGATGACGTTGTAGACCCACTTCTCGTCGACCCCGAGAGCCTTGCCCATGCCGGGAGTGACGCCGAGAATGCGCTTGATGACGGGATTCTCGCTCTTCAGCATCTCGTCGACGCTCTTCTGGGTGATGCCGTACTCCTCGGCCTCGATCATGGCGTACTGTGTCCAGCGTACGATGTCTGCGAACTGGTTGTCGCCGTGGCGGACGACCGGCGCCAGCGGTTCCTTGGAGATGATCTCGGGGAGGACGATGAAGTCCTCGGGCTTGGCAGGCGGCGGGACGTTGGCCGCCCGCGTCGAATAGAGGGCCGACGAATCGTTGGTGTAGACGTCGCAGCGGCCGGAAAAGAATGCCGCGCGAACCTCCTCGACCTTCTCGATGACGACCGGCTTGAAGCTCATCTTGTTGCCGCGGAAGTAATCGGCGAGATTGAGCTCGGTGGTGGTGCCGGGCTGGACGCAGACTGTGGCACCGTTGAGTTCCTTGGCGCTCTTCACGCCGAGCTTCTTGTTCACCATGAAGCCTTGGCCGTCGTAATAAGTCACGGCGCCGAAGTCGAAGCCAAGCGCGGTATCGCGCGTCAGCGTCTCGGTCGTGTTGTTGGACAGCATGTCGACCTCGCCGGACTGCAGCGCAGTGAAGCGCTGCTGGGCGGTGAGAGGAACGTACTTGACCTTCTCGGAGTCACCGAAGATGACCGCCGAGACGGCCCGGCAGACATCGACATCGAGGCCGACCCACTTGCCCTGGCTGTCGGCCAGGGCAAAGCCCGCGACGCCGGTCGGAACGCCGCAGATCAGGGACCCGCGCGCCTTGATCGCATCGAGGTCCTTGCCGGCCATCGCGCCGGTCGAGCTGAAAATCGCGGCCAGACCTGCCGCCACTGCCATTGAAGCCTTACGCATCATTGCCTCCCATTCAGCCTTTCACACAGGGCAAGTCTCACCTTGCTGGGGCTAGCAAGCAACAGGCCAATTGCGCTTTTCATGTTCCTTGCCCAGTCCCGTTCGGCCAGTGCCCCGCATGACGGGGCGCCGACTCAAAGGCGCTTTCGAGACGCGGCCCTCCGGGCCGCGTCTCACAGGGGGTGGTCTCTGCTCTTTCGCGCCCATGGGTTGCCTCCCCCGAATGACGAGGGAGGTATTGTGTCGGGTCGTCCACCTCGTGGCTGGGAAGGAGGACGTGCCTACCGTATTGGCGGGGCGTATTGCAGGCCGCCCTGAGACCACAACTTGTTGAGGCCGCGCTCGATCTTGAGCGGCGAATCCTTGCCGACGTTGCGATCGAAGCTCTCTCCGTAGTTACCGACCTGCTTGACGATATTGTAGACCCATTTCTCGTCGACCCCGAGCGCCTTGCCCATGCCCGGCGTCACGCCGAGGATGCGCTTGATGACCGGATTGTCGCTCTTCAGCATCTCGTCGACGTTCTTCGAGGTGATGCCGTACTCCTCGGCCTCGATCATGGCGTAGAGCGCCCAGCGCACGATGTCGGCGAACTGGTTGTCGCCGTGGCGCACCACCGGCCCGAGCGGCTCCTTGGAGATGATCTCGGGCAGGATTACGAAATCGTCGAAGGAGCGCGGCGGCGGGACGTTGGCCGCCCGGGTCGCTGCCAGGCTCGATGCGTCGGTCGTATAGACGTCGCAGCGGCCGGCGAAGAACGCCGCCCGGATCTCGTCGACCTTCTCGATGACGACCGGCTTGAAGGTCATCTTGTTGGCGCGGAAATAGTCCGCGAGGTTGAGCTCGGTCGTGGTGCCGGGGGCCACGCACACGGTGGCGCCGTTGAGTTCCTTGGCGCTCTTCACGCCCAGTGCCTTGGGCACGAGGAAGCTTTGGCCATCATAGTAGAAAACACCGGTAAAATCGAGGCCGAGCGCGGTGTCGCGGGTCAGGGTGTAGGTGGCGTTGCCCATCACCATGTCGACCTCGCCGGACTGCAGCGCCGTGAACCGCTGCTGTGAGGTCAGGGGCTGGTACTTGACCTTCTCGGCGTCGCCGAAGAGTGCCGCGGCAACGGCGCGGCAGACATCGACCGACAGGCCTTTCCATTTGCCCTGGCTGTCGGCCAGCATGAATCCGGCTGTGCCGATTCCGACGCCGCAATTGATCGCGCCGCGGGCGCGGATTGCATCGAGATCCTTGCCTGCATACGCAGCGCTCGCGGCAGTGACCAGCGTGGCCACCGCAGCTCCGGCGGCCAGGAACTTGTTGAACATCGTGCCCTTCCCTTCGTGTTGCCCCTCGTTCCCGTCATTCGCCTCGGGCGAGCGTTCGGGAGAATGGCGCATCTCCTAGGCGATCGAAGCCGGACGCGCAACGGAGGCTCGCATGCATCGCGTTTGCAAGCGCGGCCGGGCAGTGAGCCGACATAGAGTACAGGTTCCGGCGCGATGCCCCGGACTGCCGCCTCGCTGGGTGCAATTGCCTGCAGTCCGGCTTAGAGCCGATTCACGCTCTGGGGAGAGAATGGATTGGTCGACCAGGGCTCGGCGCCTTGCAGACCGCGGTATCCCCGATCATTCGAATCCGCGCCCTTGCCGGCGGCCTTGCGGACATCCTGCTGCCACTGCCGAAAGGCAACCAGGGCCTCGCCGTCGAGAGTCCTTTGGCCGCCGCGCTCCGTGACGTAAGGCTGCGGGTCGACGAACTGGCCGTTGACGATGATGGAGAAGTGAAGATGTGGTCCGGTCGACCGGCCGCTCGAGCCGACGTAGCCGATCAGATCGCCCTTCCGCACCGGCGAGCCTGGACCCATGCCTGCGGCGAACTGCGACATGTGGGCGTACAGGGACTCGAAATTGTCGGCGTGGCTGATCTTCACCGTGCGCCCGTAGTTGAAGTACCAGCCTTGATGGTTGATCACGCCGTCGCCCGCAGCATAGATCGGCTGGCCCACCTTGCCTTCGTAGTCGATGCCGTTGTGGAATCCGCCACCGCTCGACCGGCCATAGTAGCGGCGCATGCCGAATGGCGAGGAGATGCGCGAATCGGGACGTGGCTCGGCCAGCGCCGTGCCACCGAGGCGACGGCCCTGCTCGTCGAACCAGCCCTCGGGCTGGTTGGGCGGTGCAAACCACCAGACGGCCTGACGGTTCTTTCCATCTCCCACGTAGGCCGCCAGGATACGCGGCGAGCCATCCGCCGTGCGGCCTTTGAGGACCTCGATCTTCGAAGCTGCCAGCGAGAAGCCCGCCAGGGCGCTCGTCAGTTCCTTCAGGGTCGCCGTGCTCGCGCCGGTCTGCGCCAAGCCGGTGGCCACGCTCGACGCGCTGACCTTCACCACGCCGACCGAACCGGCCTGGACGGAGCGCACGGCGGCACCCGACTGTGATGCGGTGCGCGGCAAGCTGGAGACGCGCTCATCGTCACTCTCCGTGGCGCCCGGCGCGAGCTTGTAGCCGTAGCTGCCATCGTTGCCGCGGAACAGCTCGACGGCAATCGACTTGGCCGAGAAAAGCTGCAGGGAAACGAGGCGTTTGGGCTGATTGGCACCCTGCGACTTGAGAACGGCACGACCCGAGCTGGTACCCTTGCCCACATCGAGCTGGCCGATCGCCTTGCTGACGGCTTCGGCGGCGGCCTGGGCGTCCGCCGGATCGACCTGCAAACCGAGCAGCTGCTCGGCGACCGAGCCGTCCGTGCC
The DNA here is from genome assembly GCA_022844015.1 of Reyranella sp. Lineage (GTDB taxonomy): Bacteria > Pseudomonadota > Alphaproteobacteria > Reyranellales > Reyranellaceae > Reyranella. The sequence continues at coordinate 4,679 of JALHMO010000037.1, read as the reverse complement.
GACGGCAAAGGGTTGAATGTCCTCGGCCGGAGCGGCCGCCGGCGCCTTGCCGGGCTTGAGCTGGGCTTTGGTGGGAGCCTTGACCTGGGCCAACGACCCCGGGGTCATTGCAAGTTGCAGTGCAGCAAGAGCGGCGGTTGCCGCCAGTAGATTGCGGGCGGTTCGCCAGCGGAGCGCGCGTTGATTACGCGTCGAACTGAACGCCATCAGCCTCTCCCGTTCCATTCCGACCAAGCATTTCATTCCGGAGGCTCGCCGACGAAATCACCGACCTCCCCCGGTCGATGCCCCACGCCGCCTGCCCTTCTTCGGAGCCACTGTGGCCACGGAATATCCACAAGTCCACAAAAAGTTGCAAAAATGCAACACCCGTGAATCTCCCTTAACAGTTTGTACACAAACGATTTTCCTGATCGCGGTCGAGAGGGAGGATCATTGGTCACTGGATAAACGGGTCGCGCTTCGAGTGCCGCCGCCGGAGCGGTCGACACCCATGCCGCTTTGTCGGCCCGTCAATGAGCCACCACAATCGACCGCCCTTCGATGTTCGGGCTGCTGCTCGTAGGCAACCTGCTGACGCGGGTTCGCTTGCCTCTTTCGTGCACTGCACCATAGTGGTCTCCGGCAGGTCCCGCGGATCGAAGGAGCCATCGGATTGGCGCCTTGCATTTGCCATTCATGGTCGGCACGAGCGGGCCATTGCGACGGCAGGCCGGGCAGGAGGGTAAAGAATGGCCGACCCCATCGAGCTTCTCATCCAGGGGCACAGTCACGATCTCGGCGGCGGCTTCGTCGTGCGGCGCGTCCTGCCGAACGTGAAGCGTCGGATGGTTGGGCCTTTCATCTTTCTCGACCATTTCGGTCCCATGGATGTCCCGCCGGGCGGCGGCATGGAGGTCCGGCCGCATCCCCATATCGGGCTGGCGACGGTCACCTATCTGTTCGAGGGCGGCATCTTCCACCGCGACAGCCTCGGCTACGCCCAGGCGATCCGGCCGGGCGACGTCAACTGGATGACCGCGGGCAGCGGTATCGCCCACAGCGAACGCACCGAGCCGGAGATGCGCGCCACCGGCTTCCGAATGCACGGTGTCCAGACTTGGGTTGCGCTGCCAAAGTCGCACGAGGAGACCGCCCCGGCATTCGAGCATGTCGAGGCGGCGCGACTGCCGTCGTGGCGGGATGGCGAGGCGAGCCTGCGCCTGATCGTCGGCAGATATGCCGGCCGCACGGCGCCGACAACTCATTTTTCTCCGATATTCTATGTCGCCGCCGAGTTGGCGGCCGGCAGCAAGATCGTGGTCTCGCCCGAGCATCCCGAGCGCGCCATCTACCTGGCCGACGGCGATGCGGCGGTCGGCGATCGCCTGCTCGGCCGCGGCGATCTCGCGGTCCTGCGCCCCGGCCAGCCGGTGGAGATCGTCGCCGGCGCCAACGGTGCCAAGGCGATGCTGCTGGGCGGGGCGCCGATGGACGGTCCGCGTCACATCTGGTGGAACTTCGTGTCGTCGACCCGGGAGCGCATCGAGAAGGCCAAGGCCGACTGGCGCGAGGATCGCTTCGCCAAGGTGCCGGGCGATCCGGAATTCATTCCGCTGCCGGACAGGTAGTCCTGCTTGTTCTCGACATTCCGGAACACCGTGACCGGCAAAGCGACGTTCTTGAGGTCCGAGCGCATGACCACGTGCAGTGGCTTGGTCGACTGCGCGGCCGCCGGGGCGGGCGAGCATCGGGGCAGCAGGGGCTGCGAGCGCGCGACGCAACATGGCTTCTCCTTCACGCAGATGAAGGCGGTGTCCAGGTCGTCTCCTCGTCGAGCGGATAAACCGGCCGCGGCAACTTGCTCCAAGTGAAGTTCGCCAGCACCGGGGACGTCAGGCCCGGGCAATCGACCTCGAAGATTTGCTCGGGCTTGAAGAACTCGTCGAACCCACCCCGGAAATGTCCGCGGCTCTTGACGACCACGACGCGGGCGTGGGCGATGTCGAGGTCGAACATCTCGAGCTGCCGCGGGTCCATGCACTGGCAGCGATAGCTGATGACGACGACCTGCACCCCACCGAGATCGAGCAGGGCCGACGGGCCCATGTCCGCCGATACGTTGCGCAGCACGCCCCGGCGTCCGACGTACTTGCCGTCCGACAGCCTGATCACCTTGGCTTCGCAATCGAAGGGCAAGGAGAATTCCTGGTGCTCCTGGGAGTTGAACGAGGCCGTGAAGGTCGCGCCCTCGCCGAGCGCATGCGCCTTTGCCGCCAGGGCGGCGTCGTTGAACACGCCGAGGATCACATGCTCGGCGCCGGCCATCTTGAGCGCGCGCAGGAGATAGGTGGTGTTGCCGCGCCCGCCGCCGCCCGGGTTGTCGGCGACGTCGGCCAGAATGATCGGCTTGCGGCGCCGGTCGCGGCCCACCGATACGGCGAGCTGGACGGCATCGGCCAGGGACATCATCCCGCGCTTGAACCGTTCCTTCATGCCCCAGGCGCGCGTGGCGATGTCGAGCGCCAGATCGGCCGCGACCTTCCTGTTGCCGTTTCGGGCGGTCACCACGGCGGTCAGCCCGTTCTTGGGGCTGTCGCTGTAGGCGAACCCCGCCATCACCGAAACATTGAGGATGTCGCCGCCGACCTGGGACTGGCCGTACAGGATCAGGTCGGCATACGGGCCCCTGGCGGTCAGCAGGGATATCTGCGGGGGGACCAGCGGCAGCTTGACCATCTCGATCGCCGTCCGCGCGCCAGCCAGGCACTCGCGCATGTGCCGGGCCGCCTCGACGCCTCGCTCGTAGATGTCGGTATGCGGGTTCTCCAGGTAGCCGACGAAGACGGAAAGGTTGTCGATCATCCTGCGCGAGACGTTGGCATGCAGATCGAACACGGCGATCACCGGGATGTCGGGCCCAACGGCGCGGCGGACCACGTCGAAAAGGTCGCCGTCGGGATCGTCGGTGCCTTCGGCCAGCGCGGCGCCGTGAGCGGAGATGAATACCGCGTCGAACGGGCCGCTGGCCGCCAGCCCTGCTGCGATGTCGCCGAGGAAGCTCTGGAAGAAGCTCTGCTCGACAGGGCCGCCGGGCTGGGCGAGGGCGACGCGCAGGGGCACAGGCGTCCAAGGCCCGGTGCGATCCATCTCGGTGAAGAAGCCAGGCAGGTCGGGCATCGTGATCGAGGCACCCGAGCGGGCCTCGCTCACGATCTGGTTACCGCGGATATCGACGTCCTGCTCGAAGTCCGCTGCGGTGGTCACCGGCGAGAACCGGTTGCACTCGATGGCGAAGCCCAGGACGGCGATGCGTGGGTTGTCCTTCGACACGACTCTCCTCCTTCAGACCGCGAAGGCGGGCTCACAGGCAAGCAGCCCAACCTGCCCTCCGATGAGCACGAACACGACATTCCCGCCGCGGTGCAGGCATTCGGGAGATGTCGGCACGCGTCCCGGACGCAAGTGCGACATACGACCCAACTGAAGCAATGCCCGCCTCCTAGCGCCGGCGGGACAGAAATTCTCCGACCAGCGCGTTGAACGTAGTGGCCTGCTCGAAATATGGCGAGTGGCCGCAATCGGCGATCATTCGCGCTTCGCCGCAGGGCAGGGTTGTGGCGATGGCACTTGCCAGGAAGGGCGGGAACACGATGTCCTCGCCGCCCGCGATCAGGAGCGTGGGCACGCCGAACCCCGCGAGGTCGGCGAGCGTGCGCTGGGCGGTGCGGCGCAATCCGGCACGGAGCTTCTCCTTGTCGAGCGCTCCAGCCATCCGATCGATCGACAGGTAAAGCAGGTGAAGGGCGGGCTGGCGCTCCGCGGCCAGCGCACCCATGGCGGGATGAATGCCGCGCGCGGTGTCTGCTGCGATCTTGGCCGACGCATCCTGCAGCCACGCATCGTACCCTGTACCGCCCGCGGGATCGCAGGCGCGCCGATCGAGTGTCCCCGAAGTCGAGCTCAGGACGAGAGCGGCGACGCGCGACGGCTGGGCGAGGGCGTACTCGAGCACGCTCCAGCCGCCCATCGACTGGCCGACGAGGCGCACGTCGGAAAGGTCGAGATGATCGATCAGGGCCGCGAGGTCGCTGCCATAGTCGGCCGGATCGGGTCCTTCCGGCAGGGCGCCCGAGGGTGCGAAGCCGCGATGGGCGAAGGTCACACAGGTGTAGCGCAGCGCGAAGTGCCCGACCTGCTGCCACCAGCTCAGGTGGTTGCCGCCGAGGCCATGAGCGAACACCAGGGCCGGACCCTGGCCGGTCACCTCGTAGTATAGCTCGCCGAACGGCCGCTTCAGGCGGCCGGTCGTATGCTGCGGAGCGCTGTAGTTGCTCATGAGCCTCTCGATCCCGTCACGATGGCCTCAGCGTAGTGCCCGTGAGCGAGCGCGGCCAGCATCGCAGCAAAGCCGGGAAGGGAAGGAATCACACCGGCGATCCGGTGTCGGACGCATCGAGCTCGGCGCCGAGGTCGGTGAACGTGTCGCCCAGCCCTGCGACGATCTGCTCCGCAACATCGTCCAGCCAGGAGGCCCGTCACAGATCCGCCCCCGTCTTCCTGCCCGCACTGGCCATTTCCGCGGCCGTGTAGAAAGCATCGGCGTGAATGTCGCTGCGCCGCATTCCGCGCCGCTCCAGCAGGGCGCTCGCCGCCTCGACCATGACCGGCGGGCCGGCAAGGTAAGCCTTGCAGCCGTC
>JALHMO010000036.1 GCA_022844015.1 Reyranella sp. | reverse complement strand
CCAAAGTGGCGCTCATGGGATGTGTAATCACAAGAAGAGCGCCACTTTGGCGGAGTTTACTCCGCCACCAGTGGCGCGCTCCCAGCCATGAGCTTCCCTCTCGCAGCGCCACCATTTTTTCAGCATCGTGGTGCGCGCCGGCGTGCTGGGGGTCTCCCCAGCGATGACGCTGGGGAGGAAGTCCGATCAATCGATGACCTTGATCGTGGCGTCGACCGTCATGGTGGCGACGCCGAAGCCGATTCGCCGGCCGCTCACGGGGGCGGCGTCGCGATAGTCGAGGCCGACCGCGACACGCAGGCTGTCGCCGCGCGGGCTGATGCCGTTGGCCGGATCGAAGCCGACCCAGTCGAGGCCCGGCACCCACGCTTCGGCCCACGAATGGCTGGTGCGCCCGACATGCAGCTCGGGATCGTCGTTGCGCAGGTAGCCGCTGACATAGCGTGCCGGCACGCCGAGACGTCGGCAGCAGGCGATGAAGATGTGCGTCTCGTCCTGCGCCACGCCGACGCCGCGAGCCAATGCCTCGGCAGCGGTTGTGTCGACCGTCGACGCGCCGGTGCGGTAGGTCATTCGACTACCGATGCGGCCCATCACCTCGTGCAGCACGGCGACGCGCTCCGCAGGGTCGGCAGCCTGCTCATTCAGGCCTTCGATCAGAGGGTCGAAGCTTCCATCCGGCGTGGCGAGCGCCGAGTTGCGCAGCCAGAACGGTGCCGGCAGGGTCGGTACCTCGGCGTAGCGCAGCCAATGGTCGGCACCGCTGTACTCGTATATGCCGTGGACCACGATTTCGACGGCATCGTGCTGCTGCGCCACCGAGAAGGTCGTCACCTGGTTGTTGTGACCGTCGAGCCACTCCGAGCGCTTGCCCGGCCCCTCGATACGCCACGCCACGATGCGCTGTCCGGCAGCGGGCCTGGGCGTCAGCCGGACGTCGTGGATGGAATGTCCAGAAGGCTGGTCGAACTCGAAGCGGGTAGCATGGTGGACGGAGAGGCGCATTGGGGGCTCGCTCAATCCAGCAGGAATTGCCGGCCGATCTCGTCGGACAGGGTGGCGATGTCGCTGCGCACGCCTCCCAGGAATGACTTCAGGCCCTGGTCGAAAACTTTGTCGATGCGGGCATACCGCAGCCGGGCGTGCAGCTCGCCGGCCAGCCGGTCGGCCTCGCCGCGCGTGCCGTAGACGTCGGCCAGCTCGCCCATGCTGCAATCGACCATCCACAGGCAATGGTGCACCGAGCGCGGCACGTCGCGGCGCAGCATCATCAGCTCGGCGACCTTCATCGGATGTAGCGCGCTGCGATAGATGCGCCGGTAGGTACGTACCGCGCCGATGCAGGCCAGCACCTCCGACCAGGCGAAGTAGTCGAGGCCGCCCGCGTGGGGATTGCCGTCGGGCCGCAGCACGTGGAACTTCACGTCGAGGATGCGCGCCGTGTTGTCGGCGCGCTCCAGGAAGGCGCCGAGCTGCAGGAAATTATAGGCCTCGTCGCGCAGCAGCGTGACCTGGGCGGCGCCGAAGATCATCACCGCCTGGGTGCGCACCATCTCGATCAGGGCGCCGCGGTCGAGCAGGGCGCGGTCGCGGCGAAGGCGGGCATTGAGCTCGAGCCACAGCCCGTTGAGGCTCTCCCACACGTCGACCGTGATGTTGTTGCGCTCCTCGCGGGCGTTGCGCCGCGCCGCGCCGATCGAGCTCGCGATCGACGACGGGTTGCTCTGGTCGAGCACCAGGAAGTCGATCATGTTGGCCAGCCGGCCGCCCGACTGCTGCTGGCTCTGGCGGAACTCGTCCTCCATGCCGAAGATCGCCGCGACGCCGACCGCTTCCTCGCCGCGCGACTGCAGCGCCATGCGCTGGGTCGCCTCGATCAGGCGGGCGGTCGACTTGGCGCGCTGCAGGTAGCGGCCCATCCAGTACAGGTTCTTGGCGGTGCTGCTCAGCATCGGGCTTAGGGGCTCGCACCCGGCCGTGGCGCCAGGACCCAGGTATCCTTGGTGCCGCCGCCCTGGCTGGAGTTGACGACCAGCGAGCCCTCCTTCAGGGCGACCCGCGTCAGGCCGCCGGGGATGATGGTGATCTTGCGGCCCGACAGGACGAACGGCCGAAGGTCGACGTGGCGTGGTGCCACGCCCTGGCTGACGAAGGTCGGGCAGGTCGACAGCGCGAGCGTCGGCTGGGCGATGTAGTTGTCCGGCCGCGCCTTGAGGATGGCTGCGAACTCCTCGATCTCGGCCTTGCTCGAGGTCGGGCCGACCAGCATGCCCTTGCCGCCGGAACCGTGGATCTCCTTGACCACCAGCTCGGGCAGCCGCTCGATCACATACTTGTAGTCGTCGGCGCGGTCGCATCGCCAGGTCGGAACGTTGGCGAGGATCGGTTCCTCGCCGAGATAGAAGCGCACCATCTCGGGCACGTAGGTGTAGGTCGACTTGTCGTCGGCCACGCCGTTTCCGAGCGCATTGACGATGTTGACACGGCCGGCGCGCAACGCGCCCAGCAGGCCGGCGACGCCGAGGAAGGAGTCGGGCCGCATCGCCAGTGGATCGAGGAAGGCATCGTCGACGCGCCGGTAGATCACGTCGACGCGCTGCGGCCCGCGCGGCGTACGCATGTAGACGCGACCCTCGTCGACGAACAGGTCGGAGCCTTCGACCAGCTCGATACCCATCTCGTCGGCCAGGAAGGCGTGCTCGAAATAGGCGCTGTTGTAGTGCCCCGGCGTGAGCAGGACGACATTGGGCTCGGCGTCGTCGCTGAACGACACCGAGCGCAGGGTGGCGAGCAGCTCCTCCGAGTAATCGGCGACGGGAAGAACGCCCACGGCGCCGAACAGCTCGGGTGCCAGCCGCATCATGACCTCGCGGTTCTCGAGCACGTAGGAGACGCCCGACGGCGTGCGAACGTTGTCCTCGAGGACGTAGAACTCCTTCTCGCCTACGCGCACGAGGTCGATGCCGGCGATGTGGGCATGCACGCCGCCCGGCAGCTCGAGCCCCTGGGCCATGGCGACGAACTCGGCATTCATCAGCACCTGCTGCTCGGGGATGATGCCGGCGCGGCAGATGTCGCGCTTGCGGTAGGCGTCGTCGAGGAAGGCGTTCAAGGTCCGCACGCGCTGCACCAGCCCCTTGTGCAGGTGCTCCCATTCGTCCCACGCGATGACACGCGGGATGATGTCGAAGGGGATCGTCGTCTCGCTGCCCTCGACGGAGCCGTAGGCGCCGAAGGTGATGCCATGCCGGCGATAGAACTGGTCGACCTCGGCGCGCGTTGCCGCGACCTTCTCGGGCGAGGTACGCGCCAGCCAGTCGGCGACCGCGCGATAAGGCGCGCGCACCGCGTCGGCCGCGCCCGAGCTCATCTCGTCAAATGCCTTGACTGCCATCCGGCATTTCACCCCCTGTCGAATCACCATATAAGCAATCGATGGGCCAACAAAGGCCCGTCGGGACTGTCGCGGGAGGGGACGTTGAAGCAGGTGCTGATCGAGCGCTACGGCACGCCATGGGAAGTCGCGCGCTGCGCGGAGGTGGCCGATGTCGGCACTCCCGCCGCCGACGAGGTCGTGTTCGACGTGCTGGCCTTTCCCATCAACCCGGCGGACATGTGGTTCTGCCGCGGCAGCTACCGGCTGAAGCCGCCGCTGCCGACGACGCCGGGCGCCGAATGCGTCGGCCGGGTGACGACCGTGGGCGGGGCAGTTTCGCACGTGAGGCCCGGCGACCTGGTGATCAACCTGCAGCGCGAGAATTGGGCCCAGCGCCGCAAGGTGAAGGGCGACGATGCGATCCCGTTGCCCGCCGGCATCGATCTCAGGCAGGCGGCAATGGTGCGCATCAACCCGCCGACGGCGCTGCTGATGCTGTCGGACTTCGTCGATCTGGCGGGTGGCGATTGGGTGATCCAGAACGTCGCCAACTCGGCGGTCGGCCGGCTGCTGATCGTGCTGGCGAGGCAGCGCGGGCTGCGCACGGTCAACGTCGTGCGCCGGCCCGAGCTCGCCGATGAGCTGAAAGCGCTCGGTGCCGATGTCGTGGTGGTCGATGGCGACGACCTTGCCGAGCGTGTCGCCCAGGCGACCGGCGATGCACGGATCATGCTGGGCATCGAGGCGATCGGCGGCGCAGCGACCGGCCGGCTGGTCGACTGCGTCGCGACAGACGGCACGGCGGTGCATTACGGCTCGATGAGCGGCGAAGACCCCAGGATCACCCGCAACAACTTCATCTACCGTGGCGTCAAGGTCACCGGCTTCATGCTCGGCCGCTTCCTGGCCAAGCGCAGCGCCGAGCAGATCCGCGCGATCTATGCCGACCTCGCCAGGCAGGTCTGGGCGGGCACGCTGTCGGCGCCGGTCGACACGGTCTATCCGATCGAGGCCATCAAGGATGCCCTGGCGCACGCCGACAAGGGCGGACGCAACGGCAAGATTCTGGTCAGCCCGAATGGGGCGATTTAAACGAGGAGGCGTGACGATGAGTTCCGATGTTGCAGCAGTCGAGAAGGTTCTGCAGGTCTATTTCGACGGCCTCTACGAAGGCGACACCAGGAAGCTCGGCGAGGTGTTTCATGCGGCGTCGCATCTCTACGCCGCGGGCGGCGACGGCAAGGCCAGCGACTGGCCGCGCGGCGAATGGTTCAAGATGGTCGAGAGCCGGCCCTCCGGGAAGGCCAAGGGCAGCGCCCGTGCCGACCGCATCGTGTCGATCGACTTCTCCGGCCCGAGCACGGCGATCGCCAAGGTCGAATGCCAGCTGCCGCCGCGCTACTTCACCGACTACCTGACCTTGCTGAAGGTCGACGGCCGCTGGCAGATCGTCTCCAAGACTTTCCACACGTTGACCAGGGAAGGGTGATTCAGTGTTTCCTCCCCAGCCTTGCTGCTCTGGAGAGGACACATCTCGGATCGAGGCACTTCTGCGCCATCGGGGACAAGTGCCCATAGGCGTTAAACTAAGAAGAATCCTCATCCTGAGGAGGCCGTGCAGCGGCCGTCTCGAAGGATGGACCACACAGTAGATCGTTGAAAAAGCGGTGTCGCAGCACCCCCACTGCTGCCGACCAAGGGGCGAAGGTTACTTCGCCCTAATCGAGACGCGGCCCTCCGGGCCGCTCCTCAGGGTGAGGATTCTTCGTGGCCGCAGAAGCGAACCAACCCGGTTACCCGGCCGACCAATTCCTGCGGCGCTGTGATAATGCGTGGGGTAAGGCTCCGTACGCAGTGAAGGACACCCCCGTGACTGTCAGCGCCGGCACAAATCCATTCCCGATGACGCAGCGCTCTCTGTTGCGTCACGGCCAAGTCTTTGATTTCAGAGGCTAATGACGCTGTGACGCAAATGACGCAAAATTCCGGGCCGACTCTTCAAGATCGGTTCCAGAGGGTGCGAGATGACCGAGATGACTCTGTGACCATCCGATATCTGTCGACTGCGTAGCAGCTTTGCTGGGGAGACAACCAGCACGCCCGCCTGGCGCGCACCGCGATGCCGTGAAGACAGGGGCGGTAACCCGCCCCTGTCTTCATAGGAGCCGCTCAATTCTTCGCGTCGGCAGCGACCTGGACCTTGACCATCTTGTCCTGCGGCGCCGGAACCGAGCCCGACTGGCCCTGGCCGCGCTTGATCTTGTCGACGAATTCCATGCCCGACGTGACCTTGCCCCAGACCGTGTACTGGCCGTCGAGGAAGTTCGAATCCTTGAAGACGATGAAGAACTGGCTGCGCGCGCTGTTGGGGTCGTTGGTCCGCGCCATCGAGACGGAGCCGCGGGTATGCGGCTCCTTGGAGAACTCGCCCTTCAGCGTCTCGCCCATGCCGCCCGACCCGGTGCCTGTCGGATCGCCGGTCTGCGCCATGAAGCCGTCGATCACGCGATGGAACACGACGCCGTCATACTTGCCCTCGCGCGCCAGCTTCTTGATCTGGGCGACGTGATTGGGAGCCAGGTCGGGACGCATCTCGATCACGACTCGGCCGTCCTTGAGGTCGATGTAGAGGGTATTTTCCTTGTCCATGGCGGCAGTCGCTCCTGCGAACATGAATGAGATGGCGACGATCAACAGCGTCAGGGTAAGACGCATCTGGGTGGTCCCTTTGCTGAACTGGCCGGATGGGGCCGGCGGGCGACCATACTGGCCGACCCCGGAAAAACAAGCGGGCCCGAAGCGGTTGGCCGCGAAGTCGGCAGCGAACGAGGACAGGTGTCGGGGACTTTCGGCAGGCGGCGCGTCGGACTAACCTCGGCCGAGCGTCCTCACTGCGACTGGCCGCCACATACCGAGCGGGGGCGAAAACCCGTTACGTGTCAGGTCTATATCTGGTACTAACCGCTTTAAATGGCGGGGGATTTTGCGGACCGGAACCCTCCTGAGAGGGGAGGGCCCGCCGAGGGGATGGTTGCATGATCGGCAAGTGCGCACGGGGCATCTTTGGACTGCTGGCGGTGATCGCCGGATTGGGCATTACCGGTGGCGCCCAGGCACAGCCGATCGTCGGCATCCCGCACGACTGGCAGGTCAACTTCCCACCGTCATACACGCCGCTGATGGAGCGGGTTGCCTCGCTGAACGATCTGCTGCTGGTCATCATCACGCTGATCTGCATCTTCGTGCTGGCGCTGCTTCTCTATGCGATGTGGCGGTTCCACGCCGCGCGCAACCCGACGCCGACGACGACCACTCACAACACCGTGCTCGAGGTCGCCTGGACGGTCGTCCCGATCCTGATCCTGGTGGTCATCGCCATCCCGTCGTTCCGCCTGCTGTACTACGGGGACAAGCTGGCCGAGGCGCCGGTGACCATCAAGGTCGTCGGCCACCAGTGGTACTGGAGCTACGAGTACCCCGACCAGGGTAACTTCAGGATCGAGAGCCGCATCCTGAGCGAGGCCGACCGCCTCAAGCAGAAGCCCAACATGCCGCGCATGCTCGCGGTCGACGAGGAGATGGTCGTTCCCGTCGGCACCAACATCCGCATCATCGGCACTGCGGCCGATTCGATGCACGGCTGGACGGTACCGGGCTTCGGCATCAAGAAGACCGTCATTCCCGGCCGTATCAACGAGGGATGGATCAACGTCACCAAGGAAGGCTACTACTTCGGCCAGTGCTCGCAGATCTGTGGCAACAACCACAGCTACATGCCGATTGCCGTCAAGGCCGTTGCAAAGCCCGAGTTCGACAAGTGGGTTGAGCAGAAGAAGGCGTCGGCGGGCCTGTCGCCCGCGACCGACCTGGCTTCCGCCACCGCTCCCGCCAACCGCTAAGCGCTTCGCCGCAGGAGAATCACATGGCCACCGCGCACGGCGCCGCTCACGACCACGGCTCCCACGCTCACGGGCACGACGAACATCATACGCCGACCGGATGGCGGCGTTACGTCTACAGCACGAACCACAAGGACATCGGCACGATGTACTTGGTGTTCGCGATCGGCGCCGCCCTGATCGGCGCCACATTCTCGGTGATCATGCGGCTCGAGCTGCTGCAGCCCGGCGTGCAGTACTTCAATGCGGCAGACGGCACGCCGAACGGCCATTTGTGGAACACCGTGGTCACCGCGCACGGCCTGATCATGGTGTTCTTCGTCGTCATGCCGGCGCTGATCGGCGGATTCGGCAACTGGTTCGTGCCGCTGATGATCGGCGCGCCCGACATGGCCTTCCCGCGCATGAACAACATCAGCTTCTGGCTGCTGCCGCCGGCTTTCCTCCTGCTGCTCGCCTCGGCGCTGATCGGCGGCGGCGTCGGCACCGGCTGGACGATCTACCCGCCCCTCACCATCCAGCAGGGGGCGGGCATGGACCTCGCCATCTTCTCCCTGCACATCGCCGGCGCCTCGTCGATCCTGGGCGCCATCAACTTCATCACCACGATTTTCAACATGCGGGCGCCGGGAATGACCTTGCACCGCATGCCGCTGTTCGCCTGGTCGATCCTGGTGACGGCGTTCCTGCTGTTGCTCGCCCTGCCGGTGCTGGCCGGCGCCATCACCATGCTGCTGACCGACCGTAACTTCGGCACGCACTTCTTCGATGCGGCCGGCGGCGGCGATCCCACCCTGTTCCTGCACCTCTTCTGGTTCTTCGGCCATCCCGAGGTGTACATCATGATCCTGCCGGCCTTCGGCATCGTCAGCCACATCATCTCGACGTTCTCCAAGAAGCCGATCTTCGGCTATCTCGGCATGGCCTATGCGATGGTGGCGATCGGCGTCGTCGGCTTCGTCGTGTGGGCCCATCACATGTACACGGTCGGCATGGACGTCGACACGCGCGCCTATTTCGTGGCAGCCACCATGGTCATCGCGGTGCCGACCGGCGTGAAGATCTTCAGCTGGATCGCGACCATGTGGGGCGGGTCGATCCGGCTCGAGGTGCCGATGCTGTGGGCGATCGGCTTCATCTTCCTGTTCACGGTGGGGGGCGTCACCGGCGTGGTGCTGGCCAATGCCGGCGTCGATTACGCCCTGCACAACACCTACTACGTGATCGCGCACTTCCACTACGTGCTGTCGCTCGGCGCGGTGTTCGGCATGTTCGCGGGCTACTATTACTGGATCGGCAAGATGAGCGGCCGCCAGTATCCCGAGTGGGCCGCCCAGATCCATTTCTGGACGACCTTCATCGGCGTGAACCTGACCTTCTTCCCGATGCACTTCAGCGGCCTGGCCGGCATGCCGCGCCACTACGTCGACTATCCCGACGCCATGTGGCACTGGAACTACATCTCCTCTCTCGGCGCCTTCCTCTCGTTCGGCTCGACCCTCTTCTGGCTGGTCTTCGTGGTGTTCGGCGGGTTGCTGGCCGGCCGCAAGGTTGGCGCCAACTACTGGGGCGAGGGCGCGACGACACTCGAATGGACGGTGCCATCCCCGCCGCCCTTCCACACCTTCGAAGAGTTGCCGCACATTTCGCCCGCGGCGCATCCCTGATCTCGAGGAGGCGAGAGGCCCGAGTGGCGCCTTCGCCTTGAAAGTGCGATGAGCGATACGGCCCAGATCCTGACCCGGTCCTTCGACGCAGCGCCGTCGGCGCGCGTGCGCGACTACGTCGCCCTGCTGAAGCCCCGGGTCATGTCGCTGGTGGTCTTCACCGGCCTGATCGGCGTCATTATCGCGCCCGGCCACCTGCACCCCTTCACGGCGGCGCTCGCGGTGCTGGCGATCGCGCTCGGCTCGGGCGCCGCCGGCGCCATCAACATGTGGTACGAGCGCGACCTCGACGCCCTGATGGCGCGGACGCGCCTGCGGCCGCTGCCGGCCGGCCGGGTGGCGCCGGACGATGCGCTGGGGCTCGGCGTCCTGCTGTCGCTGTTTTCCGTGCTGCTGATGGCGGTGTCGACCAACTTCATGGCGGCGGCGCTGCTCGCGGCGGCGATCCTGTTCTACGTCTTCGTCTACACGATCTGGCTGAAGCGGCGGACGCCGCAGAACATCGTGATCGGTGGCGCGGCCGGCGCCTTCCCGCCGATGATCGGCTGGGCGGCTGTGACCGGCGATGTATCCGCCGTCAGCATTGCCTTGTTCCTGCTGATCTTCCTGTGGACCCCGCCGCACTTCTGGGCGCTCGCGCTCTATCGCTGCGACGACTACCGCCGCGCCGGCGTACCGATGCTGCCGGTCGTCGCCGGCGCGCGCGAGACCAAGCGCCAGATGCTGATCTACACCGTGCTGCTGGTGCCGGTGGCCTTGGTGCCGACCCTGCTCGGGACGGTGGGCTGGCTCTATGGCGCGGTGGCGCTGGGCCTGAGCCTGGCCTTCATCGGTCACGCCGTGCAGGTGTGGCGCGCGCCCGACGACGAGACCGGTCATCCGCCGGCGCGACGGATGTTCCGCTTCTCGTTGCTCTATCTCGCCGTCCTGTTTGCTGCTCTTCCGGTCGACCGGATCCTGATCGGATGAGTGTCGCCATGGTCGAGACCCGTCATCCCAGCGGCGCCGAATTGCGCCGCCGCCAGCGCGGCAAGAACCTGTTCGTCGCGGGCTTCCTGGTGGTGATGGTGCTGATGTTCTTCGTCCTCACCATTGTCCGCATGGGAGGGCAGGGGTGAAGGCGACCGGTGACAGGAACGCCCGCCTGGCGTGGCGGCTGGCCGGCGTGGTCGGCGGCATGCTGGCACTCGCCTACGCCGCCTCGCCGCTCTACGACCTGTTCTGCCGCACCACGGGCTTCGGCGGCACGCCGCAGGTCGCCCAGGCCGGCGACCGCACGATCCTCGAGCGCACGGTCGCCGTCCGTTTCGATTCCAATGTCGATCCCAACTTGCCGTGGCGCTTCCAGCCGCTCGAGCGCGAGGTCCGGGTCAAGCTCGGTGAGGAGCGCCTGACGCACTACCGCGTGACCAACGTCTCGCAGCGCCCGATCGTCGGCACGTCGACTTACAACGTGACGCCGGAGCCGGCCGGCCCGTGGTTCAACAAGGTGCAATGCTTCTGCTTCACCGAGCAGTTGCTCCTGCCCGGCCAGTCGGTCGACTTGCCGGTGATCTTCTTCGTCGATTCCGAGATGGACAAGGATCGACGCTACGAAAACGTCCGCACCATCACGCTCTCCTACACCTTTTTCGAGGCGAAGACGGAGCGGGCGAAGACCTTGCTCGGCGGCGTGTCCGCCGGTGCGACCGGAAAGGGTGGATGAATATGGCCGACGGCACACCGAAACATCCCTATCACCTCGTCGATCCCAGCCCATGGCCGGCGCTGGGCGCGGTCGGGGCGCTACTGCTGGCGATCGGCGCCGGGCTCGGCATGCATCCCGACATGCTGGGCAAGGGCATCGAGAGCATCGTCAAGGCGGTCCAGTGGTGGGTCATCGCCCCCGGCCTCGGCCTCATCCTGGCGGTGATGTTCTGGTGGTGGAGCGACGTCATCGCCGAGTCGCGCAAGTACCACACCGCGGTGGTCCAGCTCGGCCTGCGCTATGGCATGATCCTGTTCATCGCCTCGGAGGTCCTGTTCTTCGCGGCGTTCTTCTGGGCCTTCTTCGATGCCGCGCTCTATCCGGGCGCACCGGAGCAGCCGGTGCGGACCGAGGCGACGGGCGGCATCTGGCCTCCCAAGGGCGTCAGCATCATCGCGCCATTCGACCTGCCGTTCATGAATACGCTGATCCTGCTGCTTTCGGGCACCACGGTCACATGGGCGCATCACGCGATTCTCGAAGGCAACAAGCGCGATGCAGTGCGCGGCCTCGCTCTCACAGTGATCCTGGGCATCTTCTTCACAGGCGTCCAAGCCTACGAGTACATCAACGCGCCGTTCAGCTTCCGCGAGAACATCTACTCGTCGACCTTCTTCATGGCGACCGGCTTCCACGGCTTCCATGTCCTGGTCGGCACGACCTTCCTGCTCGTCTGCCTGTTCCGCGCCATGGCCGGCCACTTCAAGCCCAAGCAGCATTTCGGTTTCGAGGCTGCTGCCTGGTACTGGCACTTCGTCGACGTGGTCTGGCTGTTCCTCTTCTTCTGCATCTACTGGTGGGGCGCCGGCAACGCGCCGATCGCGCTGCACTGAGGGCGCGAATGCAATCATGTTCCTCTCCCCCGTGAGGGAGAGAGGCTAGGTGAGGGGGCGGTGACGTGCCTATCCCCCTCACCCAACCTCCCCCCCCTCGCGGGGGAGAGGAGCTCGAAAGTGAGATGGTGTCCCGCCGGGCGCTGCCCGGCGGTTCGTCTTTTGGGAGCCGGTGATGTCCGACTGGCCGCGCCAATCGCCTCTCGATGTCGCACTGCGCGCGGTCTGCCCGCGCTGCGGTCGTGGCCGCCTGTTCGAGGGCGTGCTCGGCATCGTCGAGCGCTGTTCCGTCTGCAATCTCGACCTGCGTGGCAACGACGCCGGCGATGGCCCTGCCGTGTTCGTCATCCTGGGGCTCGGCGCCATCATTATGATGCTGGTGTTCTGGGTCGAGTTCCGCTTCGAGCCGCCGTGGTGGCTGCACGTCCTGCTCTGGGGGCCGATTACGGTGGGCTTGGCGGTGTGGCTGCTGCGCCTCCTGAAGGCGCTGTTGATCGCCCAGCAATTCACCCATCGCTCGACGGCGCTCGATGACTAGAGGCAGTCCCCTGCTCCAGTTGCGGCCGGCCTTGTGGCCGTCGGTCGTCTCGCTGGTGATCTTCTCGGTCGCGCTGGGTCTCGGCATCTGGCAGATGGAGCGGCGCGAGTGGAAGCGCGCCATCCTGGATCGCATGGCCGTCAACCGGGCCGCGGCGCCGGTCAGCCTGGACGAGCTGTTGAAGGGCGACCCGCTGAGGCACGAATACGGCCGCGTCAAGGTTGCCGGGACCTTCGTGCACGACAAGGAGTTCTACCTCGCCGCCCGCAGCCTCAAGAACAAGGTCGGCCTCCAGGTGGTGACGCCGCTCGCCACCGACGATGGCCGCATCGTGCTGTTCGATCGCGGCTGGATCCCGCAGGAAACCAAGGACCCGGCGCGCCGCGCCGCCGGCCAGGTGCAAGGACAGGTCGAGCTCACCGGCATCGTGCGGCGCAACCAGGAGCGCCGCCAGTTCGCGCCCGAGAACGTGCCCGACCGCAACGTCTGGTTCCACGTCGACGTGCCACTGATGCGCAGCATGGCCGGCGGCAAACCCGATCCGAAGCTCGACGCCTTCTTCCTGGAGGCCGACGCCGCGGCCAATCCCGGCGGCGTGCCGGTGGGGGGCCAGACCAGGCTCGACATTCCCAACGACCATCTGCAGTACGCCATCACCTGGTTCCTGATCGCGCTCGCGATGGCCGGCGTCTATCTCGCCTATCATTGGGAGAACGGGCGTCTCACGATCGCCGGTCACACCAAGGTCAAGTCATGATTGGCAACGATCCCTATGCCGAGCTCGAGCGCCGGTTTGCCCGCCTGAGCGCCGTGCAGCGTGCCAGCGCCATCCTGAACTGGGATCGCTCGACCATGATGCCGGACGGGGCGAGCGAGGATCGCGCTGACCAGCTGGCGACCCTGGGCGTCATCGCCCACGGCATGATTTCCGCGCCCGAGATGCCGGACCTGCTGGCCCGGGCGGAGGAGGGCGGTGCCGGCCTCGATCCCTGGCGGGCGGCCAACCTGCGCGAGATGCGCCGGCTGTGGGTGCATGAGAGCGCCTTGCCGGCCGACTTGGTCGAGGCGCGCACACGCGCCACCTCGGCCTGCGAGATGGCATGGCGCGAAGCCAGGAAGACTGCCGACTTCAAGGCGCTGCTGCCGACGCTCGGCGAGGTGCTGACGCTGATCCGGAGGGCCGGCGAGGCCAAGGCCGCCGCGCTGGGCACGACGCTCTACGATGCCCTGCTCGACGAGTTCGAGCCGGGCGGGCGCGCCGCGCGCATCGACGTGCTGTTCGGCGAATTGACATCCTTCCTGCCCGGGCTGCTTGGCCGCGTGATCGAGCATCAGAATCGGAAGCCGGCACCGCTGGCGCTGGACGGTCCATTCCCGGTCGAGCAGCAGCGCAAGCTCGGCGAGGAGTTGATCCGGCTCATCGGCTTCGACTTTTCGCATGGTCGGCTCGATGTCTCGGCGCATCCCTTCACCGGCGGCACCGCCGACGACGTGCGGATCACCACGCGCTACGACGAGGCCGACTTCGCGCGCGCCTTGATGGGGGTTCTGCACGAGACCGGGCACGGCCTCTACGAGGCCGGGTTGCCGCGCGACTGGCGGCGCCAGCCGGTCGGCAATGCCCGCGGCATGGCCCTTCACGAGAGCCAGTCGCTGCTGATGGAGATGCAGGCCTGCCGCAGCGACGCCTTCATCGCCTTTGCCGCGCCGCGCATGCGCGGCGCCTTCGGCAAGGACGGGCCAGCCTGGACGGTCGACAACATTCACCGCATCTACACGCGGGTCGCGCCTGGGCTGATCCGCGTCGATGCCGACGAGGTGACCTATCCCCTGCACATCATGCTGCGCTATCGCCTGGAGCGCGCGCTGCTCGCCGGCGACCTCGCGCTGGCCGACCTGCCGGGCGCCTGGAACGAGGGGATGCGCGAGCTGCTGGGCATCGTGCCGCCCGACGACGCGCTGGGCTGCCTGCAGGACATCCATTGGCCGGATGGTGGCTGGGGCTATTTCCCGACCTACACCCTGGGCGCCCTGGCGGCGGCCCAGCTGTTCGCCGCCGCCCGGCGCGCCCATCCCGGTCTCCTGGACGCCATCGGCAACGGCGACTTCGCGCTGCTGCTGGGCTGGCTGCGGGCCAACGTGCACGGCAAGGGCTCGCTTGCCAGCACCGACGAGATCCTGACAGAGGCCACCGGTGCGCCCCTCGGGACCGCTGCCTTCAAGGCGCATCTGGAAAGCCGCTACCTGGGAGCGTAAGAGGAAGCCATGCTCGAGCTCCGACCCAACTGCGAATGCTGTGACAAGGATCTGCCGAATGGCGCGCCCGACGCGCTGATCTGCACCTTCGAATGCACCTTCTGCGCGGAGTGCGCGCGAACCCGGCTGGACGGCCATTGCCCCAACTGTGGCGGCGATCTGGTCAGGCGGCCGACCCGGCCGGAGCGGGCCCTGCAAAAATTCCCCGCCTCGACCAAGCGTGTCCGCAAGGATCACGAAGCCTGTCGCCAGGTCGCCTAGCCCGAGCAGCCGACCAGGAGTTGACAGTGCGCTACATCAGCACGCGCCACGGCTCGCAGGGCACGCCCGAGCCGCTGGGCTTCGAGGACATCATGCTCGCGGGCCTGGCACGCGACGGCGGGCTTTACCTGCCGACCGAATGGCCGTGCTTCTCGGCAATGGAGATCGCCCGGCTGGCGGGCCTGCCCTACGTCGACCTCGCCTTCGAGATCATGCGGCCGTTCGTCGGCGAGGCCTTCGACGAGGCGACCTTCCGCCACCTGATCGGCGAGGCATATGCCTGCTTCGAGACCCCCGAGGTGGCCCCGGTGAAGGCGCTCGGCGACGCAACGCCGTCCGACGCGGGCCTGCATCTTCTCGAGCTGTTCCACGGCCCCACGCTCGCCTTCAAGGACGTGGCCCTGCAGCTGCTCGGCCGCATGCTCGACCACACCCTGACGGCGCGCGGCCGGCATGCCACCATCGTTGGCGCCACGTCGGGCGACACCGGCTCGGCCGCCATCGAGGCGGTGCGCGACCGCCAGACCATCGACATCTTCATGCTGCACCCGCGCGGCCGGGTGAGCGAGGTGCAGCGGCGCCAGATGACCACGGTGCTTGCTCCCAACGTGCACAACATTGCGGTCGAGGGCACGTTCGACGATTGCCAGGACCTCGCCAAGGCCTGCTTCAACGACCTCCCGTTCCGCGACCGCCACGCCCTCACCGCGGTCAACTCGATCAACTTCGCGCGCGTGATGGCGCAGATCGTCTACTTTTTTTGGGCGGCGCTGAGACTGGGCGCGCCGCAACGCCCGGTCGCCTTCACCGTGCCGAGCGGCAATTTCGGCAACGTCTATGCCGGATACGCCGCGCGCCAGATGGGCCTGCCGGTGTCGCATTTCGTGGTTGGCGCCAACAGCAACGATATACTGGCCCGCTTCTTCGAGAGCGGCGTCATGGAGACGTCGACCGTCGTGCCGACGCTGAGCCCGAGCATGGACATCCAGATCTCGAGCAATTTCGAGCGCCTGCTGTTCGATCTCTACGATCGCAAGGGTGTGGCGCTGGCCGACGCCATGGTGGCATTCCGCAGCACCGGCAGGCTCGCGGTCGGCGCCAATGCGCTGGCCGGCGTCCGCCAGCTGTTCGACGCCGGCCGGCTCGACGATGCCGGCACCCTGGCCGCGATCGCCGACTGTCGGCGCCGCTACGGCGAGACGATCGATCCGCATACCGCCGTGGGTTACGCCGTTGCCCAGCAACATCGCCGTGATCCCGCGGTGCCCATGGTCGTGCTGGCGACCGCCCATCCGGCGAAGTTCCCCGACGCGGTCGAGAAGGCGATCGGCGAACGACCGGCCTTGCCGGCCCGGCTCGGCGATCTCCTGAAGAGGCAAGAGCGCATGGACAACCTGCCGAACGACCCGGCCGCGCTGAAGGCCCTGATCGACGTCCGACGCGGCGCTGCGCCCGTTCCTTCGACCCGTGCCAAGGTGCTGTCATGAGCGATGTCAAGGTCACCACGCTCGGCAACGGGCTGCGCGTCGCGGTGGACGAGATGCCCGAGGTCGAATCGGCCTCGCTGGGCATCTGGGTCGCCTGCGGCACGCGCCACGAGTCGGCCGAGCTGAACGGCATGGCCCACATGCTCGAGCACATGGCGTTCAAGGGCACGCGCACCCGCTCGGCGCGTGCCATCGCCGAGGAGATCGAGAATGTCGGCGGCAGCCTCAACGCCTATACCGGCCGCGAGATCACGGCCTACCACGCCTCGGTGCTGAAGGAGGATGTCGGGCTCGGCGTCGAGATGATCTCCGACATCCTGCGCAACTCGGTGTTCGATCCGGACGAGCTGCAGCGCGAGCGCGGCGTGATCCTGCAGGAGATCGGCCAGGCGCTGGACACGCCGGACGACGTGATCTTCGACCAGTTTCAGGAGACCGCGCTGCCCGGCCAGCCATTGGGTCGGCCGGTCCTCGGTACCGCCGAGTCGGTCGACGCGATCGGGCGGGACGATCTGTTCGCCTATCTCGCACGCCACTACACCGCTTCCAACATGGTCCTGGCGGCGGCGGGGCGGGTCGAGCACGCCCAGATCCTCGACCTGGCGGACAAGCATTTCGGCTCGGTGCCGCGCACGCCGGCCAACGCCGAGCGTCCGGTGCCGCTCAGCTACGTCGGCGGCGACGGCCGCGAGGCGCGTGTCCTCGAGCAGGCCCATCTGGTGCTGGGGTGCCAGGGAATCGGCTACCGCGATCCGGACTACTTCGCCCTCGCCATCTACTCGACGCTGTTCGGCGGCGGCATGTCCTCGCGCCTGTTCCAGCGCATTCGCGAGGAGCGCGGCCTGGTCTACGGCATCCATTGCTTCAACACCGCTTATGCCGATGGCGGCCTGTTCGGCATCTACGCCGGCACTGGCGAGGACGACCTGGCAGAGCTCGTGCCGGCGGTCTGCGAGGAATTCTCCGGCGTCGCCGGCACCATCACGACGGCCGAGCTGGTGCGTGCGCGCAACCAGATCAAGGCCGGCACCCTGATGGCGCTCGAATCGAGCGGCGCACGCTGCGAGCAGGCGGCGCGCCATCTCATCATCCATGGCCGGCCGATTCCCTACGCCGAGATCGTGGCGCGTATCGAGGCGGTCGACGAGGAGGCGGTGCGCCGCGTCGCCCAACGGCTGTTGCAGGGCAGGCTGACGCTCGCCGCCCTGGGCCCGATCGACGGCCTCGAATCGCTCGACCGCATCAGCGCACGGCTGGCGGCGTAGTAAGCACGGTCGGACGGACGGCCGCGACCACAACCACCTCATCTTGAGGAGCGCCCGTAGGGCGCGTCTCGAATGATGGGCGGCTGGCGGCGTAGTAAGCACGGACGGACGGACGGCCGCGACCACTACCACCTCATCCTGAGGAGCGCCCGTAGGGCGCGTCTCGAAGGATGGGCAGCAAAGACGGATTCTGCTGCTCGTCCTTCGAGACGCCGCGCTGTGCGCGGCTCCCCAGGAAGAGGTAATTGCTGTTCGTCGCAGATCTGCGTTGTTACCCTGCGCCGGGCGCCTGATCCGGGTCGATCGCGCGCACGACGTAGACTGCCGCCGACGGCTGGTAGAGTTCCCACAGGAAGCGCAGCTCGACAAGTGGCTGAGAATTGAGATCGACGCGAAGGTCGACGTAGGGGAAGCTCTCGCGGTGCACGACGAGAAGCGCCGCCGACTTCAGCTGCTTCAGCTCGCCGCCGGCACGGTCGCCCGCCTCGATGGCGCGCATGAGTCGCTCGGCCAGCTCCTGATCCTCGTTCGCCTCGAAGGCCTCGACCATGGCGTCGACGACCGCGAGATTGCGCAGGATGTTGCCGGCAGCGACGCAATCGCGCCCGATCCGGCCCTTGGCGACCGAGACGATCTTGGTACCATTGAAGAAAGCACCCGTTCCGTCGGCCGCGAGGACCGCGAGTTGCCGCCATCTCAGGTTGGGATCACGATCCTCCAACCCGTCGATGATCGCCTGAGGCGCCACGCCCCGCTTGAGCTCGCCCAGGATCACGGGGCCAAGGCGAGGATCGGTCCGGTGTTGCGTCAGAACGGCTCCGACGCCCGGCTCGGCCCAGGCGCAGCGGCTGCCGACGGCCATTGACGAGGTGGTGACGATGGCGCCGATCATTCCAGTCCTGGCGCAGCGACCCGCGATCGAGAAGGTCATGGCTACTCCGCAGCGTCACGCTGAAAGGGATCGGCCGGCACGGCCAGGCCCATGTTGGCGCGCAAGGTCGTGCCGGCATAGTCCCGCGGGCGCAGGCCGCGGCGTTGCAGCTCGGGGACCACGAGCTCGATGAAGTCGCGCAGGCTGCGTGGCTGCACCGGCATCGAGAGCATGAACCCGTCGCAGGCCTTGCTGGTGTACCAATCCTCCATCACGTCGGCGACGTGACGGGCATCGCCTTTCACCGTGTTGCCGCCCATCGACGACAGGACGCGCTCGGCGGTGCGACGCACGCTCAACCCGTCGCGCGCCGCCATGTCGAGGACGGATCGGCCGATCGCGGTGCCGCCGAGGCTCTCTTCGCGATTCTGCGGCATTGGGCCGTCGAGATCGGCGCCGGTCACGTCGAGGCCGACGAGCTTCGACAGGTAGCTCGTGGCGAGGGCGGGCGAGATCAGCCCCTGCAGTTCCTCGTACAGCGCGTCGGCTTCGGCGCTGGTGCGGCCGACGAACACGCTGAGCGCCGGCAGGATGCGCAGCGCTTCCGGCGGACGGCCGTACTTGGGCATACGGCCCTTGATGTCGGCATACTCCGCCTGGGCTTGTGCCTTGTTGCTCGCGGTGCCGAACAGCCCTTCGCCGCCATAGGCCGCCAGCTCCTTGCCGGCGTCCGACTGGCCGGCCATGAAGACCACCGGATGGCCCTGCGGCGCGCGCGCGACATTGAGCGGTCCCTTGACTGCGAAATGGTTACCGCGATGGTTGGTCAGGCGCACGCGGGTGGGGTCGAGGTATCGCCCCGTCGACTTGTCCTGCAGGAAGGCATCGCTCGCCCACGAATCCCAAAGCGCGCGCACGACATCGAGGCTCTCCCACGCCCGCTCGTAGCGCTCGACCCGTCCCATGTGCTCATCGCGGCCGAAATTCTTGGCATCCTCGACGTATTGAGTCGTGACCAGATTCCAACCAGCCCGGCCGCCGCTCAGGTGATCGAGCGACGCGAACTTGCGGGCAATGGTGAACGGTTCCTCGTAGGTCGTGGTCGTCGTCGCTACCAGGCCGATATGCCTCGTGTGCTGCGCCAGCGCGGCGAACAGCGTCACCGGCTCGAACACCGCCGGGCGATCGGACGGGCTGTTGGCCGCGAACAAGGCCGGCTTGTCCATCTGTCGCACGCCGTTGCCGTCGGCGAGGAACATGAGGTCGAGCTTGCCGTGCTCGGCGATCCGGGCCATCTCGATCATGCAGTCGAGCCGCATGGTTGTCGTCGGAAACGAATCCGGATGTCGCCAGCCACCGAGGTGGCCGCCCAGCGCGCCGCCGGTGAAGCCCAGGATCATCATGCCGTGCCACGCCTCATCGAAGTGTCCGCCCGACAGCGGCCGAGCGCAGCGAGCGTCTCACGAGCACGCCGCAGCGGCAGCAACATTCATGCCCGTCTGCGGTTGAGAGGCAAAAGATCCCCTGCTCCGCGTCGCCAGCGAAGGGATCCTGGATCCTGCCGCGTTCCGAGGACGCGACCGCTCGAGATCAGGCCGCCTTGGCTAGCACGGGCGCAAGGCTGCTCTGGTTGCGCGGTGGCACGCCGATGGCGGCGCGCTCGATGACCGCCTTCACCTCCGCGCTGCGGCGGATGAGATTGTAGCGCAGCGACGTATAGAGGCTCACCGGGAACGGCATGCGCGCGTCGAAGTCGATGATGAGCACCACGCGGGTCTGGTCGGTCTGGTTCTTGACCCAATGCTCGCGGGTGTCGTCGAACACCAGCGGCTTTCCTTCCTCCCAGAAGAAATGGTGGCCGCCGATCTCGATCCAGCACTTCTCCGGCTCGGTCGGGACGATCAGCGGGTAGTGGAAGCGGATCACCCCGGCGGCCGACCCACGGTGCGGCTCGATTTCGGCAAAGCCGTGCAGGATGCTGAACAGCGCCGTGTGGACACCCGGGATGCGCGAGATCGCGGCATAGGTGTCTGGCACCGCGGCGGTGTTTTCCTTGATCTCGTGGCCCCAGATCTTGAGCAGGAAGGTCCGCCAGGCCCTGCCGGGCACGTAGAGGTCGCGCGGATGGACCTCGTGCAGGGCGGGGATCTCCTCATGATGGCTCAGGAGGTACTGGAGATCGGCCTTGATCTTGTCGTGGCTCTTCTTCAACTCGCCCAGCACCGGGAAGACCTTCAGCGCATCGTCACCACCCAAGGGCAGCTTGGGCATGTTGCGCAAGATCATGTCCGACATCTTGAGATTGAACTTCTCGACCGGCTCCTGGGGCACCCAGATGTTCTTGGTGAGATAGAAGCGCCCCTTGTGTCCGACGTTGTTGCTGGCGTCTGTTTCCATGTCCGATCCTGGCACGTCACTCTTTCTCAGGTGCAATTTCTTATTAACGAGTGTGCATTTCAAGGCCTGGTCACAGGCGAGGTGCGCGGCGGACCGTCTCAATTTCCTACGTCAAGCCTCGGAAAGCATGTAAGAATTCCAAACCTGCGGTACAATAAGTCAAGATGTTTCGCTTCGCTGACGTTCCGTTGTCCCTGTCGGGAATGACCCGGATTGCCGGGCGGCGGGTGTTCCTGCGGGCACCCAGCATGGACGATTGGGCTGAATGGGCCGAACTGCGGGCACGCAGCCGGGCCTTTTTGACGCCCTGGGAGCCGACCTGGCCCGAGGATTCCCTGGGGCGGGATCATTTCCGCCGGCGGCTGCGCCAGCAGGCCCGCGAATGGCGATCCGGCGAGGCCTTCAGCCTGTTCGTGTTCACCAACGAGGGCCGGCGGCTGGCCGGCGGCATCAACTTCAGCAACGTCCGGCGCGGCGTAGCCCAGGCGGTGTCGGTGGGCTATTGGATGGGCCAGCCGTTTGCCGGCCAGGGCCTTATGACGGACGCCCTGAGGGCGACCCTGTCGTTCGTGTTCGACGATCTGCGGCTGCACCGGCTGGAGGCGGCGTGCCTGCCGCACAACGAGCCCTCGAAGGCGGTGCTGGCCAAGGTCGGTTTCCACGAGGAGGGGCTGGCGCGGCAGTACCTGCGCATCAATGGGCAGTGGGCCGATCACCTGTTGTTCGCCCTGCTGCGTGCCGACTACGATGCCCTGCAGAGAACCGCCCGCTAGGCGGTCGGGAGAACGGGATGCGCGACCTCACGCCGGCTACGATAACCCAGGCCTTTGCCGACTACAGCCGGAATGCGCCGTCGGAGCGCACGCGGGCGCTGCTGGTCGATCTCGCCCGCCACCTTCATGCCTTCGTACGCGACAACAAGGTGACGCAGGCCGAGTGGAATGCGGCGATCGACGCCCTGACGCGGGCCACGCAGTTCACCGACGACAAGCGCAACGAGTACATCCTGTTTTCCGACCTGCTCGGCATCTCGTCGCTGGTCGACATGATCAACTCGGCGACGACGGGCACGCCGTCCTCGGTGCTCGGGCCGTTCCATATCGAGGGTGCACCCGAGCTGGCGAATGGCGGCGATCTGTGGCACGGCCAGGTCGGTGAGCCGCTGGTCGTGAGCGGCAGGATCGCCGATGCGACCGGAACTCCTGCCGCCGGCACGGTCCTGGCGCTTTGGCAGAACGGCGGCAACGGGCTCTATGCCCAGCAAGATGCGACGCAGTCGCCGACCAACTACCATGCGCGCCTGACCGTGGCGCCCGACGGCAGCTTCGCCTTCTCGACGGTACGGCCGGTATCGTACACGGTTCCCGACGATGGCCCGGCCGGCGACATGCTGCGTGCGCTTGGCCGCGACGCCTGGCGGCCGGCCCATCTGCACATGATCATTCACGCGCCGGGCCGCAAGCCGCTGATCACCGAGTTCTTTCCCGAGGACGACAAGCACCTCGACAGCGACGCGGTGTTCGGCGTGCGCGCCGGCCTCGTCGTGCCGTTCCGACGCGTGACCGATCGCGCCGGGCTCCCGGCCAACCTCGCGGCGCGCGACAGCCTGCCGATGCCGGTCTGGACGGCCACGCTCGACCTCGAGCTGCCGGCGGCGTGAGAGAGCCAGCGCTGGGAGCGCGCCACAACAAGGCTCACTTCAACCCGGCAAGGAACTCCGCGAGCAACGGTGACCAGATTGTCTGGCCGCTGTCGCTGCCGGCCAGGGTGTGGCCGTCCTTGGCGAACGGGCCCAGCGCCTTGAGCACGGCGCGGCCGCCGGCGCCGTCATAAGCCTCGACCATGCGGCGGGCGAGGCCTGGCTCGAAGAAGCTGTCGTTGCGGGTGTAGATCCACAGCATGGGCACGCGTGCGGTCGCGCCGTAGCGCGCCGCCGCCTTGACCAGCGCGTCGGGCAGGCAGTTGCCGATCCCGCCACCGGGCAGGTGCTGATGGCCGCCGCGACCGCCGGCGAAGTTGATCATGCCCAGCACGCATGGCGGGTTGAGGCTCGACAGCGCCACCGTCGCCCAGCCGCCCGCCGATTGCCCGACCACGACGGTTCGATCTGCGGCGACATAGGGTAGGGCGCGCATGTGATTGATGGTCGCCCTGATGTCCGACGCACCCTGCAGGCCGGCGGTGTAGTAGTCGGGAGACTCGCAGGAGCCATAGGTTTCCGCCCACTCGCCGCCGGTTTCGCCGTAACCCCGGCGCAGCGGCAGGGCCACGACATAGCCGCGTGACATGAACCAGGCCGAGAGCGAGGCGTAGATCGGCCGCAGGCTGGTCCGCTGGCCGTCCGCCGGCGAGCCGTGATTGAGGACGACCAGGGGACGCCTTGCCGTGTCGGAGGGGCGCTTGACGACGGTCGCCAGGCTCGCGCCGTCGGCCGTCGGGACGCGGACGATTTCCGCGCGGAAGGTTTCGGCGGCGGCCGCGGTCGAGGCGAGAAAGACGGCGAGCGCGGCCAGCAGCACGCGCCGCATCGTCGTCGCCATCAGCGTCCGCTGCGGCGGGTCGGCCGGCCGCGCGAGCCCGAGCCGGTGCGCACGCCACGGAACACGCGGCTGTTCTGCATGCGGCCGAGATTGACGTTGGCGGTCGCGGCCACGGCCTGGCCGGGCAACTCGAGCTCGTTGGCCTCGAGGCGCCTGATCTCGTCGCGGATGCGCGCGGCCTCCTCGAACTCGAGGTTGGCCGCCGCATCGCGCATGCGCTTCTCCAGCTCGGCAATGTGCGTGCGCAGATTGTGGCCGACCAGGTGGACGTCGCCGGACACGCCGGTGTCGATCGTGTAGTGGTCGCGCTCGGAGGTCGATTGCAGGATCTCGGCGATGTTCTTGCGTATCGACGCGGGCGTGATGCCGTGCTGCTTGTTGTAGGCTTCCTGCTTGGCGCGCCGGCGATCGGTCTCGGCCATGGCGTACTTGATCGAATCGGTCAGGCGGTCGGCATAGAGGATGACCCGGCCGTCGACGTTGCGCGCGGCGCGGCCGATCGTCTGGACCAGCGAGGTCGGCGAGCGCAGGAAGCCTTCCTTGTCGGCGTCGAGGATGGCGACCAGGGCGCACTCGGGAATGTCGAGGCCCTCGCGCAGGAGGTTGATGCCGACCAGCACGTCGAAGGCCCCCAGCCGGAGATCGCGGATGATCTCGATGCGCTCCAGCGTGTCGATGTCGGAATGCAGGTAGCGGCAGCGGACGCCGGCCTCGTGCATGTACTCGACGAGGTCCTCGGCCATCCGCTTGGTCAGGACCGTGACCAGGACGCGCTGGCTCTTCTTGGCGCAGTCGCGGCATTCGGCGATCAGGTCGTCGACCTGCTTCTCGACCGGCCGGATGATCACCGTCGGGTCGATCAGGCCGGTCGGCCGGATCACCTGCTCGATGAATGTGCCCTGGGTGCGCTCCATCTCCCACGGGCCGGGCGTGGCGCTGACGAACATGGTCTGCGGGCGCAGGGCCTCCCATTCCTCGAACTTGAGCGGCCGGTTGTCGATCGCCGACGGCAGGCGGAAGCCGAACTCGGCGAGCACGCTCTTGCGATTGAAGTCGCCGCGGAACATGCCGCCGATCTGAGGCACCGTGACGTGGCTCTCGTCGACGATCAGCATCGAGTTCTCGGGGAAGTACTCGAACAGGGTGGGCGGCGGCTCGCCGGGATTGCGGCCCGTGAGGTAGCGCGAGTAGTTCTCGATGCCGGCGCAGGCTCCGGTCGTCTCGAGCATCTCGATGTCGAACAGCGTGCGCTGCTCGAGCCGCTGCGCCTCCAGCAGCCGGCCGGCGCGGTTGAACTCGTCGAGCCGCTGCTTGAGGTCGGTCTTTATCTGCTCGATGGCCTTCTGCATGGTCGGCCGCGGCGTCACGTAGTGGCTGTTGGCGTAGACCACGATGTCGGACAGCGTCGCCGTCTTCTCGCCGGTCAGCGGATCGAACTCGACGATCGATTCGATCTCGTCACCGAACATCTCGATGCGCCAGGCCTTGTCCTCGTAGTGCGCCGGGAACAGGTCGACCGTGTCGCCGCGCACCCGGAAGGTCCCGCGCTGGAAGGCGTTGTCGTTGCGCTTGTACTGCTGCTCGACGAAGCGGCGCAGCAGGGTGCTGCGATCGGTCCTCTCGCCCTTGCTCAGGCGGAAGGTCATCGTTTGGTAGTTCTCGAGCGGCCCGATGCCGTAGATGCACGACACCGAAGCGACGATCACCACGTCGTCGCGCTCCATCAGGGCGCGCGTCGCCGAATGGCGCATGCGGTCGATCTGCTCGTTGATCGACGAATCCTTCTCGATGTAGGTGTCGGTGCGCGGCACGTAGGCTTCGGGCTGGTAGTAGTCGTAGTACGACACGAAGTACTCGACCGCGTTCTCCGGGAAGAAGCCCTTCATCTCGCCATAGAGCTGCGCCGCCAGCGTCTTGTTTGGCGCCAGCACCAGGCTCGGGCGATTCTGCGAGGCAATGAGGTTGGCCATGGTGAAGGTCTTGCCCGAGCCGGTGACGCCGAGCAGGACCTGGTCGCGCTCGCCGCCGTTCACGCCCTCGCGCAGCTGGCGGATCGCCTCGGGCTGGTCGCCGGCTGGCGTATAGTCGGAGACCAGCTTGAACGGCTTGCCGCCGACGCCGGCGGGGCGTCTCTGGATGTAGGGCATCAGCAGGGGAACGGCTGAGACCGCGAGATTCTTTCGGGGCATGGCCTGCATTATATGATGCTCAGGCAGTGCCGCGGCAATGCTAGCGTCGGCCCTGCGATGCCGGACCTGTTGGCCGTTTCCTTTCTGGTCAGTGCTGCCATTGCCTGCATCGCCGGCATGGTACGCGGCTTTGCCGGCTTCGGCGCGGCCATGCTCATGACGCCGGTGTTCTCTGCCCTGCACGGGCCGGCGATCGGCGTCGCGCTGTGCCTGCTGCTGGAGATCGCGGTCGCCCTGCCGCTGGTGCCAGGCGTGCTTCATCTCGTCGACTGGCGCCGCATTGGCCTGCTGCTGGCGGCCGCCGCGGTGGGTGTTCCGCTCGGTAACCTGGTGCTGACCTGGTCCGAGCCGGAACCGGTGCGTTGGGCGATCTCGTCGATCGTGCTCGGGGCGGCCGCGCTGCTGGCCAGTGGCTGGCGTTTCGCCGGCAAGCCGCGCGGGACGACGACCTTGGCTGCAGGTGTCAGCAGCGGCTTTCTCAATGGGCTTGCCGGCATGGCCGGGCCACCGATCGCCTTCTACTACCTCGCAGGCGACGAAACCGTGACACGGGTTCGGGCCAATCTCACGACCTACTTCGTCTTCGTCGACTTGATTGCGGTGGCAATTTTTCTTTCCCGCGATCTGGTCGACTCGAGCACCGGCATCCTGGCCGCCTGCCTTGCGCCTGCCGTCATTGTCGGCGGCGTGTTGGGCGGCCGGCTGTTTCCTCTGGCCAGCGAGGCGTTCTATCGCCGGCTTGCGCTCGCGCTGCTGGTCGGCGTGGCGATCGGCGCCTTGATCCTGTAAGCCGGACGTCGTAGCGGAGCGGACATGACGACGATCTGGCAAAGAATTGTCGACGGGGCGACACGTCTTGCCAACGGCGAGTCGATCGGCTCGCTGCTCGGGCTCAGCACGCCAGCCGACGACGACGTGCATCCTGGCCTGCGCCAGGTGGGCTTCACCATCGGGGTGATCGCGCTCGGTGCCAAGATGGCCCGTGCCGACGGAACCGTCTCGGAGATCGAGATCGAGGCCTTCCGCGAGTTCTTCCAGGTACCGCCGGGCGAGGAGAAGAACGTCGAGCGCTTCTTCAATCTGGCCAAGCGCGACGTCGCCGGATTCGAGACCTACGCTCGCCGGGTCGCCACGTTGTTCCCCGACGCGCCGGAGATCCTGGAGAACGTGCTCGAGGGGTTGTTCACCATTGCCCGGGCGGACGGCCCCATCGATGCGGCGGAGGCCGATTACCTTGCGCAGGTGGCCCGATTGTTCGGGCTGGACAGCAACCGATTCGAACGGGCCAAGGCGGCGGCGCTGGGCGTTGTCGAATGCGAGCCTTGCGTGGTTCTCGGCATCGACCCGTTGGCGACCGACGAGCAGATCCGCGAGGCCTGGTTGCGCCAGGTGCGCGCGAATCATCCCGACAGGCTGATCGCCCAGGGCTTGCCGGAGGAAGCGATCGCGATCGCCAACCGCAAGGTGGCGCTGATCAACGATGCCTACGACCGCCTGAGGCGCCAGCGCGGCCTGGTGCCGGCCTGAGCCTGCGGCAGGCGCCGTGCAGCCGATCGACCTGCCATCGCCCAACCACGCCGCGCGACCGGCGGATACCCCGATCGACATTCTCGTCCTGCACTACACCGAGCTGCCGCTCGCGGAGTCGCTCGCCATCTTGCGTGATGATGCGAGACCCCAGCGTGTCAGCGCCCATTATGTCCTCGACCTCGACGGCGCGCTCTATCGTCTGGTACCGGAGGAGCGCGTCGCCTGGCATGCCGGTCGCTCGCATTGGCGCGGCCGCGACGGGTTGAATGCAACGTCGATCGGCATAGAGATAGTCAACCTGCATGGCGATCTGCACGATTACCCGTCGCGCCAGATCGCTGCCTTGATCGAGCTGTGCCACGAAATCGTCGCGCGCCATCCTGCCATCGTGCCGCGCAACGTCGTCGGCCACTCCGACATAGCGCCGAAACGCAAGATCGATCCCGGCCGACGTTTTCCGTGGGCGACGCTGGCGCGCTCCGGCATCGGCCTGTGGCCGCGCGGCACTTGCCTGAAGCTCGAGGGCGACATGCAGGCAGCCCTGCGGCGCTTCGGCTACCCGCCGGCTGTCGACGTGGCGACGTCGGACATCGTCGCGGCTTTCCAGCGGCGTTTCCGGCCGAGCCTGGTGGGCGGCATCGCCGACGACGAGACCCGGATGCTGCTCGCCGACTTGCTCGACCAGGTTGACGCGCTTCGGCCAGCTTGAACCTTCGGCTTTCGACGACCGCCTGCGGCATGAGAAAGGGAGGAACGGATTTCGCTTGAGCCGGATGAGGTCAGGCAGCGGGTCCGAGCGGACATCGCAGGCGATTTCGCGTTCGTCCAAAGGGAGTAGGTGCCGACTTTGTGCTTGCCGATGCCTGCGTCGGACCGTAGCTAGTGACCCAGTCAGACGGCCGGATGGCTGCGCTGGGCGGGCAACCGGCCGGCGAGGAAAGTCCGGGCTCCACGGAGACACGGTGCCGGATAACGTCCGGCGGGGGCGACCCCAGGGAAAGTGCCACAGAAAACAGACCGCCTGTCCGGCTCGCCGGATCGGCAAGGGTGAAACGGTGGGGCAAGAGCCCACCGCGCTGCCGGCAACGGGAGCGGCACGGCAAACCCCACCGGGAGCAAGACCAAATAGGGGCGGCACGCCGGGCAACCGGCAGCGGTGTTTCCGCGTCGTCGCCCGGGTCGGTCGCGCGAGGCGTCCGGTAACGGGCGTCCCAGAGGAATGGCCATCTCCCGCCTCCGGGCGGGGACAGAACCCGGCTTACAGGCCGTCTGACCCTGTATCGCCACCCGGACGACACGGTTTGGACCCTGTGCCGCGAAATTTTCGCCACAGGTGTGGCGAATCCACAACACTAGCCCTTGCGTTGGAAACTGGTGAGCGCACAATAGATGTGGTGGTTAAGGTCTTCTGATTCCATGCAAATCGTCGAATGGCATTGCTTCCCAGGAATCCCCATGGTATCCCACTGCATCCCGTTTAGCAGACAACGCAGGAGCGTGGGGCACCGGCGGCGGGACTCAGAGGGACTCGGCCGTGGCATTTCGGTCGGAAATCCTGGTCAAGCTAGACAAGAAGGGACGGGCCCTGCTGCCCGCCGCCTTTCGCGACGAATTGCCGGCAGACGATCGGAGCGCCTTCGTGCTGTATCACTCGCCGAATCTCCCGGGAGTCGTGAACGGCAACTCTCGCCGGGGGTTCGATGCCATGCTTGATCGGCTGCGCCTGGAGGCTCTCGGCCCGAAGGGCGCCCTCAAGGTGGCGCTCGACGACGAGGAGTTCGACCCGGCCGGCTACCTCTCGGCAAGCTCGCGCACGGTCGCCATGGAGCCCGACGGGCGGTTCACCATGCCGGGCGAGTTCGCCGAAGCGCTCGGGTCGAACGATGGCGTGATGCTGGTCGGCAAGGGCGACAAGTTCCAGCTGTGGAATCCCGGGCAGTGGCAGGCCCGGCGCGATGCGGATCGTGCCCGGATGGCAGCCTTCGTGCGCAGCCTGTCGCCGGGCGATTCGGCCAGGGGCGACGCATGAGCGAGCCCCGGCATGTCCCGGTGATGGTAAGGGAAGTCGTCGCGGCACTGCAGCCGCGGGCCGGCGGCCGCTATCTCGACGGCACCTTCGGTGCCGGCGGCTACAGCTCGGCATTGCTCGATGTCGCCGCTTGCCATGTCATCGCGCTCGATCGCGATCCCGATGCCATCGTCGCGGGGCAGGCGCTGGCCGAGCACTATGGCGACCGGCTGCGCCTCATCGAGGGCCGCTTCGGCGACATGATCGAGCTGCTCGCCGCCGAGGGCGTCGACGACGTCGACGGCGTGACGCTCGATCTCGGTGTGTCGTCGATGCAACTCGACGAGGTCCATCGGGGCTTCTCGTTCCGGGCCTCCGGACCGCTCGACATGCGCATGGAACGCACCGGGTCGTCTGCTGCCGACCTGGTGAACGAGGCGGAAGAGGCCGAGCTGGCCGACATCATCTGGCGCTATGGCGAGGAGCGGCGCAGCCGGCGGGTCGCACGGGCCATCATCGAGGCGCGCCGCGACAAGCGCATCGAGACGACGGGCGAGCTGGCCGAGATCGTGCGGCGCGCCGTCGGGCCGCAGGGCAGGGACGGGAGCGATCCCGCGACACGCACCTTCCAGGCATTGCGGATTGCCGTGAACGACGAGCTGGGCGAGCTCGAGCGTGGCCTGCTCGGGGCCGGGCACGTGCTGGCACCCGGCGGTCGCCTTGCGGTGGTCTCGTTCCATTCGCTCGAGGATCGCGCGGTCAAGGATTTCGTTCGCAGCCGGGCCGGCCGCGTGCCGTCGCCGTCGCGTCACCTGCCGCCCGTCGAGAGCCGCCCGCCCGAGCTGCGCGACCTGACGCGCAAGCCGATCCTGCCGTCGCCGGCAGAGGTGGCGGCCAACCCGCGCGCCCGCTCGGCGCGGCTGCGGGTTGCCGAGAAGATCA
Source organism: Reyranella sp. (assembly GCA_022844015.1). GTDB lineage: Bacteria > Pseudomonadota > Alphaproteobacteria > Reyranellales > Reyranellaceae > Reyranella. The sequence continues at coordinate 16,848 of JALHMO010000036.1, read as the reverse complement.
CGGCCCGACCGGTCGAGGCCGGCCCGATCGGGGCAGGTCTCGCATGATCCATCGCGGGCTCCTGTTCTGGTCGCTTGCCGCCGTCGCTACGGCGGTGGGCCTGTTCGCGGTCAAGTACAAGGTGCAGGACCTCGAGGAGCGCATCGACCGTACCAACTACAAGATCGTCGAGAGCCAGCAGGCGACGCACATCCTGCGCGTCGAATGGGCTCACCTGAACGAGGCCGAACGCATCGAGCGGCTGGCCGGAAAGTATCTCCAGCTCGAGCAGGCCTCGATCAAGCAGGTCATCCGGCTCGAGCCGGCAAAACCAGAATCTGTCCCCCCGCGGCGCGATCCACCATCTTCCCCCCCACGTACGGGCAACGACGTCCCCTCGTCGGCTTTGCCCGGTGGTGGTCGCTCCGCAGCGGAGGCCGGCAGCCCCTCGCCGGCCTCCGCACCCCCTCCCGGGCGTTCATCCGGACCCACGACGCCCCCTCGACCGGCCTCGATCCAAGAGCCGGCTACAGCGGGTCCGGTTGGCGAAGGCCAAAGCACCGTGACTTCCATCGATGAGATCCTCTCGAGAAACGAAGGGGGCCGCCGGTGAAGTTTTGGCGCAAGAAGGCCTCGCCCGAACCGGCCGCCGCGGCAAACGCGGCGGCCGGCGCGCGTTACGGTTCGCCGCAGGATCGCCTGAAGGGCGATGTGCAGGAGACCGCCCGCCAGCGCCTCGTCGTGGCGTCGGCGATATTTGCCGTCGCCTTTGCGGCGGTCGCCCTGCGCATGGGCTACGTGTCGCTGCTCCGCGACGGCGCCGAGCCGACGCAGCGCGTTGCCGTGCGCGGCGGCTCGGTTCAGTCGGAGCGTGCCGACATCGTCGACCGCAACGGCGCGGTGCTGGCAACGTCGGTGCCGGTGATGTCGTCCTTCGTCAACCCGCGGCTCTTGATCGATCCGCAGGATGCGGCGCGCAAGATCGCGGGCGTTTTGCCCGACCTCAAGTACAACGAGGTGCTGGAGAAGCTCGACCCGGAGAAGACGTTCGTCTGGATCAAGCGCGGGATGAGCCCGCGCGAGCACGATCTGGTCAATCGGCTGGGCATACCGGGGCTGGAGTTCCAGGCCGAGGAACGACGCATCTATCCGCAGGGCACCGTGGCGGCGCACATCTTGGGCTATGCCAGCATCGACAACGCCGGCCTGGCGGGCGTCGAGCGCTTCTTCGACCAGCAACTCCAGAGCGGCGAGACCATCCAGCTCGCCATCGACCTGCGTCTTCAGCGCATGGTCGAGCGCGAGATGGTCCGAGCGGTCCAGAAATTTTCGGCGATCGGTGCAACGGCAGTCGTCATGGACGCCACGAACGGCGAGATTCTCGCCATGGCGTCCTTGCCGACGTACGATCCCAACTCCGCCAAGACGATCACCAACGAGGCGCTGTTCAACCGTGCGACGCTCGGTGTCTACGAGCAGGGCTCGTCCTTCAAGATCTTCAATACCGCGATGGCTCTCGACACCGGACGGGTAAGCCTGGCGACCATCTACGACGCGACCTCGCCGATCCGGATCGACCGCTTCACCATCAACGACGATCATCCGCAGCGCCGGCCGCTCAACGTTTCCGAGATCTTCAAGTTCTCGTCCAACATCGCGTCGGCCAAGATGGCTGTCGACATGGGCATCGAGACCCAGCGTGCTTTCTTCGACAAGATCGGCTTCCTGAAGCCGCTCCACACCCAGCTTCCCGAGGTCGCGTCGCCGCTCTATCCGCGGCACTGGAAGACCATCAACGCCATGACCATTGCGTTCGGTCATGGCATCTCGGTCACGCCGCTGCATCTGGCGACCGGCTCGGCAGCGGTGGTCAATGGCGGGCTGCTGTACTCCCCGAGCCTCGTCAAGCGCACCGCCGGAAGCAGCCCGGGACGCCGGGTCATCCAGGCCAGGACCTCGACCCTGATGCGTCAGCTTCTGCGCCTCAATGTGCTGGAAGGCACCGGCAAGAGGTCGGACGTGCCGGGCTACGAGGTCGGCGGCAAGACCGGCACCGCCGAGAAGCCGTCGCGCGGCGGCTATCGCCAGAAGGCGCTGATCAGCACCTTCGTCGGCATGTTCCCGATGAACGATCCCAAGTTCATCGTCCAGGTGTCTCTCGACGAGCCCAAAGGTATTGCCGAGACCGGTGGATACGCCACCGCCGGCATGGTGGCGGCACCGAGCGTCAAGGTCATCATCGAGAACATCGCGTCGCTTTACGGCATCCTGCCGAGCGACCCGAAGGAGGGACTACCGCCGATTGCAATCGCCTCGATGCCAATACCGTCGTCGCCCCCGCCGCAGCAATTCATGCCCGTAAGCGCCCGGCATCGCGGCTCGCAGGAACAGCGCAAAGCCCTGCCCGTGCGGCCCGGCCCGAACCAGACGGCGGCCGCCCCCGCAGCGGGATCGGGTCGCGTTGCTGCTGAGTGAGCTCATGCGCGGCACTTCCGCGGTCGACGACGCCCGCGCGCCGAGCAACTTGCCAAGCCATGCCGACGAGCCTGGACTGCAGGGACTGGCCGATCCCGATCTCGCCGGCCTCACTCTCGATTCGCGCCAGGTACGACCAGGCTACCTGTTCGCGGCTCTGGCGGGCACGCGCCAGGACGGAGCCGCCTACGTAGCCGAGGCCGTGAGCCGCGGCGCGACGGCGATCCTCGCTGCGCCCGACGCCGTTCTGCCGCCGCTCGGGCCCGCCATCACGGTCCTGCGCGACGTCAATCCACGCCGGCGTATCGCCTTGATGGCAGCAGCCTTCGCGGGACTGCAGCCGGCCACCATCGCGGCCGTCACGGGCACCAACGGCAAGTCCTCGACAGTGCATTTCGTGCGCCAGATCTGGACGGCGCTGGGCTTCACCGCGGCGAGCGTCGGCACGCTCGGCATCGTGTCGCCAGGATTCACGCGTTCGGCAGGGCTGACGACGCCTGACCCGGTACAGCTTCACGAAGATCTCGCGACCCTGGCGCGCGAAGGCGTCGATCACCTTGCGATCGAGGCGTCGAGCCACGGTCTCGACCAGCATCGGCTCGACGGCCTGCGTCTGTCGGCCGCCGCCTTCACCAACCTGACGCATGAGCACCTCGACTATCACAGCTCGATGGACGCCTATTTCGCCGCCAAGGCGCGGCTTTTCGAGGAGCTCGTGCCGGGCGGGGGAACCGCAATCGTCAATGCCGACAGTGATCGCGCCGCGGCGATCGCGGAAATCTGCCGCCGCCGTGGCGTGCGGTGCTGGAGCTATGGTGCCGAGGGCCGCGAGCTTCGCCTGCTCGACGACGTGCCGTTGGAGGCCGGCCAGCATCTCACCGTCGAGGTGCTGGGTCGCCGGCACGAGGTCGAATTGCCGCTGGTCGGCGGCTTCCAGGCGTCGAATGCCCTCGCCGCGCTCGGCCTGGTGATTGCCATGGGTGGCGACGTCGAGCGTGCCGTTGCGGCGATGACGCGGCTCAGCGGTGCGCCCGGTCGCCTGCAACTCGTCGCCCGGCATCGCTCGGGTGCAGCGGTGTATGTCGACTATGCCCACAAGCCCGAAGCTCTCGCCACGGTGCTCGCCACGATGCGGCCCTTTGCCAAGGGGAAGCTCGTCGTCGTGTTCGGCTGCGGCGGGGATCGGGATCGGGCCAAGCGGCCTGTCATGGGCGAGATTGCCACGCGTCTCGCCGATCTCACTCTTGTCACCGACGACAACCCGCGCAGCGAGGTGCCGGCGGCGATCCGGGCGGAGATCGTTCGCGGTATCCCCGGCGATCGGCAGAACTGGATCGAGGTCCATGGCGGCCGTCACGTCGCCATCGAGCAGGCAATGGCGGCCCTGGGCTCCTCCGACGATCTCCTGCTGATTGCCGGGAAGGGCCACGAGACCGGGCAGACCATCGCTGGCGTCACCCATCCGTTCGACGATTCCGAGGTGGCCCGCGATCTCGCCGAGGCGGCCACGTGAGCGCCCTGTGGACTTCCGATGAAATCGCGCGCGCCGTCTCGCCGGTGGCGATGGCGGGGCCATTCGAGGCGAGCGGCGTCACCTTCGACAGTCGCGCCATAGCGCCGGGGGATCTTTTCTTTGCCCTTGCCGGCGAGACGACCGACGGCCACGCCTTCATTGGCGAGGCTTTCGAGCGGGGGGCGGCGGCGGCCGTGGTCGCACACGATGTCACTGGCGCCGTGGGCAATCTCGTCAGGGTGCCCGACACGATGAAGGCGCTGGTCGATCTCGCGCGTGCGGGACGGCGGCGCAGCGGTGCGCGCATCGCCAGCGTCACCGGCTCGGTCGGCAAGACCAGCACCAAGGATGCGCTGCGCGCGCTCTTGGCGGCGCAGGCGCCGACGGCGGCGAGCGCGGCGAGCTTCAACAACCATGTCGGCGTGCCGATCAGCCTCTGCCGCTTGCCGCGCGAGGCGCGTTACGGCGTGTTCGAGATCGGCATGAATCATCCCGGCGAGATCGAGCCGCTGGCCCGCCAGGTCGAGGCCCATGTCGGCGTGATCACGACAGTAGGCCCCGTCCATGTCGGCTATCTCGGATCGGAGGAGGCGGTGGCCGACGAGAAGGCCTGCCTGTTCGCCGGCATGGCGGAGGGCGCGGTGGCAGTGCTCAATCGCGACATCGTCCATTACGGGCGGCTGGCCGACCATGCGCGCCGTTTCGGCGTGTCTCGCATCGTCCGCTTCGGACGCAGCGATGCCGCCGAGGTGCGGCTTGTCTCGTGCTCACTGCAAGATTCGGGAAGCGATGTTGTCGCGTTGATTCACGGCCGTCGCATCGAGTATCGCCTCGGTGCCGCGGGCGAACACTGGGTGCTGAACAGCCTGGCTGCGCTGGCGGTCGTCGATGCGCTGGGAGCCGATGTCGACGCGGCGGCGGCAGCACTCGGGGCAGTCGGTGCGTCGCCCGGACGGGGCGCTCGGCGCGTGCTCACGTTCGGCGGCGGCACGGTCCAGTTGCTCGACGAGAGCTACAATGCCAACCCGATGTCGGTGCGGGCGATGCTGGCGGTGTTGGCTCGGACCGAGCCAGCCGGGATGGGGCGGCGGCTGTTGGCGATGGGCGACATGCGCGAGCTCGGCGAGGGCGCGGACGAGTACCACGGCGGGCTGGCGGACGCGGTCGCGGCAAGCGGAGCGGCAAAGGTCTTCCTCTGTGGCCCGCACATGGCGGCGCTGTGGCGGCGGCTGGCGCCCGGGCAGCGCGGCGTGCACCGGCCGGATTCGCGGTCGCTCGCCGGAGAGGTCGCGGCGGCGCTGCGGGCAGGAGATGTCATCGCGGTGAAGGGATCGCTGGGCTCGAAGATGAAGGTCGTCGTGGATGCCATCCTGGCGGCCAGCGGTGGAGAGGCGGAACGCTAGGATGGTTTACAATTTTCTCTACCCGCTGGCCGACATGTTCGGGCCGTTCAATCTGTTCCGCTACCTGACCTTTCGCTCGATCGCGGCATTCCTGACCGCGCTCGTTCTGAGCTTCCTGATCGGTGGCGGCCTGATCCGCTGGTTGCGCAGCAAGCAGGGGCAGGGCCAGCCGATCCGCCACGATGGCCCGGCGAGCCATCTCGTGACCAAGAAGGGCACGCCGACCATGGGCGGGCTGTTGATCTTGATCACGCTCACCACGGCCACCCTGCTGTGGGCCGATCTCACCAATCGCTATGTCTGGATCGTGCTCGGCGTCACCCTGGCGTTCGGCGCCGTCGGCTTCTGGGATGACTTCCTGAAGGTGACCAAGCTCAATCCCAAGGGCGTGCCGGGCAAGATCAAGCTCGTCTTCTCGATCGCCGCCGCTGCCTGGGCGGCATGGCTGATCGCGCAGTCCTCGCCCGCGCCGTTGCGCTACATGCTTGCGGTGCCCTTCTTCAAGGACCTCCTGGTGCCGCTCACGGTCGTGGGCTTCGTGGCGTTCGCGGTCCTGGTGATGGTCGGCGCGTCGAATGCCGTAAACCTGACCGACGGGCTCGACGGCCTGGCGATCGGCCCGGTGATCATGGCGTCGGCGGTATTCGGCCTGATCGCCTACGTGGTCGGCAACACCATCCTCACGAACTACCTGTTTCTGCATCATGTCCCGCGCACGGGCGAGCTGGCCGTGCTGCTCGCCGGGCTGATTGGCGCCGGCCTCGGGTTCCTCTGGTTCAACGCTCCGCCGGCTATGGTCTTCATGGGCGATACCGGGTCGCTCGCGTTGGGCGGGGCGCTCGGCGCAGTGGCCGTCGTCACCAAGCACGAGATCGTGCTTGCCATCGTCGGCGGCCTGTTCGTGCTCGAGACGGTATCGGTGATCGTCCAGGTCCTGTCCTACAAGCTGACCGGCAAGCGGGTGTTCCGCATGGCGCCGCTGCATCATCATTTCGAGCAGAAGGGCTGGGCCGAGCCGACGATCGTCTTCCGCTTCTGGATCATTGCCGCCATCCTGGCGATGGCCGGCCTCGCCACCTTGAAGCTTCGGTGAGCCGATGATCGATCTCGCCGCGCTCGAAGGGTCGTCGTACGTCGTGCTGGGGCTGGCGCGCTCCGGGCTGGCGACTGTGCGCGCCCTGCGGGCGGCCGGGATCGACTGCATTGCCTGGGACGACCACGCGCCTGCTCGGGAGGCGGCGGAGCAGGCCGGGATGCCGGTCGTCGACCCGGCGTCGGTCGATTGGTCGCGCCGGTCGGCGCTGATCATCAGCCCGGGCATTCCCAGTTGGCTGCCCAAGCCCCATCCGGTGGCGATCGCCGCCCGCGCGGCAGGCAAGCCGATTGTCTGCGACATCGAGCTCTTGGCCCGCGCCCAGCCGCAGGCGCGCTTCGTCGCCATCACCGGAACCAACGGCAAGTCGACGACGACCGCGCTGATCGGCCACATCCTCGGCCAGGCGGGCCTCGCCTGCCAGGTCGGGGGCAACATCGGCCGCGGCGCGCTCGATCTCGCGCCGCTCGGGGCGGGCGGCACCTACGTGCTCGAGATGTCGTCCTACCAACTCGAGCTGCTGCAGACCTTCCGCGCCAATGCGGCGGTGTGGCTCAACATCACGCCGGACCATATCGACCGCCACGGCGATCTCGCCGGCTATGTCGCCGCCAAGGCGCACATCTTCGACCGCCAGCAGCCCGGTGACTGCGCCGTGATCGGCATCGACGACGAGGCCTCCCGCGCGATCTACCGCCGGATGGCGGCGCGTCCGGGCATCGCCGCGATTCCGGTCGGCCGGGAAATGGCGGGCGGCGGCCTGTCGTTCCGCGCCGGCCGGCTCGTAGATGCCGGCGGCCATGTTGCGGACTTCGCCGACGTGCCGACTCTGCCGGGTGACCACAATGCGCAGAATGCCGCCTGCGCCTGGGCAGTCTGCCGCTGGCTCGAGGTGCCCTGCGACAGGATTACCGCAGGGCTCAGGAGCTATCCGGGCCTGCCGCATCGCCAGGAGCAGGTCGCCGAGGTCGGCGCAGTGATCTATGTCAACGACAGCAAGGCGACCAATGCCGACGCCACGGCGCGCGCGTTGTCGTCTTATCGCGACATCTACTGGATACTGGGCGGGCAGGCGAAGGAGGGCGGCGTGGCGCCGCTGGCGGAATACTTCGATCGCATCCGGCACGCCTTCCTGATTGGCGAGGCGACCGAGCTGTTCGCCGGCCAACTCGAGGGCAAGCTGGCCTACAGCCGCTGCGGCGACCTGCAGTCGGCGCTCGAGGCAGCGCATGCGCAGGCGCAGCGCGACCTGGCGGCACGGGGCGGCCGACGTGGCGTCGTGCTGCTCTCGCCGGCCTGCGCCTCGTGGGATCAGTGGAAGAGCTACGAGCATCGCGGCGACGCGTTCCGCGCCATGGCTCGTGCCTTGCCGGGGGCGCGGCAGCTGGGGAGGGCGGCGTGATTCAGGTACCCCGCGACGATCGCAGCGTCATCGGCCAATGGTGGTGGACCGTCGATCGATGGTCGCTCGGCGGCATCCTGGCGATCATGGCGTTCGGCGTCCTGCTGACTCTCGCCGCATCGCCGCCGGCTGCCGAGCGCATCGGTGCCGACACCTTCGTCTTCGCCCGGCGCCAGTTCCTCTTCCTGCCGCTCGCGCTGTTGCTGATGCTGGCGATCTCGCTCGCGTCGCCGCGGCACATCCGCCGTCTGTCGCTGATGGTGTTCTGCGGCAGCGTCCTGCTGCTCGCGGCCACGTTCGTCGTTGGCGTCGAGATCAAGGGCGCGCGCCGCTGGATTGCCGTGCCCGGCCTGTCCAGCATCCAGCCCTCCGAGTTCGTCAAGCCCAGCCTGGCGGTGATCTCGGCTTGGCTGCTGGCGCAGAGTCGCGCCGAGCGCCGGGCGCCCGGCTATATCCTCTCGACCCTGCTGGTCGGCGGCGTGCTCGCCCTGCTGGTGATGCAGCCCGACCTCGGGATGAGCGTCGTCGTCGCCGCCGTGTGGGCCATTCAGCTCTTCGTCGTCGGCCTGCCGGTATGGATCGCCGCGATCGGCGCGATCGCCGGCGCTGCGTCGCTGGTCGGCGCCTATTTCGTTTTCCATCACGTGCGCAGCCGCTTCGATCGTTTCTTCGATCCGACGTCGGGCGACAACTACCAGGTCAACACCTCGCTCGAAGCCTTCATGAACGGCTCCCTGTTCGGCCGCGGCCCGGGCGAGGGTACCGTGAAGGCGCAGCTGCCCGATGCCCACACCGATTTCATCATGGCGGTTGCCGGCGAGGAGTTCGGCCTGATCGTCTGCCTGATGATCCTCGTCCTGTTCGCTTTCGTGACCCTGCGTTCGCTGTCGCGCGCGTCGAAGGAAACCAGCCTGTTCATCACCCTGGCGGCGACCGGCCTTGCCGTGCAGTTCGGCCTGCAGGCTGCCATCAACATGGCCTCGACCATCCAGCTCATTCCCGCCAAGGGCATGACCCTGCCCTTCATCTCCTATGGCGGGTCGTCGGCGCTGGCGATGGCGATCTGCATCGGCATGCTGCTGTCGCTGACGCGCGAGCACGCCGGCCTGCGAGAGGCGGTGTGATGGCGGAATTGCGCCCTGTCGTCCTGGCGACCGGCGGAACCGGCGGCCACGTGTTCCCCGCCGAGGCGCTGGCGGGCGAGCTCGAGGCGCGTGGCGTGCCGTTCACGCTGGTGACCGACGCGCGGGGCCGCCAGTGGCAGGGCGCGCTGGGACGCCGGCCGGTTCATTACGTCCATTCGGCCAGCCCGACCGGCTCTCCGATCCGCCGCGCGATGGCCCTGCTGTCGCTGGCCCGCGGGCTGGTCGATGCCTGGTGGGCGCTCGGGCGCATCCATCCGTCGGCCGTGGTCGGCTTCGGGGGCTATGCCTCGGTTCCGACCATGATTGCCGCCCGCCTGCGCCGGCTGCCCGCGGTGCTGCACGAGCAGAACGCCGTGCTGGGGAAGGCCAACCGCCTCGTCCAGGGCGGCGTGGCGGGGATAGCGACGTCGTTCAGCCCGACTCGCCATGTCGCCGAGGGCGATCGGCGGGCGCGTCTGGTAGGCAACCCGGTGCGCGAGCCGGTGCGCGCATTGCGCGGCTTGCCCTATCGTGCGCCGGGCGAGGGCCGCGTCATCGATCTCGTGGTGTTCGGCGGCAGCCAGGGGGCGGCCTCGTTCGGCAAGGTCGTGCCCGACGCCTTGCTGTCACTGCCCGCGCCGACGCGCCGGCGGCTGCGCGTCGTCCAGCAGTGCCGCCCCGAGGATCTCGGCGCGGTGCGCGAGCGCTATGGCAAGGCTGGCATGGTGGCGGAGATGGCGCCGTTCTTCGCCGACCTGCCGCAGCGCATCGCCGCGGCACATCTCGTGATCGGGCGCGCCGGCGCCTCGACGGTGGCCGAGCTGGCGACGATCGGCCGGCCGGCGATCCTGGTGCCGTATCCCCATGCCGCCGACGATCATCAGACGGCGAACGCCCGTTCCTTCGCGGCGTCCGGAGCCTGCATCGTGATTGCCCACGCCGACTTCACCGCGGAGGCCCTGGCCGGTCACCTGTCGGCGCTGTTCGACGAGCCGCAGCGTCTCGCGGACATGGCGGCCGCGGCCCATGCCGCCGGCCGTCCCGACGCGGCGGCGCGCCTGGCCGACGTGGTCGGCGACCTGATCTCCTCTCCCGCTCTCTCACCGACAGGAGTCGCCGCATGAGGGCGATGCCGCTCGACATCGGACTGATCCACTTCGTCGGCATCGGCGGTATCGGCATGTCCGGCATCGCCGAGGTGCTGCACAACCTCGGTTACAAGGTGCAAGGCAGCGACATCGCCGAGGGCGCCAACACGCGCCGCCTGAACGGGCTCGGCATCAAGGTGGCGATCGGCCATCGTGCCGACAACATCGGCAGTGCCCAGGTCGTGGTCGTGTCGAGCGCAGTCAAGAAGGACAACCCCGAGGTGCTGGCCGCGCGGGCCCGCCTGGTGCCGGTGGTGCGGCGTGCCGAGATGCTGGGCGAGCTGATGCGGCTCAAATGGGCGATCGCGGTCGGCGGCACGCACGGCAAGACCACGACGACGTCGATGGTGGCGGCGATGCTGGATGCCGGCGGCCTCGACCCCACGGTCATCAACGGCGGTATCATCAACGCCTACGGCACCAACGCGCGACTGGGCGACGGCGACTGGATGGTGGTCGAGTCGGACGAATCGGACGGCTCGTTCCTGCGCCTGCCGGCGACCATCGCCGTCGTCACCAACGTCGACCCCGAGCATCTCGATCACTACGGCACGTTCGATGCATTGCGCGAGGCCTTCGTGCGCTTCGTCGAGAACATTCCCTTCTACGGCTTCGCCGTGCTGTGCTCCGACCATCCCGAGGTCCAGGCGCTGATCCCGCGCGTCGCCGACCGGCGCATCGTCACCTATGGAATCGGCGCCACCGCCGACGTTCGCGCCATCAATCTGCGGCTCGATCGCGGCGGCGCCGACTTCGACGTCATGGTGGAGAGTCGCGCCAGCAACGAGTCGCGCGTGATGCCCGGCATGCGCTTGCCGATGTTCGGCCAGCACAACGTGCAGAATGCGCTGGCCGCGATCGCGGTGGCCCAGGAGATGGGGCTGCCCGACGAGACCATACGCCGCGCCCTCGGCTCGTTCGCCGGCGTCAAGCGGCGCTTCACCAAGACCGGTGAGGCGCATGGCATCACGGTGATCGATGATTACGGCCACCACCCGGTGGAGATCGCCGCCGTGCTGCGTGCGGCCCGCCAGGCCTATGGCGGGTCGGGGCGCGTGATCGCGGTCATGCAGCCGCACCGCTACACGAGGCTCGCCGCGCTGAAGAGCGAGTTCGCCAGCTGCTTCGCCGATGCCGACAGCGTGCTGATCGCCGATGTCTATGCTGCAGGCGAGGCGCCGATCGAAGGCGTGACCCGCGACATGCTGGTGGGGCTGGTGCGCCAGGCCGGCCATCGCGAGGCCGCGCCGCTCGGCACGCCGGGCGACTTGCCGGGCCTGATCTGGCAGATGGCGCGGCCCGGCGATGTCGTGGTCTGCCTCGGCGCCGGCAACATCACGGCGTGGGCGCACGCGCTGCCGGGACAGATCCAGCAGATGGCGATCGAGCATGCCGGCCTGCGCAGCGTCGCCAACGATCAGGGATCGGCGGCATGATGGCACTGGACGCCAACCGTCCTCATCTGATCGACCGGCTGCCCAGGCCGCGCGGCCGGCTGACGGTCGACGCACCTCTGGGGCCCCAGACCTGGTTCCAGGCCGGCGGGCCGGCCGAGGTGCTGTTCCGCCCAGCCGATCGCGACGACCTCGCTGCATTCCTCGAGGCGCTCGCCCCGGACATTCCGGTGACGGTGCTCGGCGTCGGCTCGAACCTGCTGGTGCGCGACGGCGGCGTGAAGGGCGTCGTGGTACGCTTGCTGAGGGAGTTCACCCGCATCGCCGTCGACGGCACGGAGATGGTGGCCGGTGCCGGGGCACTCGACCTCAACGTCGCGCTGACGGCGCGCGACCATGCGCTCGCCGGCCTCGAGTTCCTGAGCGGCATTCCCGGCACCATCGGCGGCGCCGTGGCGATGAATGCCGGAGCCTACGGCGGCGAGCTCGCGCCGGTGCTGATCTCGGCCGAGGCCGTCGATCGTCGCGGCCGCGTCCATCGCGAGAGTGCCGGGGCCCTGGGGATGAGCTATCGCCATAGCAGCGCGCCGACCGACTGGATCTTCACCTCGGCGCGCCTCGCCGCGACCCCCGGCGATCAGCTGGCGATTGCCCGCCGCATCGCCGAGATCGACGCTGCGCGCCTCGATGCACAGCCGCGCAGCCGGACCGGCGGCTCGACCTTCGTCAATCCGCCGGACCGAAAGGCCTGGGAGCTGATCGATCAGGCCGGCTGCCGCGGGCTGCGGATCGGCCAGGCCCAGGTCTCCGAGAAGCACTGCAACTTTCTGATCAATCTCGGCGCTGCCAGCGCTGCCGATCTCGAGGCTCTGGGCGAGGAAGTGCGCCGGCGCGTCCTCGACCACAGCGGAATCCAGCTCGAATGGGAAATCCGGCGCATCGGCGTGCCGGCTTCCGTTCCGACAGGAGCCCAAGCATGAAACCCACGATCGCGGTCCTGATGGGCGGATGGTCGCCCGAGCGCGAGGTTTCCCTGGTGAGCGGAAGGGCGTGCGCCGATGGGCTGCGCGAAGGTGGTTACGCGGTGCTCGAGTACGACGTGAAGCGCGATCTCCGGGCGTTGATCGATTTCCTGCGGCCGACCGGCGGCGGCGGCCCCGAGGTCGTGTTCAACGCCCTGCACGGTCGCTACGGCGAGGACGGCTGCATCCAGGGGGTCCTCGAGGTGCTGGCCGTGCCCTACACGCATTCCGGCGTGCTGGCCTCGGCGATCGCCATGGACAAGCCGATGGCGCGTAACGTCTTCCGCTCCCTTGGCTTGCGCGTCGCCGAGGGGCGGGTGGTCGAGAGGCGCTCGCTGGCCGTCGGCGATCCGATGCCCCGGCCCTATGTCGTGAAGCCGATCGATCAGGGCTCCAGCGTCGGCGTCCACATCGTGCGCAACGGCGACAATCTCGCTGCCGTGGAAATGGCAGAGGCCGCCTTCGGCGAGAAGGTGCTGGTCGAGAAGTTCGTTCCAGGCCGCGAGCTCACGGTCGCGGTGATGGGAGACCGGGCGGTCGCCGTGACCGAACTGCGTCCGCGCACCCGCTTCTACGACTACGAGGCCAAGTACACCGACGGTGTCACCGAGCATCTGGTGCCGGCGCCCATACCCGGCGAGGTCTACGAGCTGGCCCGCGAATGGGCGCTGACGGCGCACCAGGCGCTGGGCTGCAGCGGGCTCAGCCGCACGGACCTGCGCTGGGACGATTCGCAGCCCGACACGTCCGGCCTTGTCGTGCTCGAGCTCAACACCCAGCCTGGCATGACGCCGCTGTCGCTGGCGCCGGAGCAGGCAAGGTGGGCAGGCATCTCGTGGCCCGAGCTGATGACCTGGATGGTCGACAACGCGAGGCGTCCGCAGTGAACGCACCGGCCAAAGGGACACCGACCCGGCGGCGCGACTACGATCGCCGCAAGAAGCGCAGCGTGATGCGCAAGTCGGGCCGGCCGCTGTGGCGCCAGCCGATGATGCTGGGTGTCGTCGTTCTGCTGCTGGGGTGTGGCGGAGGCGCCGGCTGGTGGGCGTGGCACGAGGGCTGGCTGATCGAGGCGCGCAATCGCGTCGACTCGGTGGCGCGCAGCGTGATCGGCGCCATCACGCCATTCCGGCTGACCGATGTCACGGTCGAGGGGCGCGACTATGTCGAGCGAAGCGCCATCCTGGGTGCTCTCGACGTCAAGCCCGGCGATTCACTGCTCGGCGTCGACCTGCAGGCTTCGCGTCAGCGGCTCGAGGCGATCGACTGGGTGGCGAGCGCGACCGTCGAACGCCGCCTGCCGGACACGCTCTACGTCACGCTCAAGGAGCGCCGCGCCGTGGCGATCTGGCAGAGCGGCACGGAGTACACGTTGATCGACCGTGACGGCCGCACCGTGCGGGCGAGTCGCATGCCGCCGGGCGCGGAGACCCTGCTGTTGCTGTCGGGCACCGGCGCGCCCGAGAACGTCGGCGAGCTGCTCCTGCTGCTGGCCTACGAGCCGGTCGTCGCGCGCCAGCTGCGCGCGGCGGTGTGGGTCGGCCGGCGACGCTGGAACCTCATTCTCAACAATGGCGTCGAGATCTGGCTGCCCGAGGAGGACGCGGTCGCGGCGCTGAAGCAGCTCGCCAAGCTCGACGGCCGACACAAGTTGCTGTCGCGCGAGTTCGGCGTGGTCGATCTCAGGCTGCCCGACAAGCTCTATCTCCGGAAAGGTGTCGTCGGCGGCCAGCCCTTGCAGGGGCCAGTGTGACAGCGGTGGCGTCCGGGATGTACGTGTAGCGAGGGGGATGAAACGTGGCGAAGACCAGAAACGGCGTGGTTGCCGCGCTCGACATCGGGACCAGCAAGGTCGTGTGCTTCGTGGCGCGCGTCGACGGCCAGGGATTGCGCGTGGTCGGTATCGGCCATCAGCCCGCGCAGGGCATGCGGTCCGGCAACATCGTCGATATGGAAGCGGCCACGCGGGCCATCTCGTCGGCCGTGTCGACGGCCGAGGAGATGTGCGGCGAGCACGTGCGCGAGGTCATCGTCGGCGTGAGCGGCGGCTCGGCGGCATCGCACAACCAGAGCCTCGAGGTGGCGATCGGTCATCACGAGATCGGCGAGCGCGACGTGCGCCGCGTCCAGCAGCACATCCATCTGCCGGCCGAGACCGCCGACCGCGACATCATCCATTCGGAGGCGATCGGCTACTCGGTCGACGGCACGCCGGTGCGCGATGCGCGCGGCATGTTCGGCGAGCGGCTGGGCGTCGACGTCCATCTCGTCACGGCGGCGAGCGGGTCGATGCGCAACCTGCAGGTCTGCGTGCGGCGTGCCCATCTCGAGATCGCCGAGCGCGTCGTCGCCGCCCACGCCTCGGGCCTGAGCTCGCTGGTTTCGGACGAGCGCGACCTCGGCGTCACGCTCGTCGACATGGGCGGCGGCACGACCTCGATCGCCGTCTTCTACGAAGGCCACCTCGTCCATGTCGACAGCATCCCGGTCGGCGGGGATCACGTCACGCGCGATATTGCCCGCGGCCTGTCGACACCGCTTGCCCATGCCGAGCGCATGAAGACGCAGATCGGCCGCGCCGTCGCCAAGCCCAACGACGAGTATGACATCATCGACGTGCCGCTGATCGGCGAGGAGGATCGCACGCGGCCCAATCACATCCCGCGATCGATCCTGGTCGGGATCATTCGCCCCCGCATCGAGGAGACTTTCGAGCTGGTGCGCAGCCGCCTCGAGGCGAGTGGTGTGGATAAGTTGGCGGGTGGTCGCACCGTGATCGTCGGCGGTGCTTGCCAGCT
Organism: Reyranella sp.; assembly: GCA_022844015.1. Classification (GTDB taxonomy): domain Bacteria; phylum Pseudomonadota; class Alphaproteobacteria; order Reyranellales; family Reyranellaceae; genus Reyranella. Next base: position 1,497 of record JALHMO010000036.1, on the reverse strand, counting down.
CGACGGCGTGCCCGAAGTGGGGGCCGCCATCCTCAACAAGAAGATCCGCATCGGCGCTCCGCTGCGCCTCGCCGGACTGGCGGATTCAACTGGCGGGCCGGCGTTTTCCGCGGCTGCGGGGTTGCTCGCCTTCGCCCTGAACCATCACGCGATCGCACAATCGCAGCCAGCGGCGACAGAAGTGCCGTCGAGTCGAATCGGCCGCATTGGAAGTTGGATTAGGGAAAACTTTTAGGGCAATATGGCAATATGTAGTGTGGAGACGGGCAGTCCCCACAGGTTGTTGATAAGAATGAATAAACCCGGTCAATGGTGAAGGGCTTATCCAAGAATAGTCCACACCATCGCTCCGAGCAGATTACCCCTCGTTTGCGTGGAGAGAGCCAAATGACGATCAACCTCAGCCTCCCCCAGAAGGAGTCGGAGATCAAGCCGCGTATCACTGTCATCGGAGTCGGTGGCGCGGGTGGAAACGCCGTCAACAACATGATCAGCGCTGCGCTCGAAGGCGTCGAGTTCATCGTCGCCAACACCGACGCACAGGCGCTCGGCCAGTCGCTGGCCGACCGCCGGGTTCAGCTGGGGATCACCATCACCCAGGGCCTCGGCGCAGGCGCCCGTCCGGAGGTCGGCCGACAGGCCGCCGAGGAGGCGTTGCCGGAAATTCTCCATCTGCTCGATGGCGCGAACATGGTGTTCGTCACTGCCGGCATGGGCGGCGGCACCGGCACCGGCGCGGCGCCGGTCATCGCCGCGGCGGCGCGCGAGCAGGGTATCCTCACCATCGGCGTCGTCACCAAGCCGTTCCACTTCGAGGGCCGACGCCGCATGCAGGCCGCCGAGCAGGGCATCACCGAGCTCGAGAAGGTGGTCGATACGCTGATCGTCATCCCCAACCAGAACCTGTTCAAGATCGCCAACGAGAAGACGACCTTCGCCGACGCCTTCAAGATGGCCGACGACGTGCTGCACATGGGCGTGCGCGGCGTCACCGACCTCATGGTCATGCCCGGCCTCATCAATCTCGACTTCGCCGACATCCGCACGGTAATGGGCGAGATGGGCAAGGCGATGATGGGCACCGGCGAGGCCGAGGGGCCCGACCGCAGCCGCGTCGCGGCGGAGAGCGCGATCTCCAATCCGCTGCTGGAAGACCATTCGATGAAGGGCGCGCAAGGCGTGCTGATCAACATCACCGGCGGTCTCGACATGACCCTGCACGAGGTAGACGAGGCGGCAAACCGCATCCGCGAGGAGGTCGACGCGGACGCCAACATCATCTTCGGCTCGACCTTCGACGCCAGCATGCAGGGCCGCATGCGCGTGTCCGTCGTCGCCACGGGCATTGCAACCCTGGCCGCCCAGCAGCCGGCCCCCAACTATCTGTCACTCGACATGAATCGCCCGATTCAGACCGGACAGCCGGCACTCCGCACCGCCGCGCCGGTCGGCCGGGTCGCCATGCCCGCCGCCGCAGCCGCGCCGGTGGCGCCGCCG
>JALHMO010000035.1 GCA_022844015.1 Reyranella sp. | reverse complement strand
GAGGCGCAGCGCCTCGCTGTCGCGCTGCAGGGTGTCGACGCGGGCTTTCTGCAGCTCGGCCGGCTGGCGCACCGACATGCCGAGCGCGCGCTCGCGCGCCTCGGCCTCGAGCACGGGCTCGAGCCGCGGCAGGTAGGGCCGCACCAGCCACGCCGCCAGCGCCAGCAGGAGAAGCAGCAGCACCGCGAGCAGCAGCCACTGCCACCAGGTCGAGCCGGCGCCGACCGCCGCCACCGCCGGTGCGCTGGCGAGCACGGCGTGCGGCGCCGGCTGCGCGGCGAGGCCCGGCCGCGGCACCGGTGCCGAAACCGGCGGGCTGGCGAGGAAGGAGCCCGGCAGTGCGGCGTCGGCGCTGAAGCCCCAGAACGTCATGACCGGCTTGCCGTCGACGACGTAGAGCGTGTCCTCGCCCGGCGCCGTCAGGGCGTGTCGCAGCAGGCGCGCGAAATTGCGCTCGGCGCCCGACCGCGCGGGTGCCTCCATCGATTCGGCGAGGCTCGACAGGTCGTCGTGCAGGCGACGAACCTCGTCGAGCACGGCGGCGCGTTCGGCCTCGTCGAGGTCGGCGAGGCTGCGCACCGTGCCGTCGAACGGGGCGTACCAGTCGATCTGCCGTCCGGTCGGGTCGACCTCGGGAATGGCCAGCAGATCGGCGTGACGGCGCGACAGGCGCGCGGTCACGGCGGTGCGCAGCTGCCCGGCGGCGCGCCAAACGGGATCGCCCGCCATGCCGAGCGCCCGATAGCGCTGCAGCGGTTCACTGACGAGAAGGGGTCCTGCGGCCATCCGGATTCCCTGGCGACAATTTCTCAGATTCTCAGCGTGGGCAGACCATGGCGTACGTCCAGCGCGTACCCCACATCTCTCCTGTTACGATGACATCGACCGAATAATCCCCGGCCACCGGCTTCCAATCGAAGCCGAAGCCGCCGCGGCCGCTGCGCGGGCCGCCGGTGCCGTTGAGCACCTGGCCACGATACACCACCCTGATGTCGTCCGGCTTGACGTAGAGATTGTAGTTGATGCCGACGAAACCCGGCTTGTCACCCAGATAGTGGCGATTGCGTGTCACGCCTTCGCCGCCCGAATCGCCCGACCAGTTGCACGGCAGCTGGCCCGGCGGCGGGCGATTGAGGGGCGGAGCGGGCGGCAGCGAGGCCTGCTGCGGTGGCGGTGGCGGACGTTGCTGTGGCGGTGGTGGCGGAGGCGGGGCCGGCGGTTTGGCGGCTGCGACCGGCGGCGGTGGCGGCGGCGGCTTGGGCGGCTCGATGGGCTTGCAGGCGGCGATCTTGTTCCTGAGCTCGAGCTCGAGCGCGGCCAGCTCGGCCTTGAGCTTGCCTTCGTTGGCCTCGGCATTGTCGAGTGAAGCCTTCAGCAGCGGCGTCGGATCGGGTGGCGCTTCCGGCGGCGGCGGGGCGGGCGTCTCGTGGGTGGCGATGGTGACGTCGGGTCCGACCGGCGCGCAGGCGCGCATCAGCCACGACGTCGCCAGCAGAAGCAGAAGCAGGAGCAGGCCGAACAGCAGGGCGCTGAGCCACGGCGCCCAGGCGAGGCGCGTCGCCGGCACGGCGGGCACGCTGGCCAGAGTCGTGGCGGCGGCGGTCGCGATTGGCGACGGCTGCGGCGCCATGGGCAGGGCGACGGGCTGCAGGCTCGCCACGGCGTCGGCTTCGTAGCCCCAGGCGACGATCACCGGCTCGCCGCCGACCACATAGATGAAGTCGTCCGACGGGCGGCGGGTCGCGAGCTCGAGCGAGCGGCCGATCAGGTGCGCTTCGGTGGCCGCTGATGGCGCCTGCAGTTGCGCGCCGAGCCGGCGGATCGCGTCGAGATGCTGCTCGACCGCGGCCATCGCCTGCGTGCGCTCGCTCTCGCCGAGATCGGCGAGGCGCTGCACCGGACCGGAGCGCGCGGCGTACCAGTCGATGCCGTCGCCGGTCTCGCGCAGCTGCGGATCGGCCAGAAGGTTCGCCGGCCCGTCGCCCAGGCGACGGCGGATGACGGCGAGGAGCTGGCTCGCGACCGCATGCAGCGGATCGCCGCGCACGCCCAGCGGCCGGACGCCGAGACGGGTGGTCACGATCAGGGTGGGACGGTCGCCCATGGCCCGCCGATATCAGCCAGTAAATCCGGCTTGTTTATGTCCAAAGGCGCCGGCTTTGGCGATGATTTCGATGCTGCGCGTCGCAGGGGCCTGCGGGAGTGACCTTGTGGTGACCGTCATCCTCATGGTCTTCTGGACCGCGAGCGTCTCGCTCGCTCAGAATGCATGAGCGAGCGAGACGCTCGCGGTCCGGAAGACAAAGATTCTCAATGCCCCGCGCCCGGGCTGAGGAAAGCGGTCTCGCCGCCGGCTGAAATCTTCACGATGGGTGTGGCGAACACCGCGGACAGGCGCTCCGGCGTCAGCATGGTGTCGCTGGCGCCGAGGGCGCTCATGCGGCCGTTCTCGAGGATGGCGACGCGGTCGGCGTAGCGTGCCGCCATGTTGATGTCGTGCAGCACCGCGAGCACGCCCAGGCCGCGGTCGGCGCGGCGGCGGGCGCTCGCCAGCGCGGCATGCTGATGGGCGAGGTCGAGGCCGGTGATCGGCTCGTCGAGCAGCAGGAACGGCCGGACCGACGGGTCGGCGTCGCATTGCGCCAGCACGCGGGCCAGCTGCACGCGCTGGCGTTCGCCGCCGGACAGCACGGTGTAGGGCCGGTCGGCGAAGGCCAGCGCCTCGGTCTCGTGCAGCGCCCGTTCGGCCATGGCGCGCATCTGCCGCTCCGACAGCCGGTCGCGATGGGCGAGCAGGCCGAGGGTGGCGATCTGCAGGCCGGTGAAGTCGAACGCCACCGCCGAATGCTGCGGCAGCACGGCGCGCCGCCGCGCCAGCGCCGCCTTGTTCCACTGCCCGATCGGCCGATCGTCGAGCAGCACGGCGCCGCTCGCCACCGCGCGGTCGCCCGCGATCGCGCCCAGCAGGGTGCTCTTGCCGGCGCCGTTGGGGCCGAGCACGGCCACCAGCTCGCCGGCCGCCAGGGCGAGCGAGATGTCCGCGATCAGCACCTTTGTGCCGACGCGCACGCCGACGTTCCGGGCCTGCAGCAGGCTCACAGGCCGCCCCGGGCGGCGCGGCCGGCCAGCAGCCAGAGGAAGAACGGGCCGCCGACCAGGGCGGTCAGCACGCCGATCGGCAGCTCGGCCGGCGAGACGATCGTGCGGGCGAGCGCGTCGGCCAGCACCACGAAGGCGCCGCCGAACAGGGCGGCGGCGGGCAGCAGGGTGCGATGCGCCGGCCCCAGCAGCAGGCGCACGATGTGCGGCGCGACCAGGCCGACGAAGCCGACGGTGCCCGAGATCGCCACGCTGGCGCCGACCGCCAGCGCCACCTGCGTCACCAGGCGCCGCTTCAGCCGCTCGACGTCGACGCCGACATGCCCGGCCTCGCGCTCGCCCAGGGACAGTGCATCGAGCAGGTGGGCAGCCGGCAGCAGGGTCGGCACGGCGATCGCCAGCACCAGCAGGGTGGGCAGGATGGCCACCCAGGTGACGGCGCCGAAGCCGCCCATGGTCCAGAAGATCAAGGTGCGCAGCTGCTGCTCGTCGGCGATGAACACCAGCATGCCGATGCCGGCCGCGGCGATGGCGTTGATGGCGATGCCGGCCAGGAGCAGCGTGCCGACGAGGGTGATGCCGTCGCGCGCGGCGAGCCGGTAGACGACGATGGTCGCTGCAAGGCCGCCCAGGAAGGCCGCGATCGGCAGCAGCCACGGCTTGAGCGGCGGCGGCACGATGTGCATCACCTTCTCGCCCAGCACGATCACCGTCACGGCGGCGAGCGCGGCCCCGCTCGACACGCCGAGCAGGCCGGGATCGGCCAGCGGGTTGCGGAACAGGCTCTGCATCGCCGCACCGCCGGCCGCCAGCGCGGCGCCGACGGCGAAGGCCGCCAGCACGCGCGGCGCGCGGATGGCATAGAGCACCGTCGCCGTGGTGTCGTCGATCGGCGCGCTGGAAAGGCCGATTGCCGACAGCAGGTCGGCGACGCTCACGGGGAAGGCGCCGATGCACAGGCCACCCAGCACGCTCAGGACGGCGGCGAGCGCGAACAGCGGGATCGGCCGCCGCAAGGCGGCGACGCCCAAGGCGGGAGCGCTCACCGGGTGCGAACGAGGTCGGGGTGGAGCGCGCTCGCCAGCTCCTCGGCGGCCTGCGGCGTGCGCGGACCGAAGCCCAGCAGCAGCAGCGCATCGAACTGCAGCACCTTGCCGTCGCGGCCGGCAGGCGTGCGGCTGATCGCCGGCTGGTCGAGGATCGCCTTGACGCCGCCCAGCGCGTCCACGGTCTGGCGCGTCACCAGCACGAAGTCGGCGCGCGAGGCGATCACCGCCTCCGGCGTGAGCGCGCGGTAGCCGGCATAGCCGTCGACGGCATTGACGCCGCCCGCCAGCTTGATGATTCCATCCGCCGCCGTGTCGCGGCCGGCGGCCTGCGGCGCGCCGCCGCCCATCGACAGCAGGAACAGCACGCGCGGCCTGTTGCCCGCCCTGGCGAGCCGTGCCGACAGCGCCGCCATCTCGGCGCGGCCGTGCGCGATCATCGCTTCGGCCTCGGCCGACTTGCCGGTGAGCTTGCCGACCGCGGCGATCTTGGCGACCACGCTGTCGTAGTCGTAGCGGTCGGGCAGGACCAGCACCTCGATGCCGGTGCCGCGCAGCTGGTCGAGGGTCGTGGCCGGGCCCGCCGCCGTGGTGGCGAGAATCAGGGTCGGCTTCAGCGACAGCACGCCCTCGGCCGACAGCGCCCGCATGTAGCCGACCTGCGGCAGGGCACGCGCCTGGGCCGGGTAAAGGCTGGTCGTGTCGACGCCGACCAGCAGATTTTCCGCGCCGAGCGCATAGATGATCTCGGTGAGCGAGCTGCCGATCGACACGATGCGCGGCGCTCTCTCGGCACGCGCCGCCGGCGCGGCGAGCGTCGCGGCCGCCGCCGCGATCAACGCCGTGCGGCGACCGAATGCGCAGGACGTTTGCATACGACAAAAAGGATCGTCATCCCGACCGGAGCCGAGCGCAGCGAGGCGTAGTGGAGGGACCTTTCTTGTTGCGGCATCTGGAAGAAAGGTCCCTCGACTGCGCCGCCCTGCGGGCGGCTCCGCTCGGGATGACGGAGTCTTGAGCCACTTCAGGGTGCCCTGGCCGAGCTTGGCCGGGCTCACGAAGCGGCCCGCTTCTCGATCCCGGTGACCAGCGTGCGCCACTCCTCGAGCTCGGGCTTGCCCGGCTTGCGTGCGCCGAACATCAGCAGGATGTTGCGGTCGAGCGCGTCGAACGCCTCGATCGAGGTCACGATGCCGTCGTCGGTCGGCTTGCGCACCGAGAACACGCGGGCGACGCCGGCATCGCGCAGGTGCAGGTTGAACGTCGGATCGACGATGTTGAACCAGCCCGGCACATCGAGCAGGCGCTCGACCGGGCCGCTGTGGATCTGGATGCAGCCGCGATTGCCGACGAAGATCATGATCGGCACGGCCTCGCGACTCGCCGCCTCGATCGCGTCGCGCAGCGAGCGCGCCGGCAGCTCGCGCGAGAATTCCTCGCCGACCAGGCGCAGCGCCTGCACCCGGCCGACCTTGAACTTGCCCAGCATGCCGAAGAACTCGTGCGTGTCCTTCATCGCCCGCCACGCCTTGCGCAAGCCATCGAGGTCGATCTCCGGGTCGGGGCGGTCCACGGCCTCGGCGGGACGCGGCACGAGCGCCAGGCTCGTCGGGACGTCGGCGCGGTGACGCGCGATCAGCGCGTCGAAGGCCTGACGATCGGTCTCCGCGGTGGCGTAGATCTTGTGCACGGCGTCGCCCGACGGATCGAAGAACTGCAGGCTGAGCCGCTCGCCCTGCTCGAGCGGCTCGCGCACGGCAAAGCCGTAGCGCCAATTGCCGAGGAAGAGGCGAAGATCGATATCGGCGCCGAGCACCAGGCCGTGCGGGCCGCCGACCTGGACGTCCTCGAAGCGGCCGTGGCGTTCATGCACGCAGTGCTCGTTGCGCGTCAGGCACATCACCCGCCCGACCGCCGGCAACCCGTTGAGCAGCCCCCGCCAGTCGTTGCCGAGAGGCGTGACCGTCTTGCCGACACCCAGCGCCACCAGCTCGGCCTCGCTGACGCCGAGCGTCAGCGCGGCGTCGCGGATGCGCAGCGTGGGCTTCTCGCTGCGCAGCTGGCTCCAGCGCTCCGCGAGCGCGGTCGAGGGGGACGGTTGCATGCAATTCTCCTTCAACGCAGATGGAAACGGACCGGGATCTCGACCCAGGAGGGAACGGGCCTGCCGTCGCGCATGGCCGGCAGGAAGTGCCAGCTGCGGACCGCCGCCAGGGCGGCACGGTCGAGCGCATGGTGGCCGCTGCTGCGATGCAGGACGATCTCGACGGCGGTGCCGGCCATGTCGAGACGCACCCGGACGAGCGCCTCGCCCTGCTGGTTGAGCTCGATGGCGCGCGGCGGATAGGCGGCGGGCGTCGGCGGATGCCGGAAGCGCGGCTTGTGTTCCCACACGATTGCCGGCGCGGGCAGGAAACCCGCCGCGGCCTGCCGGGCATCGTTGGTCGAGCCGAAATTCGAGGATGGGCCGCCGGCGGGCGGGGCGGGCTTGCCCGGAGGGCGCGGGGCTGCCGGGCGAGGGGGGGCAGCCTTCGCGGCTTGTGCGGGCGGCGCCGGCTTTGGTGGCGGCGGCGTCGGCTTGACCGGCTCGACAGGCTTGGACGCCTCGACGGGTTTGGGCGGCTCGACGGCTTCGGGCGACGCGACGGGCTTGGGCGGGTCGGGAGGCCTGGGCGGGTCAGGAGGCCGGAGAGTCGACGTGTCGAGCGGCGGGGGTTCTTCTGCCGGCGCCAGGTCGATCTTGATCTCACGCTCCACCTTCAAGGTTGCCGGGTCGAGTGGCGGCGGCTCCTCGGGGGGTGTCAGATCGATCCTTGTCTCACGTTCGACGGTTTTTGTCTCGCGCTCGATGGCGGGTGCCGGGCGCTCGACGACCGGGGGTTCGTGCTCGACGATCGGGGGTTCCGGCTCGACGACCGGCGTCTGCTTCTCGACGGTCATCGTCGAGGTGTCGAGCGGCGGCGGCTCCTCCAGCGGCGGCAACGGGACGTCGGGCCGCGAGTCCGCCTGCGCCGTCGGCGAGTCCTGCGTCGTCGGCTCGGCCGGCGGCGCCGGTTCGGAAGACTCGGCGCCGGCGTCTGCAGTCGCGCTCGGCGTGGCAGACACCATCGCCAGCTCGACGAACAGCGCCGGCTGGTCGGTCGAGGCACTGCCGGCCGAGCCGGCAGCGAGCAGGGGCAGGCCGATCAGCCCGTGCAGCGCCAGCGACAGGGCCAGCGACGCGCGCGAGGAGCGCGTCGAGGGCTGGCCCGGCCGCTCGCCGTCGGGTCGACCGAGCCTTACCATCGCGCCGTGAAGTTGACGCCGACATAGCGCCCCGGCTGGGCGTAGAGGTCGAGCTGCGGGTTGTTGTAGGTGATGCCGATCACGTCGGCCGAGTTCCAGTACTTGGCGTTGGTGATGTTGAAGAGCCCGGCATTGACCTTGAAATGCTCGCCCAGCGTGTAGCCCACCGTCGCGTCGAGGTTGAAGTAGGCCGGCGTCTGGAAGAAGAACGGGCTGCTCACCATGTTGTGGGCCGCCACCATGGTGCCGATCAGCTGGGCATTCAGGCCGCGCTCGACCGAGCCGTAGCGGATGCGCGCCTGGGTCGCCCACGGCGCCACCGAATCGACCGGCAGGCCGGTGCGCTGGTCGGTGCCCTGGGCGAAGGCGGTCCAGCCCAGCACCGCCCAGTCCGGCGTGAAGCGATACTCGCCGCGCGCCTCGACGCCCCAGATCGTCACGTTGGTGAGGTTGACGTACTGGAACTGGGTGACCGGCCCGTTCATGCCAACCACCACCGTCTCGAGGAAGTTGTTGTACATGTTGTAGAAGCCGGTCAGCTGCCAGCTCGAGCCGTTGGCGTAGTTGCCGCGATAGCCGACCTCGAAGCTGTTGACCGTTTCCGGCTTCAGGTTGGCGTTGGGCAGGATCTGGTAGAACGAGGCGGCGTTGGTGAAACCGAAATTGGCATTGTCGTAGGGCGGCGCGCGGAACCCGGTCGCGTACTGGAAGTAGGCCGAGTACTTGTCGTCGAAGCGATAGATCGCGCCGAGCTTGGGCGAGGCCGAGACGTAGGTGCTGGACGACGGCACGACGTTCAGCGTGGCGCCGGTCGAGTTCCAGAAGTAGCGGTCGGGCACCGGGTCGAGCCGGTAGTAGTCGAGGCGCACTGCAGGAATGATAGTCAGCCGGCCGTCGAGCGCGGTGATCTCGTCCTGGATGTAGGCGCCGGCCTGCACCGTCTGGGTGTCGGGGAAGTTCTTGTTGGGATAGGTCTCGCCGCCGACATTCTGGGTGCGCGCGCCGGTCGCCAGCGTGATCTGGAAGCGGTCGCGCGGCCGGGTCGTCGTCGTGTACGCGAAGCTCAGGCCATAGGTGAAGACGTTGCGCGTGTTGCCGATCGTGGCGTCGGTGCCGAGCTGCAACTCGGCGCCGGTGACGTTCTGGTTGTAGTAGAACTGCGAGGTCCGCGCGTTGGTCGGGATCGGGCCGCTGGTGGGGCCGCGCAGCTGGTAGGTGTCGGCCTGCGTGTAGACCGAGTTGAAGTAGGCCAGGAAGTCGATGCGGTCGACGAAGCCGATCGGCGCGTTGTGCTGCCACTGGGCGGCGATGCGATAGGTCTGGGTGTAGTCCTGGCCCCATTCGTCGAAGATCTTGGCGAACAGCGACGGGAAGTTGCCGACGCCCGACAGGATCTGCGTGCTCTGCTGGCCCTGGGTGTAGGCGCCGGTGATGCGGATCGTGTCGACCTCGGTCGGCCGCAGCACCAGCTTGGCCATGAAGTCGTTGCTCCACCAGCTCGTCGGGTTCGGGGTGAGCGTGGTCTGCGCCGGGTAGAACTCGTGGCCGTCGCGCCGCGTGTAGATGCCCATGAACTCCAGCTCGCCGGTGCGCACGGCCCCGGTGAAGGTCTCGGCGAACTGCCGGTTGGCGCTGCTGTAGGCGCCTTTCACCGAGGCGTAGACGTTCTTGCCGTCGCGCAGGTAGTCGCGCGGATCCTTGGTGATGTAGGCGACCACGCCGCCCAGCGCGTCCGAGCCGTAGAGTGCCGAGGCGGGGCCGCGGATGATCTCGACCCGCTTGATGTCCTCGAGGTCGGGCTGCTCGCGCGTGTAGGTGCCGGCGCCCTGGTTGCTGTCGGGGAAGTCGGGCTGGCGCATGCCGTCGATCATCAGCAGCACGCGGTTGCCGCCGATGCCGCGGATCAGGAAGTTCTGGTAGCCGGCGCGATTGGGATTGTTGCCGACCGTGACGCCCGGCTCGTTGCGCGTCAGGTCGCGGATGTCCTGCATGTTCTCGCGCTCGATATCCTCCGACGTCGTCACCGACACCGTGGCCGGCACGTCGAGCAGCGGCCGCCGCGTTCGCGTCGCCGCCGTCGTCACCGCATCGAGCTGCGTCGGCTCGGTCGTCGGCGCCTGGGTGGTGGGCGCCTGGGTCGTCGGCGCTTGCGCGGTGGTGGCGGGCTGCGGATCGGGTGCCGATGGAGCCTGCGTCGCGGGCGGCGTCTGCGCGTGCAAGGGCAGGACGGCAATGCCGCCGAGTGCCGTGGTGGCCAACAGGAATGCGATTAGTGATTGGGCTTTCATGCCAGGGTCCCCAAGACGAAAAAAGGGCGCCTGGCTGGCTGCGGGTCGGAGGGACCGGCTGGCTGGGCAGTTTGACCGAGGAGGGATGGTCCCTCGGGTACGTTTACTTGGTGAGGATCAGCTTGTTGGAAGCGGTGACCCTCAATCGATAGATGTCGGCGCCGTGCCGGATAAGCAGCTCACGCTTGCCGCACATCAGGGCGGTGCTGTCGACGACCGGGACCGACAGATCGGAAATCAGCTCTCCCCCATTTCCGTCTGGCCGTGCCTGGCGCGGTGGCTGGCTCATGGCCTTCGCAGCTCCTTTCACTTTTAATTTGCGAATGACTCGCAATCTCATAATACTGCCGATCTGTCAACCGTCTTCGACTTCAGGTGAGGCCATGGAAAGTTCAGCGGACCAACGGCATGCGCCCTTCCAGTCCGACCTGCGTGCCGGCTGCGGGCGGCCCGGCTGTGCCTGCGCCATGCCGATCGGCGATCGCTTCGTGCTGTGGGCGGTGCGGCAGTGGCAGCAGGAGCGCTGCCTGCCGTGCGAGGGCTCGATCCTGCACCGCGGCTTCAAGCTCGCCGGCCTGCTCGAGGCGCTGCCCGACTTCGCGATCGCCATGGACGCGTTCCTGTTCGGCGCGCGGCGGGCGATGGAGATCCACCAGCCGACCTGCGCGTCGGTGAGCCGCGACGAGGCGACGCTGGTCGCCTTGTGCGGGCTGGCGCAGGCCGACTACGACCGGCCGCTGCTGGCCTCGCTCGACGTCATGATGGCGCCCACCGCTTCGCGCGTCGCGGCGGTGCGCCTCAAGGCGTTCGCCGTCGCGCTGGCGAGCGCCGGCCTGCGCCTCGCGCCGCTGCCCGGCGCCGCCGCGGGGAGGCTCAACTGACCATGAGCGCGCAACGACCCGACCGCCTCGCCGACCTGCAGCGCGCCATGCGCCTGATCTCCGAGGCCGTCGACGACCTGCCGGCCGAGTGCCGCGACCTCGCGGCGAACGCGCTGCTCAACGTCGCCGCCGAGACGGTGGTGCAGGATGTCGGCTGCCCCGAGGCCGGCCGCATCTTCGCCCGCCTCGCCGACTTCCTGGCGCGCGGCCTGCAGCCGCCGGCGAGCGGCGCGGTATCGCTCACGGCGTTCGACGCATGACCGCCGATCCGGCGCGCTGCATCCCCGTCCTGGCATCGCTCGACATCGAGGAGACGCGCGCCTTCTACGTCGACCGTCTCGGCTTCTCGAGCGATTACGTCGAAACCAGCTACCTGATCGTCAAGCGCGACGACATGGAGCTGCATTTCTGGAAGACCGACGAACGGCAGTTCCCGGAGAACACGTCCTGCTACATCCGCGGCGGGCAGGTGCCGGCGCTGTTCGAGGAATTTCGCCGCAACGGCGTGCCGCGCTTGTCTGCCTTCGAGGTCCGGCCGTGGAACATGAAGGAGTTCTACCTCCACGACCCGCACGGCAACCTGCTGCGTTTCGGCTGCGGCGAGTGGTAGGGCGCAGGCATTCGCCTACGGCAAAAAATACCGTCATCCCGAGCGAAGCCACCCGATCGGGCGCTGTTTACAGCGCCCTTGGCGGCGGGACCTTTCTTGCCGACGGTGCAAGAAGAAGGGTCCCTCCACTACGCCTCGCTGCGCTCGGCTTCGGTCGGGATGACGGTATTTTTTGCCGTAGGCGAATGCCCTGCCCGTTCATCGGGCCAGGGATGGCGACCTAAATCTCGATCCGGCTGCCCAGCTCGATGACGCGGTTGGTCGGCAGGCCGAAGAAGTCGGCGGCGCTGGCGGCGAAGGGGGCCAGCGCCAGGAACAGCTTCTGCTGCCAGCGCGGCAGCAGCGGCCTGGCGCCGCCGACGAAGCTGTTGCGGCCCACGAAGTAGGACGTGCGCATCGGGTCGATGGGTATGCCCTTGTCGGCGAGGCGTGCGAGGTCGCGCGGCACGTCGGGCTGCTCCATGAAGCCGTAGCCCAGCACCACCCGGTGGACGCCCTTGCCGAGGTGAGTGACCGCGGCGCGCTGATCCGGCGCCACGTAGGGCTCGTCCGGCACGGCGATGGTCAGCAGCACGACATGCTCGTGCAGCACCTCGTTGTGCTTGAGATTGTGCAGCAGCGAGTTGGGCGCGTTGTCGGAGAACGCCGTCAGGTAGACCGCCGTGCCTTGCGGGCGATGCACGCGGCCGGGCCCGATGCTGCCGAGCAGGGTCTCGATCGGCAGGGCGCCTTCATGCTCGCGCGCCGCGACGGCCATCCTGCCCTTCAGCCAGGTCCACATGGCGGCGAAGATGACGACGGCGAGAACCAGCGGCACCCAGCCGCCGTCGGTGAACTTCAGCATGTTGGCGGCGAACAGCGTGCCGTCGACGATCAGGAAGGCGGCGAACACCGGGACGATCCAGCCCCAATGCCATCTCCAGCCGCGCATCGCCATCGCCAGCACCAGCAGGGTGGTGACCAGCATGGTGCCGGTCACGGCGATTCCGTAGGCCGCCGCGAGATTGGTCGACGACTTGAAGGCGAGTGCCAGCGCGACGACGCCGGCGAGCTGCAGCCAGTTGATCGCCGGCACGTAGATCTGGCCGAACGCGCTCGCCGAGGTGTGCTGGATGCGGACGCGTGGGCTGAGGCCCAGCAGGGCGGCCTGTTGCGCCATCGAGAAGGCGCCCGAGATCGTCGCCTGCGAGGCGATGACCGTCGCCGCCGTCGCCAGCGCGATCATGGGATAGAGCGCCCATTCGGGCGCCAGCCGGTAGAACGGGTTGTCGATCGCGGCCGGCTCGTCGAGCAGCAGCGCGCCCTGGCCATAGTAGTTGGCGAGCAGCGACGGCAGCACCAGCCACAGCCAGGCCCGGCGGATCGGCGCGCGGCCGAAATGGCCCATGTCGGCATAGAGCGCCTCGGCGCCGGTCACCGCCAGCGTCACAGCCCCCAGGGCGAGGAAGGTGACCACGCCATGCGTCAGGGCGAAACCGATCGCATGGTGCGGCGACAGTGCCGCCAGCACGCGTGGCGCCTCGATGATCTGAAGGGCGCCGAGCACGAACAGCACGACGAACCAGACGAGCGTGATCGGCCCGAACCAGCGGCCGATCCCGGCCGTGCCGAAGCGCTGCACGGCGAACAGCGCGCACAGCACGGCAAGCGCGATCGGCAGCACCGCCGAATGCAGGCTCGGCGCGGCGACCTGCAGGCCCTCGACGGCGCTCAGCACCGATATCGCCGGCGTCAGCAGGCAGTCGCCGTAGAACAGCGCGGCGCCGGCGATGCCCAGCATCAGGTAGACGCGTCGTCGTCGCTCGGGAATGCCTGACTGGCGCGACACCAGCGCCATCAGGGCGAGCACGCCGCCTTCGCCGCGATTGTCGGCCCGCATGACCACGACGACGTACTTGATCGTGACGACGATGATCAGCGCCCAGGTGATCAGCGACAGGATGCCGAGCACGTTGTCGGGCGTCGGCTTCAGGCCTGTAAACTCGCTGAAACATTCCTTGACGGTGTAGAGCGGGCTGGTGCCGATGTCGCCGAACACTACGCCGAGCGCCGCCAGGGTCAACGCCGCCGCCCGCTTGTCGGGGGCGGCGGAGGCGCTCGGGTCAGCCGCCGACGTCAAGAGGATGCGTGTCCGGGATCATGCGCCGGGTATTGCGTGGTGCGGCTGCACGGTCAATGGCCAAGTCGGCGCAACACAGGCGCTGGCTCCACGACTCCAGAAGCCGGAATCATGTCGTCCTCCCTGCGCGAAGCGCGGGGAGGTGCCCCCGCAGGGGGCGGAGGGGTCGAGAGCAGCACACGCTTTGCCAGAACACTCGTCATGTCGGCACCACTGGTCGTCGACCCACGAGGCCTCGAACAGCAAGAACATGGATGGACGCTTTCGACTGAGGCTCCCGACCCCTCCGCCCCCTGCGGGGGCACCTCCCCGCGCTTCGCGCAGGGAGGACGACGACCGGGCGACGGGGGCACCTCCCATAGGCGTTAAACTAAGACGAATCCTCACCCTGAGGAGCGGCCCACAGGGCCGCGTCTCGAAGGGTGGGCAAGGGAGGGAGCGCTTCGATACCGCTTGTTCAGCAATCTACTGTGTGCCCCATCCTTCGAGACGGCCGCTGCGCGGCCTCCTCAGGATGAGGATTCGTCTTAGCTTAACGCCTATGGGGGCACCTCCCCGCGCTTCGCGCAGGGAGGACGACATGATGTTGTGGCGTGCTCCCGGCGCATCCCGGTGGCGCGAAATTCCTATGCCGCGGCTATGCCGCGCCCGCGTCGGCCGGCTCGAATTCCTATGCATCCGCGCCCTTCTATGGCCGCGAGGAGCGTACCCATGATCGACATCGCCCTGTATGCGGGCTTCGTCCTGTTCTGCCTGTTCATCGCCTGGGAGCGGCTGACTCATCGGCTGTGAACCGGCAAGCCCAGCCGACCTGCCTCGGTCACGGCTCGACTGGTGGTTGCGCAACGCCGCCAAGGCCGCAAACTGAAGCCTGGAAATCGAAGGAGTCCCCGATGCTCGATATCATCCTGATCGCCACAGGCTGCGCCGCGTTCGCCCTGGCCATCGCCTATGCCTACGCCTGCGACGGGCTGTGAGGAGGCCGGCATGTCGATCGAGTACATCCTCGGCGCGGCCGTGACGCTCGGCCTGTTCGTCTATCTCGTCTACGCCCTGCTGCGGCCGGAACGCTTCTAGAGAGAGACTCGAGCCATGACCCTGGACGGTTGGATCCAGATCGCCCTCTTCGCCGTGGCGATCGTGCTGCTCGTCAAGCCGTTCGGCGGCTACATGACGCGCGTGTTCTCGGGCGAGCGCACCTTTCTCTCGCCCGTGATGGGTCCGCTCGAACGCGGCATCTACCGGCTGGCCGGGGTCGATGCGCGCAGCGACCAGGGCTGGCTCACCTATGCCGTCTCGATGCTGTTGTTCAACCTGGTGGGCTTTCTCGGCCTCTACGCGCTGATGCGCCTGCAGGCCGTGCTGCCGTTCAACCCGGCCGGCCAGACGGCGGTCGAGCCAAGCCTCGCCTTCAACACGGCGATGAGCTTCGACACCAATACCAACTGGCAGGCCTACGTGCCCGAGGCCACGATGAGCTACCTCGTCCAGATGGCCGGGCTCACCGTGCACAACTTCGTCTCGGCGGCGACGGGCATCGCGCTCGCCATCGCCCTGGTCCGCGGCTTCGCCCGCCGCTCGGCCAGGGGCATCGGCAACTTCTGGGCTGATCTCACGCGTTGCACGCTCTACGTCCTGCTGCCGATCTCGATCGTCGCCGGCCTGTTCTTCGTCTGGCAGGGCGTGCCGCAGAATCTCGGCGCCTACACCGAGGCGACGACGCTCGAGGGCGCCCGGCAGGTGATCGCCCAGGGTCCGGTGGCCTCGCAGGAAGCCATCAAGATGCTGGGCACCAACGGCGGCGGCTTCTTCAACGCCAACTCCGCCCATCCGTTCGAGAACCCCGGCGCCATCACCAACTTCGTGCAGATCGTGCTGATCTTCTCGATCGGCGCGGCGCTCACCAACGTGTTCGGCCGCATGGTCGGCGACCAGCGGCAGGGCTGGGCGGTGCTGGCGGTCATGGGCATCCTGTGGCTGGGCGGCGTCCTCGTCGCCTACTGGGCCGAGGCGGCGGGCAATCCCGGCATCGCCAGGCTCGGCGTCGACGCCGGCGCCTCGCCGCTGCAGGCGGGCGGCAACATGGAGGGCAAGGAGGTCCGCTTCGGCATTGCCAATTCGGCCCTGTTCGCCGTCATCACCACCGCCGCCTCGTGCGGCGCCGTCAACGCCATGCTCGACAGCTTCACGCCGCTCGGCGGGCTGGTGCCGCTGTTCAACATCCAGCTCGGCGAGATCATCGTCGGCGGCGTCGGCGCCGGCCTCTACGGCATGCTGCTGTTCGCCATCATCGCGGTGTTCGTCGCCGGCCTGATGGTCGGTCGCACGCCCGAGTATCTCGGCAAGAAGATCGAGGCCAAGGAAGTGAAGATGGCGCTGCTCGCCATCCTCGTCCTGCCGCTCTCGATCCTGGGCTTCACCGCCGTCGCCACGGTGACGGCGGCCGGCCTGGCCGGACCGGCCAACGCCGGCCCGCACGGCTTCAGCGAGATCCTCTATGCCTACACCTCGGGCACCGGCAACAACGGCTCGGCCTTCGCCGGGATCAGCGCCAACACCTTGTTCTACAACACCACGATCGGGCTCGCGATGTTCATCGGCCGCTTCCTGATGATCGTGCCGATGGTGGCGATCGCGGGCTCGCTCGCCGCCAAGAAGATCGTGCCGGCGTCGGCCGGCACGTTCCCGACCCATGGGCCGCTGTTCGTCGGCCTGGTCGTCGGCGTCATCCTGATCGTCGGCGGCCTCACCTTCTTCCCGGCCCTCGCGCTCGGCCCGATCGTCGAGCACTTCGCGATGCTTGCCGGCACGCTCTATTGAGGGGAATCGCCATGGATCTCGCCATCCAGTCGCGCAAGCGGGCGGGGGTCGGCACCCTGGCCGACCCCGGCATCCTCGGGCCGGCGCTGCTCGGCGCCGTCAGGAAGCTCGATCCGCGCGTGATGATCCGCAACCCGGTGATGTTCACTGTCGAGGTGGTCGCGACCTTGACCACGGTCCTGTTCATTCGCGACCTCCTGACCGGCGCCGGCGGCCTGGGCTTCTCGCTCCAGATCAATCTCTGGCTCTGGTTCACCGTGCTCTTCGCCAACTTCGCCGAGGCCGTCGCCGAAGGGCGCGGCAAGGCGCAGGCGGCGACCCTGCGCCGGGCCAAGACCGACACCATGGCCAAGCGCCTGGCCGCGGTCTCCGACACCCATTGGGACAGCGTGCCGGCGACCGGCCTGCGCAAGGGCGATATCGTGCTGGTCGAGACCGGCGACTTCATCCCGTCGGACGGCGAGGTGATCGAGGGCGTTGCCTCCGTCAACGAGGCGGCGATCACCGGCGAATCAGCGCCGGTGATCCGCGAGAGCGGCGGCGACCGGTCGGCCGTGACTGGCGGCACGCAGGTGATCTCGGACTGGATCAAGGTGCGCATCACCGCCCAGCCCGGCTCGACCTTCCTCGACCGCATGATCGCCCTGGTCGAGGGCGCCGAGCGCCAGAAGACGCCGAACGAGATCGCGCTCAACATCCTGCTCGCCGGCATGACCATCATCTTCATCTTCTCGGTCGCCAGCATCCCGAGCTTCGCTGCCTACGCCGGCGGCACGATGAGCGTGCTGGTGCTGGTCGCCCTGTTCGTGACCCTGATCCCGACCACCATCGGCGCGCTGCTGTCGGCCATCGGCATCGCCGGCATGGATCGCCTGGTGCGCTTCAACGTGCTCGCCATGTCGGGCCGCGCCGTCGAGGCGGCCGGCGACGTCGACACCTTGCTGCTCGACAAGACCGGCACGATAACGCTGGGCAACCGCCAGGCGACCGAGTTCCTGCCCGTGGCCGGGGTCGACGAGCGCGCTCTCGCCGACGCCGCCCAGCTCGCCTCGCTGTCCGACGAGACGCCGGAGGGCCGCTCGATCGTCGTCCTGGCCAAGGAGAAGTACGACATCCGCGGCCGCGAGATGGCGCCGCTGCATGCGAAGTTCATCCCGTTCTCGGCCTACACAAGGCTGAGCGGCATCGATGTCGACGGCTCGTCGATCCGCAAGGGCGCGGTCGAGGCGGTGATCGCCGATGGCAACGCCAAGGCGAGCCCGGCCGGCGTCGCCCGCGAGGTCGAAGCGCTGGCCGACAAGGTCGCCAGGTCGGGCGGCACGCCGCTCGCGGTGTCGCGCGACGGCAGGCTGCTGGGCGTCGTCCATCTCAAGGACATCGTCAAGGGCGGCATCCGCGAGCGCTTCGCCACCCTGCGCAAGATGGGCATCCGCACGGTCATGATCACCGGCGACAACCCGGTGACGGCAGCGGCGATCGCCGCCGAATCGGGCGTCGACGACTTCCTCGCCCAGGCGACGCCGGAGACCAAGCTCAAGCTCATCCGCGACGAGCAGGCCCAGGGCAAGCTGGTGGCGATGTGCGGCGACGGCACCAACGACGCGCCGGCGCTCGCCCAGGCCGATGTCGGCGTCGCCATGAACACCGGCACGATGGCGGCGCGCGAGGCCGGCAACATGGTCGACCTCGACAGCGACCCGGCGAAGCTGATCGAGATCGTCGAGATCGGCAAGCAGCTGCTGATGACGCGCGGCGCGCTCACCACCTTCTCGATCGCCAACGACGTCGCCAAATACTTCGCCATCATCCCGGCGATGTTCCTCGCCTTCTACCCGCAGCTCGAGGCGCTGAACGTCATGCAGCTCGCGACGCCGCAGAGCGCCATCCTGTCGGCCATCATCTTCAACGCGCTGATCATCGTCGCCCTGATCCCGCTGGCGCTCCGGGGCGTGCAGTACCGCCCGGTCGGCGCCTCCCAGGTGCTGGTGCGCAACCTGCTGATCTACGGCCTGGGCGGCATCGCGGTGCCGTTCGTCGGCATCAAGCTGATCGACCTGCTGGTCACTGCCGTGGGGTTGGCGTGATGGGGACGCCGCAACTCATGACTCCTCCCCAGCGTCATCGCTGGGGAGGTGCCCCGTCATACGGGGCGGAGGGGTCATGGGCTCCAGACTCGTGGCTCATGACCCCTCCGGCCCTGCGGGCCACCTCCCCAGCTTCGCTGGGGAGGAGAATTAAATGAGGACCAGACCATGCTGAAAGAGATCCGCCCCGCCATCGTCATGATGGTCGTGCTCACCGTCATCACCGGCCTCGTCTATCCGCTGGCCATGACGGAGATCGCCCAGCTCGTCTTCCCGCGGCAGGCCAACGGCAGCCTGATATTGAAGGACGGCAAGGCGATCGGCTCCGAGCTGATCGGCCAGAGCTTCAGCGAGGCGCGGTACTTCCACGGCCGGCCGTCGGCGACCAGCGCGCCCGATCCTGCCGACTCCAGCAAGTCCGTTGCGGCACCCTACAACGCTGCCAACTCGTCGGGCAGCAACGCCGGGCCGACCTCGAAGGCGCTGATCGAGCGCATCCAGGGCGACGTCGACAAGCTCAAGGCGGAGAATCCCGGTGCCGCCATTCCCGTCGACCTGGTGACGACCTCGGCGAGCGGCCTCGACCCGCACGTCACCCCGGCCGCCGCCTGGTTCCAGGTGCCGCGCGTCGCCCGGGAGCGCAGTCTGCCGGAGGCCCGGGTGCGCGAGCTCGTCGAGCGGCATGTCGAGGGCCGCTTCCTCGGCGTGCTCGGCGAGCCGCGGGTCAACGTCCTGCGGCTCAACATCGCGCTCGACGCCCTGAAATCGCAGTGACATCGTCGAGGGGGAATGGCCGGAACTGCTGACGACAGGCGTCCGTCGCCCGACGCGCTCCTCGAGGCGGCGGAGAAGGAAGGACGCGGCAAGCTCAAGATCTTCCTCGGCGCCGCACCGGGTGTCGGCAAGACCTACGAGATGCTGTCGGAGGGTCGTCGTCGCAAGGCCGACGGCGTCGACGTCGTGGTCGGCGTCGTCGAGACGCACGGCCGGGCCGAGACCGAGGCCCAGCTCGCCGGCCTCGAGATCGTTCCGCGCCGACAGGTCGAGTACAAGGGCCGGGTGCTGGGCGAGATGGATCTCGACGCCATCGTGAAGCGCCGCCCGGCGCTGGTGCTGGTCGACGAGCTGGCGCACACCAACGCCCCGGGCAGTCGCCATCCCAAGCGCTACCTCGACGTCGAGGAGCTGCTCGGCTGCGGCATCGACGTCTACTCGACCATGAACGTCCAGCATATCGAGAGCCTGAACGACGTGGTCGCGCGCATCACCCGCATCCGGGTGCGCGAGACCGTGCCTGACCGCATCGTCGATGCCGCCGACGAGGTCGAGGTGGTCGACCTGACGCCGGCCGACCTGATGGCGCGCCTGCGCGAGGGCAAGGTCTATGTCCGCGCGCAGGCGCAGCGCGCGCTGCGCCACTATTTCTCGCCGGGCAACCTGACGGCGCTGCGCGAGCTGGCGCTGCGCCGCACCGCCGCGCGGGTCGACGAGCAGATGCGCAGCTACATGCGCGAGCACGCCATCTCGGGACCGTGGGCGGCCGGCGAGCGCGTGATCGTCTGCCTCGATCCCAGCCCGGTCGCGGCCAGCGCCGTGCGCGCCGCGCGGCGCACTGCCAGCGGGCTGGATGCCGAGCTGATCGCGCTCTATGTCGAGACCGACCGGCACACGGCCCTGTCGGAAGCCGAGCGCGACCATCTCGCCGAGAGCATGCGTCTGGCGACGCAGCTCGGCGCCGAGGTCGTCACCGTGCCCGGCCGCTCGGTGAGCGAGGAGATCCTGGCCTTCGCGCGTGCCCGCAATGCCACCCGGGTCGTGGTCGGCAAGTCGCGGCGCTCGCGCTGGTTCGAGCTCACGCACGGCTCGGTGGTCGACGAGCTGGTGCGCAGCGGGTCCGGGCTCGCCATCGAGGTGGCACCGTCCGACGCCGGGAAGACCCCGGTCGGCGCGGCCGACTGGCTGTCCGACATACCCCGTTCGCCCGGTCCCTATCTCGAAGGCGTGCTGACCACGGCTTCGGCGACCGCCCTCGGCGAGCTGATCGACGCCTATATCGATCTGCCCAACATCTCGCTGGTCTTCGTCGTGCCGGTGCTGATCGCCGCCGCGCGCCACGGCCTGGTGCCGTCGCTCTGGGTCTCGGCGCTCGGCGTGCTGTCGTACAATTTCTTCTTCCTGCCGCCGCTCTACAAGTTCACCATCCAGGACCCCGCCAACATCGTGGCGCTGTTCTTCTTCATGGTCGTGGCGATCGTCGCCAGCACGCTGGCGGCGCGCACGCGCTCGCGCACCGAATCGGCGCGCCGCGAGGCGCGTGCCACCGCCGAGCTCTACGCCTTCGGCCGCAAGATCGCCGGCGTCCTGGATCTCTACGATCTCTTGTGGATCGTCGTCAGCCATCTCGCGCGGCTGCTCCATGCCGAGGTGGTGATGCTGATGCCGGAGAAGGGGCGCGACGGCAGCCTGGTGCCGCATGCCGCCTTCCCGCCCGACAGCGAGCTCGGCGACGCCGATCTCGCGGCGGCGCGCTGGTCGTGGGACGCCGACCATCCGACGGGACGCGGCACCGACACGTTGCCCGGCGCCCGCTGGCTGTTCGTGCCGATCCGCACCAGCGGTCCGCCGGTCGCCGTGATCGGGATCCTGTCGAAGCCGGGACTCGAGCTCGGCACCGCCGACCGGCGGCTGCTCGACGCGGTCGGCAGCCAGGCCGCCGTCGCCATCGAGCGCGTGACCCTGGCCGAGGACATCGACCAGGCGCGACTCGGCGCCGAGCGCGAGCGCCTGCGCTCGGCCATGCTGACCTCGGTGTCGCACGACCTGCGCACGCCGCTCGCCTCGATCGTCGGCGCCCTGTCGACGCTGCGCAGCGACGAGGGGCGCTACGACCAAGCGACGCGCCGGGAGCTGGTGGACACCGCGCTCGGCGAATCGAAGCGGCTCGACCGCTTCGTCGGCAACCTGCTCGACATGACGCGGCTCGATGCCGGCGCCATCGTGCCCAGGTGCGAGCCGGTCGAGGTGGGCGACCTCGTCTCGACCACCCTACGGCGCGCCGCGCCGCTGCTCGAGGGCCACGTCGTCGAGCCGTCGGTGGCACCCGACCTGCCCGTCGTCTCGCTCGATTTCGTGCTCGCCGAGCAGGCCCTGTTCAACCTGCTCGACAACGCCGGCAAGTATTCCGATCCCGGCAGCAGGGTCGAGGTCATCGCCCGCCGTGCCGGCGATCGCCTCGAGATCGTCGTGCAGGACGAAGGACCCGGTCTGCCGGCCGATGCCATCGACCGGCTGTTCGACAAGTTCTACCGCGCCGACGGCGGCGACCGGCGGCGCGCCGGCACGGGTCTGGGCCTCGCCATCGCCAGGGGCTTCGTCGAGGCGCAGGGCGGCACGATCGCGGCCGCCAATCGCAGCGATCGAGCCGGCGCGCAGTTCACCATGAGCTATCCGCTGTGACCGGGGACGCCTCGACCATCCTGATCGTCGAGGACGAGCCGCCGATCCGCCGGCTGCTGCGATCGATCCTGGCCGCCCACGAGTATCGCACGCTCGAGGCGCCGACCGGCGCCGAGGCGCTGTCGGCCCTGCGCCATCACCGGCCCGACCTGGTGCTGCTCGACCTCGGCCTGCCCGACATCGACGGCCAGGCGCTGATCGGCCGCATCCGCGAGATCGCGCCGGTGCCGATCGTGGTCCTGTCGAGCCGCGGCGACGAGGCGGCCAAGGTCGCGGCCCTCGATGCTGGCGCCGACGATTACGTCACCAAGCCGTTCGGCGCCGACGAGCTGATGGCGCGCCTGCGCGCCGCTTTGCGCCATCGCCTGCAGCAGCAGGGCGCCGAGCGCACCTTCACGAGCGGCGACTTGAGCGTCGACCTGGTGCGCCACCTGGTGCGTCGCGGACCTGAGGACGTGAAGCTCTCGCCCAAGGAGTACGACATCCTCGAGCAGCTCGCGATCCATGCCGGCAAGGTCCTGACGCACAGGCACCTGCTGCGCGAGGTGTGGCGCGACGAGACCGTCGACCCGCAATACCTGCGCGTCTACGTCCGCCAGCTGCGCCAGAAGATCGAGGCCGACCCGTCCTCGCCGCGTCACGTGCTCACGGAACCGGGCGTGGGGTATCGGCTGGTGTGACCATCTCCTCCTATGAAGATCGGGGCGGGTACCGCCCCGATCTTCCCAGCATCGTGGTGCGCGCCGGCGTGCTGTGAGTCTCCCCGGCTTCGCCGCTACGGCGTGGACACATCTCTGATCCTCTCCCGACTACCAGGTCGTTCGCATATGAAGAAAAGAGCCGTCATCCCGACCGGAGCCGAGCGCAGCGAGGCGTAGTGGAGGGACCTTTCTTGGCGTTGCAGCAGCAAGAAAGGTCCCTCGACTACGGCGCCCTGTGGGCGGCTCCGCTCGGGATGACGGCTCTTGTTGTCATATGCGAATGCCCTGCCCCGACTGACTGGAGATGTGTCCGATCCGTACCAGCGAAGCTGGGAAGAAGGATGAGAGACACCGACGGTTTCCCCGCCCCGGAAATCGCTCTAGGCTGCGCCGCAATCCGAGGAGGGAAACGATGGCCGAGAGCGAGAACTACAAGAAGGGCAGCGAGATCCGCCGCCAGCTGATGGGCGCGGCGTACGCCGACAAGATGAACAAGACGGTCTACGACGACCCGATCATGAAGAAGTTCGGCGACTACACGCGCGAGGCGGTGTTCGGCATGCTGTGGTCGCGCCCCGGCCTCGACATGAAGACGCGCGCCCTGATCTGCGTCATCTCCGACACCGCGCAGGCGCGCTGGCCCGAGCTGGCGATCCATCTGCGCATGGCGCGCAACCAGGGCTGGACCGAGGACGAGCTCTCCGAGGCCCTGATGCATCTCTGCGGATACACCGGCGTGCCATCGGTGCGCGAGGCGCTGATCATCGCCAAGGAGGTGTTCGAGGAAATGCGCCACGAGGCGAAGTAGCCGCGGGCGACGGAGAAACGAGCGTGGCGATGAGGTCGAGCGATCTGCCCCTGACGCGGATCGCCCGCGGCAAGGTGCGCGACGTCTACGCGGTCGATGCCGACCGGCTGCTGCTGGTGGCGACCGACCGGGTGAGCGCCTACGACGTGGTGATGGCCGAGGCGATCCCGCTCAAGGGCGCCGTGCTGACCCAGCTCAGCGCCTGGTGGTTCGGCCAGCTGGGCGAAATGTCCGCCCCTGGCGGAACGTCCGCCCCTGGCGACGCCGTGCAGCATCACATGATCTCGGCCGACGCCGACTCGATCGTCGCCGCGGTGCCGGCGCTGGCGCCACATCGCGGCGAGATCGCCGGCCGCGCCATGCTGTGCCGGCGCTGCACCGTGTTCCCCGTCGAATGCGTGATCCGTGGTTACATCACCGGCTCGGCGTGGCGCGAGTATGCGAAGCACGGCACGCTCGCCGGCGAGGCGCTGCCCGCCGGCCTGCAGGAGAGCGGCCGGCTCGATCCGCCGGTCTTCAGCCCGGCCACCAAGGCCGAGAGCGGGCACGACGAGAACATCACGGTCGGCCGCATGCGCGAGGTGCTGGGTGCCGAGGTCACCGCCGAGCTCGAGCGGCTGGCGCGCCAGGTCTACGGCCGCGGCCGCGATATCGCGGCGCCGCGCGGCATCATCATTGCCGACACCAAGTTCGAGTTCGGGCGCACCGCCTCGGGCGGCATCCTGCTGATCGACGAGGTGCTGACGCCCGACAGCTCGCGCTTCTGGCCGGCCGACGGCTACGCGCCCGGCCAGCCGCAGCCCAGCTTCGACAAGCAGCCCCTGCGCGACTGGCTCGACGTCGAGCGCCATGCCGGGCGTTGGAACGGCGAGGCGCCGGCGCCGCCGCTGCCGCCCGAGGTGGTCGACGCCACCAGCAAGCGCTACCTCGAGGCCTATCGCCGGCTGACCGGCCGCGAGCTGGTGGTGACGTGACGGCCGACGCGCGCGACTGGCGCGCGATCAATCGCGCCAACTGGGACGAGCGCGTCGCCATCCACATGGGGCCGGGCGGCTACGATCTGGCGCCGCTGCGCGCCGGCCGCGGCATGCTCAACCCGGTCGAGGAGGCCGAGCTGGGCGACGTCGCCGGCTTCGAGGTGCTGCACCTGCAATGCCATTTCGGCGCCGACACGCTCTGCCTGGCGCAGCGCGGCGCCGCCGTCACCGGCCTCGATTTCTCCGGCGAGGCGATCGCTGCCGCACGCGCCCTGGCCGCCGAGCTCGGCCTCGCCGGCCGCGCGCGCTTCGTCGAGGCCGATCTCTACGACGCGCCCGAGGCAATCGGCCGGCCGGCCGCCTTCGACCTGGTCTACACGAGCTGGGGCGCGACCTGCTGGCTGCCCGACATCGCGCGCTGGGCCGAGATCGTCGCCGGCTTCCTGAAGCCCGGCGGCCGTCTCTACTACGCCGACGCCCATCCCGCGGCCTACGTCTTCGACGACCTGGCGCGCCTGCCCGACGGGCGCCCCGGCTGGTTCGCGCCGTACTTCGCGCGCCAGCCGATCGCGATGGTCGACGAGCGCGACTATGCCGACCCGACGGCCCGTCTCGTCAATGCCGCCAACGTCAACTGGCTGCATCCCCTGTCGGACACCGTGAACGGCCTGCTCGCCGCCGGCCTGTCGCTCGACTGGCTGCACGAGCACGCCCAGGTGCCGTGGCGCATGTTCGAGATCCTGACGAGGAAGGACGACGGCGACTGGCACTGGCCCGACAAGCCGTGGCTGCCGCTCGCGGTCTCGCTGCAGGCGACTCGAAGGTGAAGGCTTGAAATGGACGCTAGAACTTTCGTGGCAAGAATCAAGACAACCGTCCGAAATCCGGCGATCGAGGACACCGTTCAGGTTCTGCAGGTGCCGCCAGGACGTCGACCAAGGTCGGACCTTCTTCAGTGCGCGAGTTGGTATCGCTCTCTGCCCCGAGAGCAGCAACTGATGCTGACTGCAATCGCGGCAGGTGCAGTAGATCGCGCGTTGTTTGGGTTGCTTTGCGTGCTTGATGGTGTTCGCACTGTCGAAGACGGCGAAGTGAAGGGCGACTTCCAGTTGAACTATGTGAAAGGCACCACGACGCGACTGAACGCGACAGACGAGCCTACGCTTCACGATCTTTACAATGACCCAGCAGTCGGGGATAGCGCGCCTGTATTGTGAGTTGAAACCGGTCCTCACTCAGGATTCAGCGACCGTCGGGTCCTTCGGCACTACGAGACTCGAATGGCCTCCCGCTCGATACTTTCCTTCATCAGAGGTTGAAGCGCATTGCGCATCGTGATCGTCACCGGGATGCCTAGCGCTTGCGAGATGCGCTGCTGGATCTTCATGAGGCGGAACATGTTCGGAGGCTTCGTTCCGGTTCGTAGTCGATGAACAGATCGAGTTCGCTGTCGACTCGTTGCCGGCCAGCCGCCCCGGGGGCCGAAGATGATCGGCCCTGTCGCGCCGTTCTCCTGCAAGCCGGTATCGCACGTCTTCGAGAGATCGATCAGCGTGGCCCGATCCCTGGCGCGCATCCAGTCACACTGCGAACCGAGGGACGTGACCTCCGTCAGGTCCGCTTCGGCAGCGTGAACCGCCCGTCGCGCAGCTTCTTCTCCAGCACCGGGATTCCGGCGGCGGTGTTGCCCTTCTCGCAGTCGTTGATGGCGTTGGCGACCGTCACGTCGGGAAAGGTCTTGCCCTCGGCGGAATTGCCGAGGTAGCGGCGGTAGAGCGCCGACAGGTCGGCGCAGTATTTCATGTCGTCGGCCCAGGCCGGCGCCTGGGACGACAGCAGCAATCCAAGGACGAGCCCCGGCAGCAGCCTTCTTCGCATGGTTTCGTCCTAGGCGCTGACCGCCCGCGGCGCAAGTCGCGGCGCGGGCGGCAACGGGCGGGCGCGGCCCGTCTAGCTGCGTGCCGCGCGGCGGGCGCTCAGGGCGATCCTCTCGCGCACCCAGAGGTACAGGGCGGCGAGCGGCAGCCAGCCCAGCCAGCGGATCGCCTCGAGGGCGTAGCCGCCGGTTTCCGAGGTCAGCAGGTAGTCGATCTGGACCCGGAGGTACGATCCCGCGACCTCGATGCAGAGCATCCAGGCCAGGATGCCTGGCAACAGGGCGACCAGCGGCTTCGAGGCCTCGGGAAGCCGCTCGGTGTACCAGGGCGCGAGCGAGATCGCGAACACCAGGATGGCGACCAGCGGCTTGCCGGCGGGATGCGCCTCGAACCACGCCACCAGCAGCGGCTCGCGCACGATCATGGTGTAGGCGGTCCAGGCCAGCACGGTGCCGCCCAGCAGGATGACCGACGGGAAGCGGTCGACCAGGCGGATCACCAGGTGGCTGCCCCAGACGATGATCGGCACGCTGATGATCAGGCCGAACACGATCAGCACCACGCTGCCCTGGGCCGCGCCGCCGATGCCCAGCACGTTGTCGATGCCCATGACGGCGTCGGCGACGACGATGGTGCGCACGGCGCCGGCGAAGGTCGCCGCCGGCGCGGAGGCGACGGCGTGGCCGGCGTCGCGCTCGGGGTCGGGGGTCAGGAGCTTGCGGGCGATCCAGATCAGGGCGAGGCCGCCGGCCAGCATGAAGCCCGGCACGGCCAGGATGTAGACGACCAGGATGGCCATGACGGCGCGCACGGCGATGGCGCCGAACGTGCCCCACATGATGACCTTGCGCTGGGTGTTCTTGGGAAGATTGCGGGCGACGAGGCCGATGATCAGGGCGTTGTCGCCCGCCAGCACGAGGTCGATCAGGACGATGGCAAGGAGCGCGGACCAGAAGGCGCCCGACGTGAAGTCGATATCCATGAAGGGTCTCCGACGAAAGAATGACGACGAACCGCCGGTCGGGTCGGACCGGTCGGCGATGGCTTCAGGGTGTCGTCAGAGTTCTATCGGTACCTTGTCGACAGGCCGGCGGGGTGCCGGGGTCGGGGTCTTGAAGAATGCGGCGGCGAAGACCCGCAGCACGGCGAGGCCGGCGGAGACGGCGGCGCCGGCGAGCAGGAGCTGCAGCAGGTTCCAGTGACGCATCGACAGGAGGGAGAGCTCGCCGCTGAAGTCGAACAGGGCGAACTCCAGCCCGGCCTCGCCGAACAGGGCCGGGTCGAGGGCATCGCCGAACGAGGCGAGGAGCATGCACACGACCACCGACGCGACGAACAGCTCGCCGCCCGGCGAAACCTTCCGGACAGCCTCCGAAGCCCGCCGCGAGCGATGGATCAACAGCATGACTTGGGCAATATGGCGTGGGCGGGGTCCATTGTCATAGAGGCATTCTGGCGCTGGGCGCATTCCCGCGCCCCTTCTGTGAACATGTACTGGATGCGCGCCACTGGGAGTGAACGAGCTGGTGGCTGCAAAAGTGAGCCAGCCCGGCTGGCTTGCCTGCTCGCTCGTGCGGTGCCCTGATATCGCGCACGGTGGAACCGCGGGCAAACCCAGGGACATCATCGTGATCGCCATGACCCAGACGAGCCGACCCAGCGCCGACACGACGCCACTTCGGTGCGTCGCGGCCAAGCCCTTGATTTCAAGGGCCGATGACGCAGGGACGCAAATCACGCAAGAGTCCCGGCCGACTCTCCGCGGCCGCTCCCGGAAGGAGGAGGCGACAATGCGACGGAGCGGGCATCGGATGGCTGCGACCGCAAGACGGCGGCTGCGACCGCACCAGCCTCGCCAAACGGTCTCTTGCGGTCGCGCCAACCCCTTGATCCCAACCGATGCGACCGCAAGCGACCGCACCGACCGCAAGAAAAGACCGTCGTTTTACTTTTTCGGCACGGCGGTCGCCGCTCGCCGCCCGCCGTGGCGTGGGCCGGCGTCTGCCCGATGCGCCGGGTTCGCTGGTCAGTGCTTCGGCTTCCCTGCTCGGATTCCCGAAATTCCCTGCTCTGGTGCGAGCAATTCCCTGATAATTTTCCCTGATCGGGCCGCCCAGGTGCCGTCGAGCCGGGCGAGGCAAGGCGTTTTTCGTTTGTTGAATCAAAGCCTTACGAGTGGACGCCGCAGAGAGTGCGAGCGTTTCGCCCGGTTATCCATGTGGGAAACACCGTGTATCTGCAGGAGGAGATAGTTCATATGGAGTGCAACAACAAGCTGCGCGGGATCCTCATGGCCGTGGCGGCCCTACTGATGCTTCCCCAGGCGGCGGGATCGCAGCAGGGGCAGCACCCCTACACCGGCCACGAGCAGCGGCCGCTCAAGGCCTTGTCGGCGCAGCAGATCGCCGACCTCGAGGCGGGACGCGGCATGGGCCTGGCGCTGGCCGCCGAGTTGAACGGCTATCCCGGGCCACTGCATGTGCTGGAGCTCGCCGAGCCGCTCGGCCTCACGCCCGCGCAGCGCGAGCGGACCCAGGCCCTGTTCGAGGCCATGAAGGCGCAAGCCCAGGCGCTGGGCGCCCGGCTGATCGCCGCCGAGGGCGCGCTCGACCGGCAGTTCGCCGCGCGCAGCGTGACCGCGGCCAGCCTGCGCGACGGCGTGCGCGACGTCGCCGCCCTGCAGGGCGACCTGCGGGCGACGCATCTCGAATATCATCTCGCGATGGCCGACCTGCTGACGCCGCAGCAGATCGCCCGCTACGCCGCGCTGCGCGGCTACGGCCAGGGCGCGCCGGCGGCGCCGCCCCACGGCGGCCACGGCCGCCACTGAGTGGGGTGCGATGCTCCCCGCCATGACCATCCGGTCGCGCCGACGCCGGCCGTCAGGCGAGGTAGCTCGCCGACACGCCGCCGTCGACGATCAGCGTGTGGCCGTTGACGTAGGCCGCCGCCGGCGAGGCGAGGAAGACGGCGGCGCCGGCGATCTCCCACGGCTCGGCCCAGCGCTTGGCCGGGCAGCGCTCGCGCAGGCGGGCGCCGGCCGGGGTCGCGGCCAGCGGCAGGTTGGTCTCGGTGGCGAAGAAGCCCGGCGAGAGGGCGTTGGCGGTGATGCCGGTGGCGCCGAGCTCGGTCGCCAGCACCCGCGTCAGCGCGGCCAGGCCGCCCTTGGCCGCGGTGTAGGAGGCGCTGCCCGGGCTGGCCAGCGACGCCACGATCGAGGTCACCAGGATCAGCCGGCCCCAGCCGCGCTCGATCATGCCCGGCATGACCAGGTGCACCAGGGCATGGGCGGCGACCAGGTCGACGTCGATCAGGCGGGCGAACGCCTCGGGCTCGATCTCCCGGATCGGCCGGCGGTCGCGCTCGCCGACATTGTGGATCAGGATGTCGACCGGGCCGGCGCCGGCCAGCGCGGCGGCCATGGTGGTGCGGTCGCTCATGTCGAACACCAACGTGCCGGCGTCACGGCCGGCCGCCTGCAGCTCGGCCAGGCGGGGCGCCAGGCGCTCGGCCGAGCGGCCATGCAGCAGCACCCGGGCGCCGGCCTCGGCGAGGCCCTTGGCCATCTCCCAGCCGAGCCCGCGCGCCGAGCCGGTCACCAGGGCGGTGCGGCCGTCGAGACGGAAGCGATCGGGGAAGGTCGACAGGGCGGGGGTCATGGTCTATCGCGGCGCGCTGACTTAACGGTGCCAGGGCAAATGCTGCAACTGCCGAATGTGGTGGGTCATCGCGGTGCGGCCGCGTATGCGCCGGAGAACACGCTCGAGTCGTTTCGCGAAGCCCGGCGGCGCGGCGCGACGTGGGTCGAGCTCGACGTCAAGACGACCCGCGACGGCCTGCCCATCGTGCTGCACGACGAGTCGTTCGCGCGCACGACCGGGGTCGACCGGCTGGCGATCGACACCGATCGTGCCGGCCTGCCCGCCGGCGTGCCGACCTTCGAGGAGGCGATCGCCTGCCTGGGCGAGCTCGGCCTCGGCTGCAACGTCGAGATCAAGCCCTGTCCAGGCCGCGCGGCCGAGACGGCGAGGGCGGCGGTCGAGACGCTGCGCCGGTGCTGGCCGGCCCACCTGCCGGCGCCGCTGCTGTCGAGCTTCGAGGATCGCTCGCTGGCGGCGGCCCGCGACAGGGCACCGGAGTACGCCCGCGCGCTGCTGCTGGCCGAGCAGGTGCCGGACTGGCACGCCCGGGCGCAGGCGGTCGGCGCGATCGGCCTCAATGTCAACGGCCGCAGGCTCGGGGCCCTGTGGGCGCACGACATCAAGCGCGCCGGCTACCTGCTCGGCGTCTACACCATCAACGACCCGGTCGAGGCGCGCGCGCTCGTTGCCATGGGCGCCGACTGCATCATCACCGACGCGCCCGACGTCATCCTGGCGGCGCTGGCCACGTGACCAGTCCCGATCAGCGCTGTCGCCATGGCGCGGTCCGTTCCCGAGGTCCTCTCCCTCGCTCGGGCAGGGCATTCGCCTATGGAAAAAGTCCGTCATCCCGACCGGAGCCGAGCGCAGCGAGGCGCAGTGGAGGGACCTTTCTTGTTTTTGCATCGGCAAGAAAGGTCCCTCGACTACGCCGCCCTTCGGGCGCCTTCGCTCGGGATGACGGAGAAGTCGGCGTACGCGAATGCCCTGCCCGAGCGCAGCGAGGGACCATTGCTCAGGTTTCCCGTTCGTGGCGCGCTACCCGGCGGAGACGCGCCTCGGCACCGCCCTCGAAAAAGGCGGCCGCCGGCCCTACACTGCCCGACCGGATGGACACCGACCATCGATGAGGCAATGGCACCAGCTCGATCGCGCGCCTGCCGACCCGCGCCGAGCGGCTGAGCACGGCGGATGAAGCGCGGTCTCTTCCTGAAGTACGTCGCGCTGTTCGTCGGCTTGGTGACCGGCGTGCTGGCAATCAACGCCGTGCTCGACATGTACTTCGTCTACGAGGACAACCGCCGGGCCTCGATCCAGGTGCAGCGGGAGAAGGCCGAGGCGGCGGCGCAGAAGATCGAGTCCTTCATCCGCGAGATCGAGCGCCAGCTCGGCTGGGTGACCCAGGCGCACTGGGCGAGCCTGCCGCTCGAGCAGCGCCGCTTCGACTTCGCGCGCCTGCTGCAGCGCGTGCCGGCGATCACCGAGCTGGTGCAGCTCGATGCGAAAGGCCGCGAGCAGCTGCGCGACTCGCGCGTGTCGATCAGCGTGATCGGCAGCGGCACCGACCGGTCGAGCGAGGCGGCCTTCGTCGAGGCGATGGCCCACCGGGTCTATTTCAGCCCGGTGGAGTACCGGCGGGAAAGCGAGCCCTACCTCACCATGGCGGTCGCCAGCGGCAGCCGCGAGAGGCCCACCGGCGTCACCATCGCCGACGTCAACCTGAAGTTCATCCTCGACCCGATCTCGCAGATCAAGGTCGGCCGGGACGGCTACGTCTACGTCGTCGACCGGCGCGGCCGCCTGATCGGGCATCCCGACATTTCCCTGGTGCTGCGCGGCACCGACATGGGCGAGCTGGCGCAGGTCAGGGCCGCGCTGAAGGATCCGGATCCGGTGGGCAGCAATGCCGTCGACGCGGTCGATCGCGCCGGCGTGTCGGTGCTGTCGGCGCATGCCCTGATCCCGGCGCTCGGCTGGCTGGTGTTCGTCGAGGTGCCGACGATCGAGGCCGAGCGGCCTGTCATCGAGGCCGGCCTGCGCGCGCTTGCCCTGCTTATCCTGGGCGTGGTCATGGCCGCCGCCGCCGGCGCCCTGCTGGCGCGCCGCATGGTCGTGCCGATTCGCGCGCTCGAGGCTGGCGCGCGGCGGATCGGCGACGGCGCGCTCGACCAGCGGCTTTCGATCAGGACGGGCGACGAGCTGGAGTCGCTCGCCGACCAGTTCAACCGCACGGCGGAGGCCCTGCAGGCCTCCTATGCCGACCTCGAGCAGCGCGTCGAGCGCCGCACCGCCGAGCTGCGCGAGGCGCTGGAGCAGCAGACCGCGACCGCCGAGGTGCTGCGCGTCATCTCGCAGTCGCCGACCGACGTGCAGCCGGTGCTCAAGGCGGTGGTCGGTGCGGCGCGCCGCTTCTGTGGCGCCGACGATGCACTGATCGTTCTGCGCGAAGGCGACATGCAGCTCATCGCGACGCACGAGGGCTCGATGCCGGCGCTGCTCGGCGAGCGCATCCCGCTCGACCGCAGCTCGACGACGGGGCGTGCCGCGATCGACGGGCGGACCGTTCACGTGTCCGATATCGCCGACCTCGATCCGGCCGAGCACGGCAAGACTCTCGAGCTTGCCAAGCGGACCAACGTCCGGGCGCTGCTCGCCGCGCCGATGCTGCGCGAGGGCAGCGCGGTCGGCTGCGTGCTGTTGCGCCGGCCCGATCCGGGCCCCTTCACGGCGCGCCAGATCGAGCTGCTCGAGACCTTCGCCGCCCAGGCCGTCATCGCCATCGAGAACGTGCGGCTGTTCAAGGAAATTTCCGACAAGAGCCGCCAGCTCGAGATCGCCAGCCAGCACAAGTCGCAGTTCCTGGCCAACATGAGCCACGAGCTGCGCACGCCGCTGAACGCCATCCTGGGCTACACCGAGATGATGGTCGACGGGCTCTACGGCAACGTAGGCGAGCGGGCGCAGGGCGTGCTCGAGCGCGTGCAGAGCAACGGCAAGCATCTGCTCGGCCTGATCAACGACGTGCTCGACCTGTCCAAGATCGAGGCCGGCCAGCTGGTGCTGGCGATGGAGCATTACAGCGTCGCCGACACGGTCTCGACCGTGCTGTCGGCTACCGAATCGCTGGCGCGCGCCAAGGGCATCGCGCTCGTCTCGACGGTTGCGCCTGATCTGCCCATGGGGATCGGCGACGCCCGCCGCCTCGCCCAGGTGCTGCTCAACCTGGTGGGCAATGCCATCAAGTTCACCGACCAGGGCAAGGTCGAGATCCGCGCCGCGCGGGCCGGCGACCGCTTCGAGATCGCCGTCGTCGACACCGGCCTCGGCATCGCCCCGGGCGACCAGAGCCGGATCTTCGACGAGTTCCAGCAGGTCGACAGCACGAGCACGCGCAAGAAGGGCGGCACCGGCCTCGGCCTGTCGATCTCGCGCCGCATCGTCGAGCTGCATGGCGGGCGCATCACGGTCGAGTCGGAGGTCGGCAAGGGCTCGACCTTCGTCATCTCGCTGCCGATCAACGCCCAGACGGTCAAGGAAGCCGCCGAATGAGCAAGAAGATTCTCGTCGTCGAGGATACCGAGGACAATCGCCAGATCCTGCGCGACCTGCTCGGCATGGCGGGCTACGAGATGATCGAGGCGCACGACGGCGCCGAAGGCGTCGTCAAGGCGGCCGAGCACCGGCCCGACCTGATCCTCATGGACATCCAGATGCCGGTCATGGACGGCTACGAGGCGACGCGGCGCATCAAGGCCGACCCGGCCCTCGCGGCGATCCCGGTCATCGCCGTGACCTCCTACGCGCTGTCCGGCGACGAGGACAAGGCGCGCGCCGCCGGCTGCGACGACTACATCGCCAAGCCCTACAGCCCGCGCCAGATGCTGGCCAAGGTGCGGAGCATCATCGGATGACGGCCGAGGCGCATGGCTGCGAGCGCGCCACCGGTGGCGGAGTTTACTCCACCACCGGTGCGGCGATCTCAGGCATTACCAAAAGCCTCGCCCCGAGGAGCGGCCCAGAGGGCCGCGTCTCGAAGGGTGGACAACAGACACGGTGCTGCGACGCCGCTTTTCCGACGTACTCGTGTGTCGCCTATCCTTCGAGACGGCCGCTACGCGACCTCCTCAGGATGAGGACTTTGTTCGTGCGGCAAAAAGCTGGCGCCTGTCAGCGGCGCGCTCGCGTCGGCATGAGCGGCTGATGCGGACGCCGGCGCGAATCCTGGTGGTCGACGACGTCGCCGACAACGTCGAGATCCTGCGCATGCGCCTCGCGGCGCTGGGCTACGACGTCGTCACGGCGAGCGACGGCGAGGAGGCGCTGGCGTGCGTGCCCGAGCTGCTGCCCGACCTGATCCTGCTCGACATCATGATGCCCAAGGTCGACGGGCTCGAGGTCGTGCGCCGCCTCAAGGCAAACGGCGCGCTGCCCTTCATCCCGGTAATCCTGGTGACGGCGCGGGCGGGCCAGGCCGACGTGGTGGCCGGCCTCGATGCGGGCGGCGACGACTATCTCACCAAGCCGATCGACCATGGCGCGCTGGTCGCGCGGGTGCGCGCCATGCTGCGCATCAAGGCGCTGCACGACGAGGTGCAGGCGCTGAACCGTGGCCTCGAGGCCAAGGTGAAGGCCCAGGTCGAGGAGCTCGAGCGGGTCGGCCGGCTGCGCCGCTTCCTGGCGCCGCAGCTCGCCCAGGCGATCGTCTCGGGCGGCGAGGAGAAGGTGCTGGAGAACCATCGCCGCGAGATCGTCGCGCTGTTCTGCGACCTGCGCGGCTTCACGGCGTTCTCCGAGACCGCCGAGCCGGAGGACATCATGGCGGTGCTGGCCGAGTACCACGGCGCGGTCGGCCCGCTGATCCGCCACCACGAGGGCACGCTCGACCGATTCACCGGCGACGGCATGCTGGTGTTCTTCAACGATCCCCTGCCGTGCCACGATGCGCCGCAGCGCGCCGCGCGCCTGGCGGTCGGCATGCGCGAGGCGGTAACGGCCCTCGTGCCGACCTGGAAGCGCCGGGGCCATCAGCTCGGCATCGGCCTCGGCATGGCGCAAGGCTATGCCACGCTGGGGCGCATCGGCTTCGAGGACCGCTTCGACTACACGGCGATCGGCGCGGTCATCAATCTCGCGGCGCGGCTCTGTGCCGACGCCACCGACGGACAGATCCTGGTGAGCGGCCGCCTCGCCGCCGCGGTCGAGGACACCGCCGAGGTCGAGGAATTGGGCGAGCGCACGATCCGCGGCATGAGCCGCCCGGTGTCGGTGGTCAACCTGCGGGCGCTGCGGCCGTGACCCCGCCGGCATCCAGAGGTGCATCGTCGGCACCCAGGCCGGGCGATGTCGCCGCCCTGCTGCAACGCGCCGTGGTCCTCCATCGCGGCGGCAAGCTCGCCGAGGCGCGCGCGCTCTACGAGCAGGTGCTGCGCGGGCAGCCGCGCAACTTCGACGCCCTGCACCTCCTGGGCACGATCATGGCGCAGACCGGCCAGCGCGACGAGGCTGTCGACCTGATCGGGCGGGCGCTCGCGGTGCAGCCGCGCGATGCCACGGCGCACTACAATCTCGGCAACGTGCTGCGCGACCTGGAGAGGACGGAAGAGGCGATCACGAGCTACGACAGGGCGCTGGCGCTCGACCCGCGTTCCGCCGGCGCGCACTGCAATCGGGGCAACAGCCTGCTCGATCTCGGCCGCCCCGCCGACGCGCTGGCGAGCTACCAGGCGGCCCTCGCGCTGAAGCCCGACTACGTCCGGGCGCTGGTCAACAGCGCCGTCGCGCTGCTCGACCTGAAGCGCCCCGAGGAAGCCATCGCCTGTTGCGACCGGGTGATCGCCCTCCAGCCGGACCATGCCAAGGTGCTGAACAACCGGGGCAATGCCCTGCGCCTGCTGAGGAGGAGCGCGCTCGCGCTCGCGAGCTACGAGCGGGCGATCGCCGCCAGCCCCGATTTCGCCGAGGCGCACTGCAACCACGGCAATGCGCTGCTCGACCTCCGACGGCCCGGCGACGCCGTCGCGAGCTACGACCGGGCCGTCGCGCTCAAGCCGGACTATGGCGATGCCAAATGGAACAAGGCGGCAGCCACCCTCCTGATGGGCGACTTCGCCAACGGCTGGCGTCTCTACGAGGCGCGCAAGCAGCGGAAGGAGCCGGTCGGGCGCCCGCCGGTCGCCGGGCCGGAATGGACAGGCTGCGAGCCGATCGCCGGCAAGACGCTGCTGGTGTACTTCGAGCAGGGGCTCGGCGACACCATCCAGTTCAGCCGCTTCGTCGGGTTGCTCGAGGCGCGCGGCGCCCGGGTCGTCTTTCTCGTCCCGATCCGGTTGAGGCGGCTGCTGCGCGCGCTGTCGCCGTCGGCCGAGCTGGTCGTTCCGTCGAGCGTCGTGCCGCACTTCGACTACCAGGTCGCGCTGCTCAGCCTGCCGTTCGTCCTGGCCATCGCGGACGAGACGGCTTTTGCGGCGACGGTGCCCTATCTCGCGGCGGAACCCGACCGGATCGCAACCTGGCAGGGGCGCCTCGGCGCCGGCGGCTTCAAGGTCGGCGTCGCCTGGCAGGGCAACCCGCAGGCCGAGACCGATGCCGGCCGGGCGTTTCCTCTGGCAGGCCTGGCGCCGCTCGCCGGCCTGCCGGGCGTGCGCCTGGTCAGCCTGCAGAAGGAGGACGGCCTCGACCAGCTGGCGGGGCTGCCGGCCGGCATGGCGGTCGAGACTGTTGACGGCCTCGACGAAGGGCCGGACGGCTTTGTCGACACGGCGGCGATCATGATGAGCCTCGATCTCGTCGTGACGGCCGACACGTCGGTCGCCCATCTCGCCGGCGCGCTGGGACGGCCGGTCTGGCTGGCGCTGCAGCATGCCGCCGAATGGCGCTGGCTGCTCGATCGGCCGGACAGCCCCTGGTACCCGACGATGCGGCTGTTCCGGCAGTCGTCGCAGGACGACTGGACGGGTGTGTTCTCGGCCATGACGGAGGCCCTGGCGGGCCGATTGAGCAGTTCGTGACTTGCGTCGGCGCGCAAGACTTGGTGGACTGTCGCCAGACTGTAATAAAACAGACACATCGCAGTCTTGTAGCCTATCGATATAACCGGGGGCTTCTCAGGGAGGTATTTTCGAGATGACACGGATCCATTTTTCGGCGGTCGCGGTCGCCGCCGTGCTGGCGAGCTCGCCGGCGTTGGCTCAGACCGAGATCCAGTGGTGGCACGCCATGGGCGGCACCCTCGGCCAGGTGGTCAACGCCCTGGCGGACGGCTTCAACAAGTCGCAAAGCGAATACAAGGTGACGCCGGTCTACAAGGGCTCCTATACGGACACTTTGACGGCGGCGATCGCCGCCTTCCGCGCCAAGCAGCCGCCGCACATCGTGCAGGTGTTCGAGGTCGGCACCGCCAACATGATGGCGGCCAAGGGCGCCGTTTATCCGGTGTATCAGCTGATGGCCGACGCCAAGGAGCCGTTCGATCCCAAGGCCTATATCGGGCCGGTCTACGGCTATTACTCGACGCCCGACGGCAAGCTGCTGTCGATGCCGTTCAACTCCTCGACCCCGGTGCTCTATCGCAACAAGGAGCTGATGAAGAAGGCGGGTCTCGATCCCGAGAAGCCGCCGACGACCTGGCCCGAGCTCGGCGAGATGGCCAAGAAGGCGGTGGCAGCAGGCGCCAAGTGCGGTTTCACCCCGCAATGGCAGGGCTGGACGATGATCGAGAATTTCGGCGCCTGGCACAATCTACCGTACGCCACCAAGGAAAACGGCTTCGGCGGCATCGACATAGAGCTGAAGTTCAACAGCCCGGCCCACGTCAAGCACATCCAGACCCTGGGCGAATGGAGCAAGGACAAGACCTTCGTTTACGGCGGCCGCGACGGCAAGTCGAACGCCATGTTCGCGGGAGGCGAGTGCGCGTTCACGATTGGGTCTTCGGCGAACTCGGCAACGAACGACAAGGCTTTGGGCAAGGAGAATGTCGGCATCTCGATGATGCCCTATTGGCCCGATGTCATCGCCAAGCCGCAGAACTCGATCATCGGCGGCGCCACCCTGTGGGTGCTCAAGGGCAAGCCGACGGCCGAGTACACGGGCGTCGCCAAGTTCCTGTCTTATCTCGCCGGCCCGGCCGTTCAGGCCAAGTGGCATCAGGAAACCGGTTATGTGCCGATCACCCTGGCGGCGGCCGAGATCACCGAGAAAGCCGGCTTCTACAAGACCAATCCCGGCCGCGACGTCGCGGTTAAGGAACTGACGCTCAACCCACCGACCGTGAATTCAAAGGGCCTGCGCATCGGCAACTTCGTGCAGATTCGCGACGTCGTCGACGAGGAGCTCGAGGGTGTCTGGTCGGGCAAGAAGGACGCCAAGACAGCACTCGACGATGCCGTGAAGCGCGGCAACGAGTTGGTGAAGAGGTTCGAGGCCGCCAACAAGTAGGCCGATTGGTGCGCAGCTTCTGGCTACCCCTCCCCAGCTTTGCTGGGGAGGAGAGCTCAAGGCGACGCGGGCGCCTCGGCTGATGGAAAAACGCGTCACTTTCAACGAGAGGTTCCTGCCCTACCTTCTGGTAGCGCCGCAGATCATCATCACGCTTGTCTTCTTTTTCTGGCCGTCCGGCCAGGCGATCTGGCAATCGGTGCTGCTCGAGGACGCATTCGGTGGCA
The DNA here is from genome assembly GCA_022844015.1 of Reyranella sp. GTDB lineage: Bacteria > Pseudomonadota > Alphaproteobacteria > Reyranellales > Reyranellaceae > Reyranella. The sequence continues at coordinate 8,333 of JALHMO010000035.1, read as the reverse complement.
ACAGCAAGTTCGTCTGGTTCGACAATTTCAGTCATCTGCTCGCCGATCCGGCCTACTTTGCTTCGGTGCGGCTGACTTTTGTGTTCAGCGCCCTCGTGGCGGCAATCGGACTGGCCTTCTCGTTGCTGCTCGCGGTGATGGCCGATCGCGTGATCCGTGGGGCCACCGCCTACAAGGCCTTGCTGGTGTGGCCCTACGCGGTAGCACCGGCGGTCGCCGGTGTGCTGTGGGGTTTCCTGTTCAATCCCTCTGTCGGCATCGTCGCATGGCTCCTGGGCGGCATCGGCATCGAGTTCAACTACGTCATTAGCGGCAATCAGGCTCTGCTATTGGTGGTGATGGCCGCGGTGTGGAACCATGTCAGCTACAATTTCCTGTTCTTCCTGGCCGGCCTGCAGTCGATCCCGCGCTCGCTGATCGAGGCGGCCGCGATCGACGGCGCAGGTCCAGGGCGGCGCTTCTGGGACATCGTGTTTCCCCTGCTTTCGCCGACCGGCTTCTTCCTGCTGGTGATCAACATCCTCTACGCCTTCTTCGGCACGTTCGGTGTGATCGACGCGCTTACCAAGGGTGGGCCGGGTCAGGCGACCAACATCCTGGTCTACAAGGTCTACAATGACGGCTTCCGCGGCCAGGATCTCGGCGGCTCTTCGGCCCAGTCGGTAATCCTCATGCTGATCGTCATTGCGCTCACCTTTGTGCAGTTTCGCTTCATCGAGCGGCGGGTGCACTACTGATGGTCGAGAACCGCCCCATCGTGACCTTCCTCAGCCATCTCGTGCTGATCCTGGGTGTGTTGATCATCGGCTTCCCGGTGTGGATGACCTTTGTTGCCTCGACCCACGATCAGGCCACCATGCTGCGTTCGCCGGTGCCACTGCTGCCTGGTCCCTACCTGTTTGAGAACTACCGCCAAGTCCTGGTCGAGGGATTCGGCCGTGGCTTCAGCGAGACGCCGATCTGGGTGACCCTGATGAACAGCATGGTCATGGCGCTGGGCGTGGCGCTTGGCAAGGTCGCCATCTCGATCATCTCCGCCTTCGCTATCGTCTATTTCCGCTTTCCTCTGCGCATGTGGTTCTTCTGGGCGATCTTCGTCACGCTGATGCTGCCGGTCGAGGTGCGAATCGTGCCGACCTACGGCGTCGTCGCCGATCTCGGCATGCTGGATTCCTACTCCGGCCTGATCATCCCACTGATCGCCTCGGCGACCGCCACGTTCCTGTTCCGCCAGTTCTTCCTCAGCGTGCCCGACGAGCTCACCGAGGCGGCGCGCGTCGACGGCGCCTCGCCGCTGCGCTTCTTCTGGGACATCCTGCTGCCGATGAGCCGCACCTCGATCGCCGCGCTGTTCGTGATCCAGTTCATCTATGGCTGGAACCAGTATCTCTGGCCGCTGCTCATCACCACCAAGGAGAGCTTCTACACCGTGGTCATGGCCGTCACGCGCCAGTCCAACGCGGTCGATTCAGCGCCGAGCTGGAACCTGCTGATGGCGATGGCGATGCTGGCTATGCTGCCGCCGGTGCTGGTGGTGATCTTCATGCAGCGCCAGTTCGTGCGCGGCCTCGTCGACACGGAGAAATAGGCGATGGCGCAAGTCCATCTGCGCGGCGTCAAGAAGACCTACGACAAGCTCGAGGTCATCCACGGCATCGACATGGAGATCGCCGACGGCGAGTTCATCGTCATCGTCGGGCCGTCGGGCTGCGGCAAGTCCACCTTGTTGCGCATGGTGGCGGGTCTCGAGCGCATCTCCGGCGGCCAGGTCGCGATCGGCGACCGCGTGGTCAACGAGCTGGAGCCCAAGGATCGCGACATCGCCATGGTGTTCCAGAACTACGCGCTCTACCCGCATATGAGCGTGTACGACAACATGGCGTACGGCCTGAAGATTCGCGGCATGCCCAAGGCCGAGATCGACCGCCGCGTGCGCAAGGCGGCCCAGACCCTGGAACTCGGCACCTTCCTGGATCGTCGACCCCGCCAGCTGTCGGGCGGCCAGCGCCAGCGCGTCGCCATGGGCCGCGCGATCGTGCGCGAGCCCGCGGTGTTCCTGTTCGACGAGCCGCTCAGCAACCTCGACGCCAAGCTGCGCGTGCAGATGCGCCTCGAGATCAAGCGCCTGCAGCGCGAGCTCGCCGTCACCTCGATCTACGTGACGCACGACCAGGTCGAGGCGATGACCCTGGCCGACCGGCTGATCGTCATGAACTCGGGCGTCGCCGACCAGATCGGCACGCCGATGGATGTCTACGACCGCCCGGCCTCGACCTTCGTGGCGGGCTTCATCGGCTCGCCGGCGATGAACTTCCTGGCAGCCAAGGTGTCGGCCGACGCGCGGTCGGTCGATGTCGCCGGCATCGGCACGGCGCCGATCAGCCTGCCGCTCGGCCGGGCGACGGCGGCGGCCGCTGGCACGCCGGTCGCGCTCGGCATCCGGCCCGAGCATCTCCATCCGGCCGACGACGGCCCGCTCGCCTTCGACGTCGAGCTGGCCGAGCCGCTCGGCGCCGACACGCTGCTGCACGGCCGCTACGGCGAGGCGCGCGAGCTGGTGACCGTGCGCCAGTCCGGCCATGTCCTGGCCAAGCCCGGCGAGAAGCGCCGCTTCAAGGTCGACCCCGGCCTTCTCCACCTGTTCGACACGAGCACCGGCAAGCGCATCGCGGACGCATAGATCGCGCCCTCGCCGGCTCTGCCACGGTCGGCATCCTGGCCTCGAGCGGCCAAAGCCTTCGGTGTCCGCGCATTGCGATTGCGGCGTTGATCATTGCCGGGAGCGCGCCACGGATGGCGGCACAATCGTCAATCGACCGCGAGAACCTGCTTCAGGCGCGTGAACTGGGCGTAGTGCCAGTACGGGCCGCCGTGGTCGTCGAAGCCCATGACGTCGTCGCGCATCGCGTAGCTGAAGTCGGCCGGCGTCGCGGGGATCAGCTCGACATTGGCGGGCAGGTCGGCGAGCACCGGGTCGTCCTTCGGGCCGAACATGTGCAGCAGGTAGACCTTGGCCGGTGTCGTCGCGGCGATCGCACGCAGGAGCGCGATCGAGACATTGTCGACCTGCCCGGCGCTCGGCTCCGGGCCCGCACAGTAGCTGGCATTGAACCGGCAGTGCATCGGGATGGTGTCGAGCACGAGCCGACCGTTGCCGTCGAGTCCGGCGCGGAGCAGCCGGTCCTTCCGCGACGGCTCTATGTCGGGGAAGCTGGTCGCCATCCAGGTCCGGATGCTGCGCAGCCGGGCCGGCGCGGCGACATGGCGTTCCTTGTAGTAGAGGGCATAACCCAGGACGACGACGTCGTTGGCGCCGACGCGATCCTTGATCTGCTCGAGCGTGACCAAGGCATTGGCCCACGAGTAGCCGCCCAAGGCATGCAGGTGCACGGCGTCGCGGGTGAACGCCGTCTGGATCAGGAAGGCAAAGGTCTGCCCGTCGTTGACGCCGTCGCCGAACACGAAGGAATCGCCCAGGATGTGGATCTGCCGCTGCGGGCTGGCCGGCGCGTTGCCGGTGAAGCGCGTGCCGTCGCGGTCGATGGAGACGACGGTATCGATGTGCTCGGATTTGCCGTCGCGCTGGCGGATGTAGCGGAAGACATAGCGGCCGGGATTGGCGCGATAGCCCTGCCGGGCGTCCTCGACGAAAAAGCCGTCCGGGATCCGCACCATGCGGGTGTAGGGCGGCTCGGGGAACAGCACGGCCCGGGCCTGGCGCAGGACCTCCAGGGTCGGCGAGCCGATCCCGCGGCCCGCCGCCGCGCCGATGCGGTGGCTGTGCTGCAGATGCAGGAAGGCGGCCGACAGCAGTTCCACTGCCGCCACGACGAGGACGGCCAGGAGAGCGTAGTAGGTTGTCCGCCTTCGCCAGCTCACGGTGTCGGCTCACTCACGGGAACGGGAGAAGAGTATCACCATGCTGTTCAGTAGTCGCACGCACCGACATGCCGGCCGGCGCTCAGCGATGAGGTTGCCGGCGGTAGTGATCGGCCAGCGCATCGCGGCCGAAATCGGCGGCGAGGTCGCGCCACACTGAATGGACGTGATTGGCGCCGTTCTGCGTGTTGTCGTGCTCGATCAAGGTCGCCGGCCCGTGCACGCGGAAGTAATGCGCCTCGCCGGGAACGAGTGATCCCGCCCAGGCGAAGCGGAAGCGCTCCAGCCCCTGCTCCATGACTCGACGCTTCTGCGCGGCGAGGAGGTCGGGCGCGAGCGTGCCGAGAAAGCGGTCCATCAGCGCCTCGGCCTTGGCGCGCGCGCTGGCGTCCATCGCCGAGAGTGCGAGACCGCGCGGCTGGCCGAGCTCCTGCTCGCGCTGCGGGCTCGCCACGATCTCGCCGAACGAGCGGTTGGCGATCAGCGCGGTGCGCCGCCCGGCCTCGTCGAGGCCGGCCATGATCTGGCGCGCCAGATCCTCCGCCTCACCGAGCAGGCGGAAGCCCCGGCTCGGGCCGTCGCGCACCATCGCAGGGTTGGCGCCGACGAAAAACGGCGTCGCCGACACATGGCCGGCTGCCGGCAGGGCGACGTTGAGCGACAGGTGATGACCTTCGAAGCGCCAACCCCAGGGGAAGCGGCCCGGCGTGCCGAAGATGCAGACGTAGTAGCGGCCGGGGTCGCGGAAGCTGCCCTGCTGCTCGCGCAGCACGCCTTCGAGCAGGCGCACGCCGTCGAGCATCTCGAGGCCGCGCGGGCTCAGCACCGTGGCGAACAGGGCGCGCGCCGCCTCGGCCTGCGCGGGTTTCATCTCGCCGAGGGCGAGGCCGGGACGGCTGCGCGGGATGTAGTGCCAGTCGAGCCGGTTGGCCGCGTCGAAGGCGATCAGGACCTGCCGGCGCTGGCCGTCGTCGAGCGAGGCGAGGAAGCGGCTCGCCTGCTCGGCGATGCGCCGCCCGGCATCGACCGTCTGGGCGCTGGCGCCGCCGAACGGCAGGAAGCTCGCCGCCGTGAGCACGAGCCGCCGGGTCGGCGGCCCGCGTCGATGGTCGTGCATGCCCACACCATGACCGTGTGCAGGCTCGTCACGGTCATGCGGGTGCCCACCGGGGGCATGGTCGTGGGGATGCCAGCCGTCGTGCGGCATCGTTCACCCCCACGGCAGCCCGGTCACGACGAGGTGCGCGGATACTTCAGGCTGCAGCCGTAGGCGCGCGTCGAGGAGTCGGAGACCGGCTTGCCGGCGATCACCTCGTCGAGGCCGATGCGCACATACTGCTTGGCCTTCGCAATGTCATCGACGCTGGACGACGGGATCGAATCGATGCCGCCCTTGTAGACCAGGGTACCGGAGGCATCGATGATGTACATGTGCGGCGTCACCGTGGCGCCGTAGGCCCTGGCGATCTTGCTCTGCGGGTCGAGCAGCACGGCGGCCGGCGCCGCGTCGAGGCGCTTGGTGATGTCGTTGGCCTGCGTCGCCGTCATGTGGCCCTGCTCGCCGGTCGCCGACGAGGCCGAGGTCAGCCACACCACGCCCTTGGCCGCCGCCTCGCGCTGCTGCGCCTGCATGTTCTTGCCGTTGTAGTGCTTGCGCACGTAGGGGCAGTCGTGATTGGTGGTCTCGATCACGACGATCTTGCCCTTGAGGTCGGCCAGCGACCAGGTCTTGCCGGTGCTGTCGACGGCAGTGAAGAGCGGTGCGGGCTTGCCGATATCCGGGCTGGCGGCAAATGCCACGGCCGGCACCAGCGCCGCGGCCGCGCTTGCGAAAATGAGGCCACGACGTCGGATGATGATGATCGACATGACGGTCTCCTAGCGTTTGGCCTGCTGCAACGAAGCAAGCTCTGAGAGGATCAGCGATTCGGTGAGCACTTGCGGCAGGATCTTCGGCCGCTCGGCTCCCGGGGCCCAGAAAAGATAGAGCGGAACGCCGGCCCGTCCCAGATCCTTCAACGAAGTTGTGATCTCGGGATCGCGATTGGTCCAGTCGCCCTTGAGTTTCACAACCCCTGCCTGTTCAAAGGCTCGGCGCGCCGCCGGCGTTTCCAGCGCCACCCGCTCGTTGACCAGGCAGGTGATGCACCACGCGGCGGTGAAGTCGACGAACACCGGCTTGCCGGCGGCAACCGCCTGCTGAACCCGCTCGCGCGAAAATCGTTCCCAGCCCTCGAAGCTCACGCCCGTCGTCGGGCCGCCGGTGGCCGAGGCGGCGGTGGCCGGACCATCCTGGAGCCGGAGAGTCGCGGCGAGCGCCAGCAGCACGGCCGCCGCGGCCAGGCCGCGCCGCAGCCAGGTCGCTGCCGAGGCACCGCTGCCCAGCCGCAGCAGCCAGATCGCGAAGGCGATCAGGATCATGCCGCCCAGCGCGTAGAGCACGCCGTCGGCGCCGGTCTGCTGGGTCAACACCCAGATCATCCACACCGCCGAGGCGTACATCGGGAAGGCGAGGAACTGCCGCAGCCGGTCCATCCACGGACCGGGCCGCGGCATCAGGCGCTGCAGGGCCGGCGTGAACGACAGCACGAGGAACGGCAGGGCGAGGCCGAGCCCCATCGCCAGCAGCACGGCTGCGGTGTGCGGCGCCGGCTGGCTTAGCGCATAGCCCAGCGCCGCCGCCATGAACGGCGCCGTGCAGGGCGTGGCGACGATGACGGCGAGCACGCCGGTGAAGAAGGCGCCGGCCGTGCCGCCGCGTGCCGCCAGTCCCTGGCCGATCCCGGCGAAGCGGCCGCCGACCTCGAACACGCCTGAGAGATTGAGGCCGACGACGAAGAACAGGTAGGCGATCAGCAGCGAGAAGACCGGCGACTGGAACTGGAAGCCCCAGCTCACCTCGCCGAGGCTGCTGCGGAGCGCGATGACGGTTGCCGCCATCGCTGCGAACGTCGCCAGCACGCCCACCGTGTAGGCAACGCCGTCGCGCCGCATCTCGCTGCGGGCGTGGCCGGCGAGGCGGGCAAAGGCGGCCGCCTTCATGGCCAGCACCGGGAACACGCAGGGCATCAGGTTGAGGATCAGGCCGCCCAGCAGGGCGAACAGCAGCGCCTGCACCAGCGAGAGCTGCTCGCTGCCCTCCGCGGCGGCGAACGACGCCCCGAGTGACGGCGCCGGCACGAAGGCGGGATCGATCCTGGCCGAGATGTCGAACGCCTGGCGAACCTCCCCGCCGCCGGTCCTCTCGGTCAGGACCAGGGTGCCGGCCAAATGCTCCGGCAGGGCCGCCTTGGCGTCGCCGCGCTTCAGCGGGATGCGGATGCCGTCGGCACCGACGCTGGCGCTCTGCTTCGCCATGCTGGCGATCGGCCCCCATTCGGCGGGGAAGAAGTAGACGTCTCGGATCGTGTCGGGTTTCAGCCCGCGCGCCTCGACGACGAGGGTCGGGTCACCCGACTTGGCGACGCCGTAGCGTGCCGGCCAGGGACTTTCCGTGGGCACGTTCTGCCGCGCCCTGTCGAAGATCGCACGCGTCGCGGGCGGCGCCGGCGACGACGCAGCGGCAAGCGGCAAGGTCAGCGAGAGCCTGGCCTCCTCGGGGATGCAGACGTCCTCGCAGACCAGCCAGTTGGTATCGGCGGTGATCGCTAGCGATGGGCCTTTGAAATCGGCCGGCGGCACGATGCGCACCAGCAGCATCGCCTCGTCCTTGAAGCCGTAATTGATGATGCCGCCGACGTCGAACAGGTGCGGCGTCGGCCAGACGATCGGATCGGCCCTCACGCCGTCCGGCAGCGTCCAGCGAATCTCGATCGGCAGGCCCGAATCGCCCGGGTTCTTCCAGTAGGTATGCCATTTCGGCCGGATGGTCTGGCGCAGGCCGACCCAGAACGGCTCGCCGGGCTTCACTGCGGCGACCTCGGCCATCAGCTCGGCACGTACGTTGTCGGTCTGCGCGACAGAAGAGTCGCTGGAGGCGGGCGTCTGGCCGAAGGCGGGGACCGCCATCAGCAGGCCGAGCAGCAGGGCGAGAATGCGCGACATGGCCTAGTAAGTGACGCTGGGTCCGGACGCTGGCAAGGCAATCCGGATCAAGGCGGCGTGATACTTTGCCGTCCCCCCGCGACAATTTTTTTCTCCTCGTCTTTTTGTTGGGAGCGCGCCACTCCTGTGGGGCGCTCTCCGTGTCGATCACACACTCTATGAGTGCCACGCGAGTGGCGCGCTCATAGTTGCTAACTTCGGCCGGCCCAGCAATGTCCTCATCCTGAGAGTCTGTGACTTTTTCGATAGTCGCTTTTGGGCGATTGATGAGGTCGCTGCCGCGAACTTTTCTGTCGTCCTGAGCGCAGCGAAGTAGCGCCAGGGTAAGCCCTGAAGAGGAGGAAGGTCATGTGATTGATTGATCGGAAACCTATTGAAGCGGTTCAGCGGGATCGAAGCCCGCGCGGCAA
>JALHMO010000034.1 GCA_022844015.1 Reyranella sp. | reverse complement strand
GCCGGCCAGCGCCAGGCGCGACGTCGACAGGCAGGTCCCGGCGAGCAGGGCTGCCGGCAGGCGTGCCGCCGCCGTCCGCAGCGTGCGCCCGTCGTTGATCCGATCTCGATGCATTGCGTTTCCCCCTCGTGCCGGAGCCAGCGGCTCCAATGATGTATTAATGATACATGTATAAAAACAGAATCTTTATGTCAACTCTATACATGTATAAAAGAGGAATGTTTGGTGGGATGCGCTGGGCCCGCGATTGCCAGCAGCGCGCCAACTTTCCTGTTCTTGTCCCCAGCGAAGCTGGGCTGTCGAATTCGCACGTCATGTCGTCCTCCCTGCGCGAAGCGCGGGGAGGTGCCCCCGACAGGGGGCGGAGGGGTCAGGAGCCTCAGTCGAAGCGTCCGTCCATGTTCTTGCGGTTCAATTGCGGGGCAAGTGCATCGCGTTGGGATGTCATCGCCGGCTGGTCGTATCGCCAAGACAACTGTTCAAGCGGGACGTGTGTTCCCCTTGACCCCTCCGCCCCCTGTCGGGGGCACCTCCCCGCGCTTCGCGCAGGGAGGACAGCATGATGTGTGAATTCGACAGCCCCTTCCTCTCCCCCCGCTCACGCGCCGCTCGCGCGGGCGGAGAGGACCCAATGAGCGACCTCCATCCCGATCTGGATGTGTCCACTCCGGTGCAGCGACGCCGGGGAGGAGAACCGGAAAGTTGGCGTCCGAGGGTGGCGCGGAACCTGCGGCCAAGAGCCCATTGCGGTCGCGCCGGTGAATGGGCATTCATTCTCCCACATTTGCGTCCTCCGGCACCGGCCGGATCCATGGGAGGAGTAGTCGTCATGCGTCTGCGTCGTAGAACCGTCCTGCGGGGAGGCAGCGCCCTGGCCGCGATCGTGGCCACGGCCCCGGCTGCGCCCGCCATCGCCCAGTCGAGCAAGTGGCCGGCTCGCGAAATTTCGCTGATCAATCCGAACGCGCCGGGCGCCGCGACCGACCTGACGGCGCGCATCCTGGCGCAGGCGCTCGAGAAGAAGCTGGGCGCCACGGTCATCGTCAAGAACGTCGTGGGCGGCGCGGGCGCGCTCGGGCCGACGACCTTGGCGCAGGCGACGCCGGACGGGCACACGTTCGGGCTGGTGGCGATCTCCTCCCACATCGCCGTGCCCAACATGATGAACGTGACCTACGAGCCGTGGAAGGCGTTCGATATCCTGGGCCAGGTGGCGGCGCTGCGCTACGGCGTCGGCGCGCGGGCGGACGGGCCGATCAAGTCGATCGACGACCTGATCGCCGCCGGCAAGCAGAAGCAGCAGACCTACAGCTCCAACAACGTCACCAACGTCGTGGCGATGTTCCAGCTGGCCAAGCTCACCGGCGCCAAGTTCCGCTGGGTCGTCTTCCCGGGCGGCGTCGAATCGGTGACGGCGGCGATCGGCGGACACGTCGATGCGGTGATCCAGACCGTCACCGAGATGCGGCCGCAGATCGAGGCCGGCAAGCTCCGCCTGCTCGCCTCGGCGGCCGAGAAGCGCTGGCCGTACTATCCCGAGGTCAAGACGCTGCGCGAACTGGGCTACAACGCCGTCACCAACGGCCCGTTCGGATACGCCCTGCCGGCCGGCGTCGATCCGGCGATCAAGGAGCGCCTGGAGAAGGCGCTGGCCGAGGTTATGGCGGAGGACGACGTGCGCAAGAAGATCGACGATCTCGGCATCGAGCCGGTGTGGCGCAGCGGCAAGGACTACGCCGCGCTGCTGAAGTCGATCGAGGGCGAGCTGGTGCCGATCCTCAAGGAAACCGGCATGGCCAAGAAGCCGGCCTGATGAAGGGCCGGGCGGGATGAATCGTCGGGTCGCCATGAACCGGGTGAGCGCTTCGAGGCAGGTGAGCGCTTCGAGGCAGGTGAGCGCTTCGAGGCAGGTGAACGCGTTGAAGTGGCCGGGCCTGTTGCAGCACGCAGGCCTGTTGCGGCTCGTGGGCCTGTTGCAGCACGTGGGCGTCTTGCAGCAGGCGGGCGTGCCGAAGCGGCCGGACGTGCGTCAGCGGGTGGCGCCGTGAGCCGCTGGAGCGGCCTGGGGCGACTGGGCGGCGCGCGGCTCGGCGCGCTCGGCCTGCTGGCGGCGGCGCTGGTCGGGCTGGCGCAGGCGCTGCGGCTCGAGAGCTGGGGCTTCGACGGGCCGGGTGCCGGCTTTTTCCCGCAACTGGTGGCGGCGGTGTGCGTCGCCCTGGCCCTGCTCGTCGTGGTGGCGCCGGGCCGCGCCGGCGAGACCGAGGAGGGCGATTCCGAGACGGTGGCGGCGACGGCGGAGACGCGGCGCTGCTTCGCGCTCTATGCGCTGGCGCTGGTCGTGCTGGCGGCGGGGGCGGCGTGGGCCGGCTTCGTCGCCACGGCCATCGCGGTGTCTGTCGTCATCGTGCGCTTCGCCGAGCGGCGCTCGTGGGCGGCGGCGCTGGGCTACGGCGCCGGCGCCGCGCTGGTCGGCCTGGTCTGCTTCGGCTGGCTCCTGCGGGTCGACCTGCCGGAGAGCCCGATCGAGCGCGCGTTCTACACGCTGGTGCGGTGAGGGGGCTCATGGTCTTCCGGACCGCGAGCGTCCCGCTCGCTCATGTCTTCGCTTCTTCGCTGCTTCGCAGCTTCGCGCATTCCAAAGCCCTCATCCTGAGGAGCCGCGCAAAGCGCGGCGTCTCGAAGGATGGGCAACCGGCACCTGGCCTGGGGCCCATCCATCGAGATGCAGCCCTGCGGCGTGCTCCTCGGGATGAGGCTTGGCTTGGTGCGTCGAGCTCGCGGAGGCGCTGAGTCCCCATGGAAGCATTGCTGCAGGGCTTCGCGGTCACGCTGTCGCTCGACAACCTCCTCTACTGCTTCGTCGGCGTGCTGCTGGGCACCATCGTCGGCATCCTGCCGGGGCTGGGGCCGCTCACCACCATCGCGATCCTGCTGCCGATCACCTTCAAGATGGACGTGACGTCGGCCATCATCATGCTGTCGGGCATCTACTACGGCGTCGCCTACGGCGGTACGGTGACCTCGGTGCTGATGCGCATCCCGGGCGAGGCCTCCTCGGTGGTGACCTGCCTCGACGGCTACGAGATGGCGCGCAAGGGCCGCGCCGGGGCAGCGCTCGGCATCGCCGGCATCGGCTCGTTCTTCGCCGGCACGGTGGGCGTGATCGGCATCTCCTTCCTGTCGCCACCGCTCGCCGAGCTGGTGCTGAAGTTCGGGCCGGCCGAGTACGCCATGCTGATGCTGGCCGGCCTCACGCTGGTGACCTACATGTCGTCGGGCTCGCTGCCGCGCGCGCTGCTGATGGCGGCGTTCGGCCTGCTGCTGGGCACCGTGGGCAGCGACCCGATCAGCATGACGCCGCGGCTGACCTTCGGCATCCTGGCGCTGGGCGACGGCGTCAACCTGGTGCCGCTGGCGATCGGCCTGTTCGGCCTCTCCGAGGTGCTGTTCATGGCGCGCCAGACAGTGGCGGAGATGAAGGTGCTGCCGGCGCCGACGGGCGTGCTGGGCTTCCTGCCGTCCGCCGAGGAAGCGCGGCGCTCGGTCGGGCCGACGCTGCGCGGCACCGCGCTGGGCTTCCTGGTCGGGCTGCTGCCCGGCGGCGGCGCGGTGCTGGCCTCGTTCCTGTCGTACGCCATGGAGCGCAAGCTCTCGCGCCATCCCGAGGAATTCGGCAAGGGCGCGGTCGAGGGCGTGGCCGGGCCGGAGTCGGCCAACAACGCCGGCACTGCCGGCGCCTTCGTGCCGCTGCTCTGCATGGGCATCCCGGCGAACGCCATCACCGCGCTGCTGCTCGGCGCCTTCATCATCCATGGCGTGACGCCGGGCCCGACCATCCTCGAGCGCCAGCCGGAGGTCTTCTGGGGCGTCGTCGCCAGCATGTATATCGGCAACGTGATGCTGCTGATCCTGAACCTGCCGCTGGTCGGCCTGTTCGTGCGCATCCTGCAGATCCCGCGCGCCTACCTGACGCCCATGATCCTCGTGGTCTGCCTGATCGGGGTCTATTCCTCGAGCGGCAACCCGGCCGACGTGGCGCTCGCCGTGGTGTTCGGCTTCGTCGGCTACGGCCTGCGCCGGCACGGCTTCGACCTCGGCATCGTCATCCTGGCCTACGTGCTGGGCCCGATCTTCGAGCGCTCGGTGCGCCAGGCCCTGGCGATCTCCGACGGCGACCCGACGATCTTCCTGCACAGCTATCTGTCGACGGGCTTCGCGGTCGTGGCGGTGGTGCTGCTCGTGCTCGGCCTGTGGCCGAAGCGCCGGGCGCGGCCGGGCTGAGGCTTGCGGCGAGCCGGCTCGACCGGAAGGTCGAGCGCGATGCGAAGCAGACCCGACAAGCTCGCTCGCGGAACAGGCGCTCGCCGATTTTCGGTCCGGACGCATCCTCGAGCCATGAGGCGTTTCGTGCCGATTGCGACGCCATGAGTTCAGTCTGTTCGGCTCGATCGGGGGCCCAGGGATGGACCGCCTCGTTTGCGCCGGTTTGGACAACGCGTTAGGCAGTTGCTGCCTAGCCACGGAGTGCCGGCATGTCGATATCGGCCGAACGCATGAGGGTGCTGCGCGAGCGGCGACGCAAACTTGGCCTGCGCGAGCTTCGGCTGGTGGTGCCCGACAGCTGTTCGCGGCCTGTGCGCCGCCGTATCGCCGCCCAGGTCGCGCGCCTCGTGAGGGCACAGGAAGAAGACGCGATGAGCTGGGTCGAGCGCGTCTCCGAGCTCGACTCGCCTGAACACTCTTCAAGCACTGCAACGCGGTGACGCAGGAAGGTCGCGAGCTTGCCGACGCGCGAGAGCGATTGGTCGAATGCCCTGCCGGCAGCGCTGCGGCGGCTCGGGCAGGCGGTCGCGATGCTCGGGCTGGCGCTCGCGATGCTGCTCCGGGGCGACCTCGCCCGGGCGGAGTCGGCCGCCACGCATCCCATGCCCTGGCTGACCGGCACCTGGGGCGGCCACCGGACGGCGCTGCTCGACAAGGGCATCGACCTGCAGCTCGTCTACGTCACCGAGAGCGCCTACAACGCGGCCGGGGGCGTGCGGCAGATGGTCGACTATGCCGATCAGGTCGCCTTCGGCACGACGCTGGATCTCGAGCGCCTCGTCGGCCTGCACGACGCTATGATCCAGATCACCTATACCTCGCGCGCCGGCCGCAACCTGGTCGAGGATGCCCAGCTCGGCAGCTTCCAGCTCGTCCAGGAGGTGTACGGCCGCGGCCAGACCGTGCGGCTCACCCAGATGTGGTTCGAGCAGATGTACCTCGATCGCACGGTGAGCTGGCGCTGGGGCCGCATGTCGGTCGGCGGCGACTTCGCCACCTTCCCCTGCGATTTCCAGAACCTGACCTTCTGCGGCTCGCAGCCGGGCAACATTGCCGGCGGCTACATCTTCAACTGGCCGATCAGCCAGTGGGGCAGCCGGGTCAAGGTCGCGCGCGAGGGGCTCGGCTACGCCCAGGTCGGCGTGTTCGACCAGAACCAGCAGTATCTCGGCTTCGACAACAAGCTGTGGCCGGTCTGGTACCACGGCTCGACCGGCGTGCTGGTGCCGGTCGAGATCGCCTGGCAGCCGACGTTCCGAGGCGGCTGGCTGGCCGGCAGCTACAAGGTCGGCGGCTGGTACTCGTCGGGCCAGCAGCCCGACGCCGTGTCCGACGGCTTCGGCAATCCGTTCGCGATATCCGGGCAGCCGCCGGCGATGCGCCAGGGATTGTACGGAGCCTATGTGAGCTTCCAGCAGCAGATCACGCGCAGCAGCGCCGACAACCCCAACAAGGGCCTGCGCGTTTTCTTCAACGCGGCGATCGCCGATGCCGTCACGGCGACGACCGACCGGCAGATCGCCGCCGGCTTCTGGTACACCGGGCCGTTCAGGTCGCGCCCCAACGACGTGGTCGCCTTCGCCATCGGCACGACGCGCCAGAATCGCCGGATCACCGACGCCGCGAGCCTGCAGAACGCCCTCGGGCTCGGGCCCGTGCCGGTCAAGGATTCGGAGTACGTTCTCGAGCTGGACTATACGTTCGAGGCGACGCCCGGCTTCCTCATCCGGCCGAACATCCAGTACATCCACAGCCCCGGCGGCAGCAGCGCCACCCGGGACGTCGTGGTCCTCGGCCTCAAGACGATCGTCAGCTTCTAGAGCGCAGTCGGCTTACGTTGAACCGGTTCGGCATCCATTCTGTCATCCTGACGAGGGATCTCATCGCCAGGGGTCTCGAGGTACTCCCATTGGAGGCGGCGCTGAGATCCTTCGCTGCGCTCAGAATGACGGAGAAGGCGTCCGCCTGGTTCCAGGTCAACCGATCATGCTCCGGAGCCTGATCACCCGCCGGTCAGCGGGTCAGCTCCTTCGCGGCCGGCAGGCAGCACAGCATCGCCTTCAGGGTGGTCCAATAGGCGTCGACATTCTCGCGGTCGATGACTCGCGTCGGCAGGATGATGCGTCCGTCGGCCGGGAGGTCGGATCGCCGGCCCTCGACGTACCTCGCCAGGGCGATCATGCTCAGGTAGCCCCATTCGTAGGCCTGCTGCACGATGGTGCCGACGATCGAGCCGTCCTTCACGCCGGCCAGGGTGATCGGATCCTCGTCGAAGGCCACGACCTTGACCTGGCCGATCTTGCCCGCCTCGCGCAGCCCTTCGAGGATGAGCGGTGCGTTGTAGCCGTAGAAGCCGACCATGCAGTTGATGTCGGGTCGCGTGGCCAGCGTTTCCGTGACGTTGCGCTTGGCGCGCGCCTTGTCGAAGTCGTCGGCCAGCACGTCGACGAGCTCGATGCCGGAGCCCTTCAGGGCCTGGCGCACGCCCTCGATGCGGTGTTGCGCGTTGGTGACCCGGAGCAGGCTGACGAAGCCCATGCACTTGCCGCCGCCCGGAAGCGTCTTGCGCAGCAGCTCGCCGGCCTGTCGGCCGGCCTCGGTGTTCGACGACCCGAAGTAGGCGACGCGCTTGCTGTCGGGGACATCGCTGTCGGTGGTGAACACGGGGACCTTGCCGGAAATGCGGTCGATCGTGTCGATCATGCCGTCGACCGGGCTGACGACGATGCCGGCGGCTCCCGCCGCGACAAGGTCGTCCAGCATGCGTGTCTGCGTGGCGGTCGACGGCTCCCGCAGATACCTGAACACGAGATTGAAGCGCGCCAGCTCGCTCTGTGCCTTGCGAACGCCGGCCTCGGCTGGCCGCCAGAACACCGTGTCGCTGTTGGTGACGAAGGCGAGGGTCGTCTTGTCGCCGGTCTGCGCGCTCGCTGGGTGACCAAGCAGCACCGCCACGGCGACGGCCAGCAACAGCTTCCTCACGATGGTTCTCCTCTCGTCGCGGACACGACTCTACAATAGGCGGTCCGCGTCGCGCGCGACAGCGCGGCCGACCAGCGCGGCGCGCAGCGCGAGGGTCGCGGGCAGGGGCACGAATCGAGGCGTTGGCGGGGCCGGGATTTCTCGGTAAGTACGAAGATGGGGAGGCGAGCGGGGGCGATGACGCTCCAACGCACGGGCGGTAGCAATCCATGAGCGACTCAGCAGTGGCGAACCCGGCGGCCCGCAAGGAGGCCGCGGGCAGGTTCAAGGAACCGGCGCTCAAGGGAATCCGTTCCTCCGACCAGTTCGACCAGCGAATCAGGGTGATCCCGCCGGCGACGCGCGTGCTCGCGGCCTCGACGGCCGTCGTCTGCATCGCGGCGCTGGTGTGGGCGGTGTTCGGGTCGGTTCCGACGCGGGTGACCGGGCACGGCGTGGTGCTTTCCGCCAAGGAGGGAAATTTCTCCGTCGCCGCCATCGCGTCCGGGCCCGTTGTCGAGGTGCTCGTGAAGCCGGGCGCGCGCGTGTTGGCGGGTCAGCCGATCGCCATAATCGAGCAGAAGCTGCTGCTCACCCGGATCGAGAATGCCCTGGCCGAGGTCGATCGCCTCGAGGCCAATCTGGCGTTGCTCAGGACGGCACACGCCGCGCAGATCGCCAGCAGCGACGAGGCCGCCAAGCGCCAGCTCGCGGCGATCGACGAGCAGGTCGCCGCCAACGAGGTGCGCCGCGACCGGCTGCGCGAGCTCGTCGCCAACTATGCCAGCCTGCGCAACCGGGGCATGATCTCCCAGAGCGAGTTCATTGCCCGGCAGGAGCAGTACGACCTGACGGCGCTCGAGCTTGCCAACGCCAATGCGCGCAAGGTCGAGGTCGAGCTGGCCGCGTCGACCAAGCGCGACAACCTGGCCGACGTCGAGCGACAGAAGCAGGCCGAGATCGATCTCAAGAAGTCGGATGTCGACCGGCTGCGGGTCGAGATGGAGGTCGGGTCCTCCGTGCGCTCGCCGATCAGCGGCATCCTGCGCGAGGTCCGCCTCGGCCGGGGCGACGTCGCCGGCGCCGGTTCCGTGGTGGCGACGGTCGGGCCGGACCAGCAGAGCTACTTCCAGGTGATGGCCCTGCTGCGGGGCAAGACGCGCAAGCGGGCGGCGCCGGGCATGGAGGCCGCCATCGTGCCCGACACCATCAAGAAGGAAGAGTACGGCTCCATGAAGGGCGTCGTGACCGCCGTCTCGGACGAGGATGTCTCCATCGAGCACGTCAACCAGATCGTCCACAACGATCAGCTCACCAAGAGCCTGTTCGGCGGCGAGCCGGCCCTGCTCGCCTATGTCGAGCTGGTTCCGTCCAAGGACAACCCGAGCGGCTTCGAATGGTGGAGCGGCAAGGGCCCTCCCTACAAGATCACCGCCGGGTCGGTCGCCACTGTCGACATCATCGTCGAGCGGGTGCGGCCGATCACCCTGGTCATCCCGGCGCTGCGCAAGCTGCTCAGCCTCGAGGGATGACTTTCCGGCTCCTCTTCTGGAAGCGGCGCGTCCGCACGCCGACTGTCATCCAGATGGAGATGGTGGAGTCCGGCGCGGCGGCGCTCGGCATCGTGCTCGGGTATCACGGCAGGCGCGTGCCGCTCGAGGAGCTTCGGGCCGCCTGCGGCGCGTCGCGCGAGGGCAGCAAGCCGGAGGACCTCGTCCGCGCGGCGCACGCCTTCGGCCTCGAGGCCGCGATCGAGCGCCGCGAGGCGCGCGACGTGCTCAAGGGCCGCTTCCCGCTGATCGTGCAATGGAACGGCGACCGCTTCCTCGTCGTCGAAGGCGTGTCGGGCAGCACGGTGTACGTCAACGATCCGGCGACGGGACCGCGCGAGATTTCGCGCCAGGCGTTCGGCGACGGCTTCACGGGCGTATCCCTGCAGCTCAGGAAGGGGTCGGGCTTCACGCGCGGCGGCGCCGAGCCGGGCCTGGCCGCCAAGCTGGGCCGCCGCCTGGAGGGCCTCGGCAGCACGCTGGGATTCATCGGCGCGGTCAGCCTGATGCTGGTGCTGCCCGGCCTGATCGTGCCGGGAATGACCGCGGTGTTCGTCGACAACATCCTGATCCGCCAGTTCGAGGGCTGGCTCGGCCCGATGCTCATCGGGCTCGGCGTGACGGCCGTGATAAACATCTCCCTGCGCTGGCTGCAGGGGGTCGCCCTGCTGCGCCTCGAGCTGCGCCTCGCCCTGGAGCAGTCGGCGAAGTTCGCCTGGCATGTCCTCAGCCTTCCGATCACCTTCTTCACGCAGCGCTTCACGGGCGATCTGGTGAGCCGTGTCGAGGCGAACGACCGGGTCGCCACGCTGCTGGCGCGCGATTTCGGCAACACGGCGGCGGGCTGCCTGACGGCGGGCTTCCTCGGCGCCGTGATGATCTTCTACGACACGGTCCTGGCGGCGATCGTGCTGGGCGGCGCCGCCCTCAATATCGTCGGCCTCCGCGTGCTGCGACGGGCCCTGTCGGACATCGCGCTGCGCCTGCAGAACGAGCAGGGAAAGCTCTTCTCCACGTCCGCCGTCGGACTGCAATCCATCGAGACCCTCAAGTCGACCGCGGGGGAGGACGACTTCTTCGCCAAATGGGGCGGCTACCACGCGCACGCCATCAACGCCGAGCAAAAGCTGGGGATCTATCAGGGCGCCATATCCCTGCTGCCGGCGATGCTGCTCAGCCTGACGTCGGCCGCGGTGCTCGGCGTCGGGGCGCTGCGTGTCATCGACGGGCACCTCAGCATCGGCACGCTGGTGGCCTTCCAGGGCCTGCTGATAACCTTCTCGGCGCCGATCCAGGATCTGGTCAGCGTGGCCGGCAAGGTGCAGCAGGCCTCGGCCGACCTGACGCGGCTCGACGATGTCCTGCAGCAGAAGCGCGACTGGCGGTTCCTCGACGCGCCGGACGCGCCGCCGACCGCGCGCGCCGCCGGCCGCCTGTCGATGCAGGGGGTGAGCTTCGGCTACACCAGCTCGGGGCCGCCACTGATCGAGGATTTCCATCTCGAGGCGGCGCCTGGCCAGTGGGTGGCGCTGGTGGGCGAGTCCGGCAGCGGCAAGTCGACGCTGGGCAAGCTCGTCACCGGCCTCTTCGAGCCGCAGTCGGGGCAGATCCTGATCGATGGCTACAGCCTCCGATCGTGGGGCCGCGAGCGCCTGTCCAACATCGTGGCGTCGGTCGACCAGGACATCCGCCTGTTCAGCGGCACGGTGCACGACAACGTCACGCTGTGGGACGACACTGTGGAGCACGCCCGCCTGGTGGCCGCGGTCGACGATGCCGGCCTGACGCCGGCCATCCAGAACCTGCCCGGCAACTTCCAGGGCATCATCGAGGAGGGCGGCCGCAACCTCAATGGCGGCCAGCGCCAGCGGGTCGAGATCGCGCGCGCCCTGGTGCGCGAGCCGGCGATCCTGGTGCTCGACGAGGCGACCGCCGCCCTCGATGCCGCGAGCGAGCACGAGATCCTGACCGCCGTGCGCCGTCGCGGCATGACCTGCATCCTCGTTGCTCACCGTCTGAGCACGATCCGCGATTGCGACGAGATCATCGTGCTCGAGCGCGGCAAGGTGGTGGAACGTGGATCCCACGCCTCCCTGATGGCCAAGGCCGGCGCCTATGCCCGGCTGATCCACGCCGAGCTGGGGGCATGAGCACGGTCGATTTTCCCGCCGCCGCCGCGGGCCCGCTCGAGCTTTCGACGCTCGCCGCGCCCGGACGGCTGGCGCGACCGTCGCGGCTCTACGCGACGGTGGTCGACGATCGCGGAGCTCCCGGTCGGCGGCATTTCGTGGCCGAGCTGCCGAAGGGGGCGGCGGTGTTCGCCCTGGCCGCGCCGGGCGTATCGTTCCTGCTGGCCGCGCCGGGCGTGCCGGTCGCCGAGTCACTCCTCGATCCTGGCCCGATCGATGCCGCCGCCCTCGACGCCTGGTATGCGGCCCTCCTGTCGTGGCAGGAACTCGCGCGCAGCGATGGCGCCGCGGTGCCGATGGTCGCCGGCGAAAGCCGCAGCTTGCCGAGCGGCGCCCTGGCCACGGTCCGCGACGTCGTCTGGCTGCAGGCCGACGCGCCGGTTCTGCGTTATGCGGCAACCGCCGGCAACGAGCCGTCCGCCGCCGCGCCGCTGCTGGTCCTGGCCAACCAGATCCTGGCGGAGGTGATCGAGGCCAGCGAGGTTCGCGCGATCACTTCCGAATCGTTGCTGTCGGGCGACCCGCCTGCCGCACCGGGAGGCCCGTCGGCGATGATCGCGACGCGGATCGCGGCTTCCCTCGTCCGCGACGATGCGGCCATGGCGCGGCGTGCCGAGCAGCGTCTGGTACGGGACGAGGCCGAGGTGGCGCGCGCCCTGCAGCACCTGAGCGACGCCGCGGCCCTGCGCCCGCCGGAGGTCGCTGCCGCGGTCGGCGGCCCGGCGGATCCCCTGGCGGGTGCGCTCGCCGTCATTGCCCGCCAGGAGGGGTTCGACCTGCGGCTCCCGCCGGACGACGATCGTGACGCGCCGGTGACCGATCGGCTCGAGCGTTTCGCCAACGGCAGCGGCTTTCGCTTTCGCCCGATCGCCCTGGATGGCGGCTGGTGGAAGGAGGAAGGGCCGACTTTCGTGGCCATCGACGCGGCCAGCGGGCTGCCGCGGGCGGCCGTCTGGCGGCGTAAACGCTGGCGCCTCGTCGATCCCGGGACGCAGGCCGAGACGGCGGTCGACGAAGCCGTCGCCGGCGCGCTGGCGCCGCGCGGCTACATGATCTATCCGACGCTGCCCGATGTCGTCACGCCGCGCGGGATCTGGCAGTTCACGGCCTTCGGTGCCCGCGGCGACATCGCCCGCCTCATGGTCGCGGCGGGTGCGGCGGTGCTCTCGAGCCTGCTGGTCCCGGTTACGACGGGAGCGGTCCTGGGGCATGCGGTACCGGATGGCCGGACATCGCTTCTCGTCGACATGATGATCCTGCTGGTGGCCGCCTCGATCGGCAACGTGGGGTTCCAGGTCGTGCGGGCGGTCGCCATGACCCGGCTCGGCTCCTACATCGACCGCCGCCTGCAGCCGGCGGTGTGGGACCGGGTGATGCGTCTTCGGACGTCCTTCTTCCGGAGCTACTCCGTCGGCGACCTCACGCTCCGCATCCTGGGCATCGACACGATCCGCCGCATCGTCGCCGGCACCACCCTCAACTCGTTGATCGGTGGCGTGTTCTCGGTGGCGAACCTCGGCATCATGCTGATCTACGATGCCTCGCTGGCGGCCTTCGCGGTCGGCTATACCGTGGTGGCCGCCACCTTCCTGTTCTTCCTCGGCCGCAAGAAGATGCGGCTGGATCGCCTCGTCCTGGAGCGCAAGGGCGTCGTCACCGGCATGCTGATGGAGATCCTGGGCGGGATCGCGAAGCTGCGGGTCGCCGCCGCCGAGCTGCGCGCCTTCTCGCGCTGGTCGAGCGCCTTCGCCGAGCAGCGGGCAATCGACGGCCGGTCAGGCCTCGTCGGCTCGTGGCAGATCATCGCCTCGACCAGCCTGCCGATCGCGGGCACACTGTGCGTGTTCGCGATCGCCGGCGGCGGCGAGCGCCTGGTCGAGGTCGCGGCCTTCGCCGCCTTCAACAGCGCGTTCGCGCAGTTCACCGCCGCCATCCTCAATCTCACCACCTCGCTCAACCTGGCGATCTCGGCGGTGCCGCTGTTCGCCCGCGTCCGTCCGGTGTTCGAGGCTCCCCTCGAGGTCGACGACAGGCGCAGCGATCCCGGTGCGCTCGCCGGTCACGTCGCCGTCCGCAACCTGTCGTTCCGCTACGACAAGGAGGGACCGTGGACACTCGAGGGAGTGGACTTCGAGGCTCGCCCGGGCGAAAGCGTGGCGATCGTCGGCGTCTCGGGCTCCGGCAAGTCGACCCTGCTTCGCCTGCTCCTGGGCTTCGAGACCCCCGAGCGTGGCGGCGTCTTCTACGACGGCAAGGATCTCGAGACGCTCGACCTCAGGCGCGTGCGCAGCCAGGTCGGCACCGTGCTGGAGACCGCCGGGCTGGTCCCGGGCACGATCTTCGAGAACATCGCGGGGAGCGCGCCGATGTCGCGCGAAAAGGTGATGGAAGCCGTGCGGCTCGCCGCCCTCGACCGTGACATAGCCGCCATGCCGCTGGGCCTCGACACGCTGGTCACCGAGGGCGGCAGCCAGCTCTCCGGCGGGCAGCGGCAGCGGGTGATGATTGCCCGGGCGCTGGTCGGCCGGCCGCGCCTGATCTTCTTCGACCAGGCCACCAGCGCCCTCGACAACCGGACCCAGGCGGTGGTCGGCGAGAGCGTGGCGGCGATGAATGCGACGCGCCTCATCATCGCCCACCGGCTGAGCACCATCCGCGGCGCCGATCGCATCGTCGTGCTCGAGAACGGACGGGTCGCCGAGACCGGCACCTACGACGAGCTGGTCGGCCGCGCGGGTGCCTTCCGTCGCCTCGTGCAGCGGCAACTGCTGTAGCTCAGGCGGGGAAACAGATCGTCCGGATCTCGAAGCTCAGCCGCGGCGCCGCGCCGGGCGGGCTGGTCGGGTCGGCGAAGGTCGCGTGCGGCGTGAAGCGCGGGACCGACCTCCGCGAATCGCAGATCTTGAAAATCAGCACCTCGTCCGGCTCCATCTCGGGGAACCAGTACCAGCCGTGCGCCGGATTGTGGGCGATGTTGTAGCCGCCCTTCGACATCGTCGCGAGGCCGACCGAATAACGCGTCTCCATGGGGATGAAGTCGCGGTCGCTGACGGTGGAGGCGTCGCACACCGCGAGCGGCATGCGCTCGATCCGACGGATCGGTCGCCAGACATTGACGTTGATGAAGCGCCGGCGCAGCAGGGCGTCGGCCCGCTCCGGCGCCAGCTCGGCGATATGGGCGCGCACGCCCTCCTCGTTGAAATCGACGTGGACGCCGGCGCTCACGGCGGGACCGCCG
Organism: Reyranella sp.; assembly: GCA_022844015.1. Taxonomy (GTDB): domain Bacteria; phylum Pseudomonadota; class Alphaproteobacteria; order Reyranellales; family Reyranellaceae; genus Reyranella. The sequence continues at coordinate 33,430 of JALHMO010000034.1, read as the reverse complement.
CGCCCGTAATTCTCCGACGGGTCCGCACCGCGGCGACGCGACAGCATGGCGGGGTCGTCCGAGCGCAGGACGGGGCCGAACACCAGCACCTCGTCCGAGCCGGTCACCTCGCGTAGCATCGCCTGCACCTCGGGGGTATAGACGTCCTCGATCTGGGCCCGATCGAAGAAATCCCTCACGGCTGTCGGCCGGCGCAGCAGGACGACCCCGTTTCGCTCGAGCGAGAGCGGCGGGTCCGCCAGGCGCCCATTGCGGACCGCCATCGGCCGCGGATCGAGGATGAAGTTGGTCCTCGAGTAGTCCGACAGGTCGAGGATGGCCGTGCCGTCGCGCTCGGCCTCGCGAGGGTCGTGATAGTTGATCGTCGCTTCGATGCTGGCGCTTGCCACCGCGCGGCTCTCCCTCGTCTGATCGACGGCTCCCCGCTCGATTATGTCGCCGCCGGCAGGCGGCCACAACCAGCGCTTCCGACACCGGCGCTTCCGACACCAGCGCTGCGACGATCCACCCTGCTTCGCCCAAGGGCTATCGCACATGCCGCCTTTCTCCCGTCATCCCGAGCGAAGTCACCCGAAGGGTGGCGCAGTCGAGGGATCTTTCTGCCGATGCCGCAACAAGAAAGGTCCCTCCACTACGCCCTCCCTTCGACTACGCTCAGGGCAGGCGCTGCGCTCGGCTCCGGTCGGGATGACGGTTTTCTGTCCTATGCGATGGCCATGCCGCGTCGCCGGGCTCGATCGTTGAAGATTGCCGCGGCGCTTGAGACTGGACCCGCAAGCGCGGTAGGAGTCGAGGCGATGAGCCTGCATGAAATCGAGCGCTTCTCGATCGCCCTCAGGTCGGATGCGGCGCTGCGCGCAGAGGCCGAGAAGGTGCAAGCCCAGGAAGCGGATGGCACGCTGCTGGCCAGCGCCGTGGCGTTCGCGGCCCGCAATGGCTATCGCTTCACCGTCGACGAGGCCAAGGCCCACACCCGGGCGAGAGCCCGGGCCGTCGGCAGGGAGCTGGGTGACGCCGAGCTGGACGGCCCGTCGGGCGGACCGTGCTGGTATTGGTCGGTGCTGCTGGTCGGCCGTTCAGGGCAATTCGACTTCGATCACGGCCGCTACTGGTCGGTCGGGCCGCTCCGGGACTGACGATCCCGCCCGCGGGAGCGTCGCGGGAGCGGCGCCGTCGCACTTCGGCCCGGCGGCCCGACGCGCGCCGGTTGCCCTCGGCTGCGAGGCGTCAGGGCATCGGCCTGCACAGCACCTGGAGTGTGTGGTCCTGCCACTTGTACTCGTCCAGGATCTCGAAGCGGCACACGCGCAGCATGGCGCGAAAGGCGTTGTCGCTGTAGAAGAACCAGTTCGGCCCGACGCTGAGCTCGCCGTACTCGACGTACTGGATGCGCCACTCGCTCGACGTGGTCGGCGCGATGTCCGCCATGACGCAGGCACGTGCCTCCGCCGAGTGCGCAAAGGTGACGCGTTCGTTGACGGAATTCACCCCGATGCCGCCGATGTCCACGAATGACTTGCCGGGCACCAACCGCGCGATCCATTCGTCGACTTGGTCCTTGGGCTCGATAGTGGTCTTCATCCGTCACCCGGTCGAGAGTGCGTTGCGCAGGCGTAAAGCGTACAACCTCGCTTCCTGGGCAAGGCCGATTCAGAGCCCTTCATGCTGCAGGTCGTACTTGACTTGGGTAGCCAAGGACTCCGGGCGCTATGCCGCGCTCGCCTTGTCGAGCGCGCTCAGGGATTCCGCGTCGAGCTTCAGCTCGGCGGCGGCCAGCAGCTCCGTGAGCTGCCCGAGGTTGTTGGCGCTGACGATCGGCGCGGTGATCGACTTGCTGTGAAGCAGCCAGGCGAGTGCCACCGTCGCGTTGCTCGTGCCGTGCTTCCTGGCCTCCGCATCGAGTGCCTCGAGGACAGCGAACCCCCTGGCGTTGGCGTACCTCGTAACGGTCTGGCTGGCGCCGCGGATGCTCTTGCCGAAGTCGGCGTCGGACCGATACTTGCCGGTGAGGAAACCGGCGGCCAGGGGATAATAGGGAAGCACGCCGATCCCCTGCCTCAGGCATTCCTCCTCGAGAGCGCCTTCGAACAAGGGGCGCTCGAGCAGATTGTAGTGCGGCTGCAGGCTCTGGTACGGCATCAGGCCGTTGTCCCTGGCGACCATGGCCGCTTCCGCCAGTCGCGCCGCGTCGTGATTGGAGGCGCCGATGCAGCGGATCTTGCCTTCCCTGATCAGGTCGGCGTAGGTCGACAGCGTTTCTTCCAGCGGCACGTCCCTGTCGTCGCGATGCGACTGGAACAGATCGATGTAGTCGGTGCCGAGGCGGGCGAGCGAGCCTTCGACCGCCGATCTCAGGCGCTCGCGCGAAAGGGTGGTGGTCTTGGTGGCGACCAGCAGCCTGTCCCGCTTGCCGTGATTCTTCCTGAGCCAGCTGCCGATCAGGGACTCCGATTCACCCCATCTGCTGTTCGGCGCCCAATAGGTGTAGCTCTCCGCGGTATCCACGAGCGCGAAGCCGGCATCGACGAAGGCGTCGAGGATCCTGTGCGACATCGCCTCGTCGGCAGTCCAGCCGAAGACGATGCCGCCCAGGGCGATCGGCAGGAACTCGAGATCGCTGCCGCCGAGCCTGCGCTTATCCATACCCTGCGCCTCCGAGCCTAGGTGGCCGGAGTACGCGCTCGAACGTCCTCCGGGTGGATCGTGCGTGACGTCGTGCCGGCACGGCCATCGGCGTCATTTGATGGCCTCGAGCACCATCGATTCCAGGCGCAGGAAGCCCGGCGGCATGCGCGCCTCGTTCTCCAGGTTGCGCAGGCACTCGATGGGGCTTTCCTGGAGCTCGCACTTCCGCAGCTGGCCGAAGCCGGCAAGCTGCAGGGACTGCCTGAGAGTCTTCTCGTCGTAGATGAAGGTGTGTCCCCAATCCCGCACGAAGTTGTTGATCAGGAAGACCTCGTTGGTGAGATCGGGAACGTTCGGCGTGCTCGTCTCGGCGGCCCAGCGGATGTACTCGCGCTGGAGCGGCGATTTGTCGGGGCGGCGAAGATCGAGCAGGAAGTCCAGGTCGGGGGTGGACAGGCGAAGAACACCGCCAGGCTCGAGCACCCGCAGGCATTCCGAAAGCATGTGCCGGCCGGCCGAGTAGGAAACGTGCTCGATCATGTGCTCGCTGAAGACATACGCGAAGGTCTCGTCCGCGAAGGGAAACCTCTTCGAGGCGTCGAGAAGATAAACCGGAAGCGACGGATCCTGCAGGTAGCTGTCCGTGTTCAGCCATCCCGCGAGGATGTGCCTGCCGCATCCGATGTGGAGCTTCGGGGTCGTCGTCTCGGAGAAGTAGCGACGAACGATCTCCTGGTCGGGATTCTGCATCTGGTCGGTCCTGGCTGGTCATCGCAGGATGCGGCGAAGGATGCCGCCGAGGGTTTCCCGGTTGTGCGCCGCCTGGCGCCGCGCGGCGGCCAGCGTGCGATCGCGTAGCCGTCCGTACTCCGCCTCGCCCATCGACCTGGCGGCGGCGAACCCCGACGCGAGATCCTCGCCCGGGTAGCAGACCATGAAATCGAGATCGAACCGTCGTGCGATCGCCTGGTGGACGATCATCGGCACGCCGAGCCCGAGAGAAAGCGGGATCGCCGCCGGCGTCCGGGTCATGTAGTCCCCGGCGGAGACCCGGTCGTCGACGAGGGGCAGCAGGAAGCGGGCACGTCGCAGGCGCTCGACGAACGCGCCATAGGGCAGGTAGCCCGTGAAGCGTACCTTGTCCGCGAGGCCGCAGGCGATCAGGTCGCGCATCAGCCTGCCGACGTTGGGGTCTGCCGCCAGGTTGGCATAACGGCTGCCGCCGAGAACGAGCACGCTTTCGTTCGGCGCCAGGGTGGCGCAGGCGCGCAACAGCGAGGGGACGGCCTTGCTGCGATAGTCGATCGATCCCGCGAAGACGAACTCTCCGGGCGGCGGCGGCGCCAGCGCCTCGTGGCCGACGAACGGCACGATCCAGGCAACGCCGGGACAGCGCGGCTCGAGATCCAGGGCGGCGTGGCGGGAGAAGGTGACGACGGCGTGGCGGCCGGATCGGGTGTGACGTCGCAGGTCGGCCCGCATGCCCCGGCGTCGACGCAGCGCCATGCCGTCGGGGCCCCGGTAGGTCGCGCCGCGGTCGGTGCTCGAGAATGTCAGCCTGCGGCCGTCCTCCCACAGAACCAGGCGGCTCCCCTCCAGGGACCACCGGCGCCGTTTGCGCAGACGACCTTGCCAATAGAAGGTCTGGTCGCGAAAGAGATTGAGCGTTCCCCATCCTCGCGGGTGACGGCCGTCGAAGCTCACCTCCGGGCAACGCTCGTTCCACTGGACCGGATCGTGGACCACGCTGATCGACGGGCGTCCGATCCTGTCGATCAGATCGAGCCCGGGCAGCGGCCGGAACATGTCCAGTCGATTGTAGCCCGGGTGCATGAGAGTGCCGATCACCACCAGGTCGTAGCGCTCGAAGGGGATGCTCCACAGTTGCTCGAGCGGCAGCCGGCGCTTGCCGAGCAGCGCCAGCGTCTCCAGGTGTCCGGGCGTGTCCGGACAGGCGATGTCCACCTCGTAGCCGAGCTCGCCCAGCAGGCTCACCCAGGCCGGGAAAACCTCCCAGTGATAGGGACAGCACTCGATTAGCAGGCAGCACGGCAATTCGCGGAATCCCCCTCACGGCGCGAGGTGTAAACGGCTGGCGTCCGCAGTGTCCAGAAGCTTCCGCCGACGCGAGGCGACCCGCTACGGCGTCTGGAGCAGGTCCGCGATTCGACGCCGCATCGTCGCCGCCGATTCCTGGCCCGCCGGCGTGAACTCGACGCCGTCCTCGCCCCAGAAAAACTGCCTGGCATGAAGTCGCTTCAGGGACAGCCTCTCGTCGATGTTGCCGATCGGCAATCGTGCGGCCAGGGCCAGCCTGACATACAAATCCCAGTCCTCGTGACCCGACAGGCTTTCATCGTATCCGCCGAGATCGCAAATCCATTCCTTCCTGAACATGGTCGAGCTGTGAAAGAACGGACATCTGAATGCCTTGAGCTCGCGGACGATGTCGGAGAACTCTGACGGAAAGACGTCCTCCCCGATCGACTTGCCGTCCTTGTCGATGAAAGGACGATACCGGGAGCCAATGAGCGCGACACCGGTGTTTGCATCGAGATGTGCCGCTTGCTTGGCAAGGCGATCGGGAAGCGCAATGTCGTCGGCATCCAGTATGGCCACATACTTCGACGCACACCGCTTCAGGCCGACATTCAGCGCTCTCACCCGTCCCATTCGCTCGCAATGCACGACCGTGAGCCGTGGATCCGCGAAGTCATCGAGAATCTGTCCCGTGAGGTCGGTCGACCCGTCGTCGATCACGACGACCTCGAACTCCTCGGCTTCCTGCGCCAGGGCGCTCGCGACAGCGATCTTCACGTAACCCTGGCAATTGTACACCGTCATCAGTATCGAGGTGCGCATGATTCTCCCTGACGCAGTTCGCTGCCCGGTCGGGTCGTCGCGGCCGGGCAACAAGGCCTGTCACGAAACAGCTGCTCCAGGACCGCCGACATCCCGAGCTCGACGCTTGCGTCGCAAGCGTGGTTGGCGAGGGGCTTTCGATGCAGCAAGGCTCCCTCGCAGCACTCGGGATGACAGAAGCGTTGCCACAGCCGGGGCACTTGTTTCTCGACAGGATCCGACTCTAGTGGACCCTGCGACGAAACGCGAGTGACGGCGTCATCGGGTGCCGTCCCGGCGCGAACCAGTGCCCGTCATCGTCCGTCGGACCGCCCGCCATCGGCACCGTCTATCGCCGCAAATGGCGCTCGGTTAAGGTCTCGACCGGCCCAGCCAGGAGGTTGCCCTGCGCCCGCAGATCATCGTGTTCACCTACCACAAGACCGGCACGGTCCTGTTCGAGAAGGTCATGCGTGCAGTCGGCGCACGCTTCGGCCTGACGGTCGCCGTGCATTTCGGATGGGTCGAGAAAGTCGATCCGGCAACGGACATCGTGCTGCTCGGGCATTCGCTGGTCGGTCGCGACTTCGCCGCCCGGCCGTTTCGTGGGATACGGGTCGTCCGCGACCCGCGCGACATCTGGGTGTCGGGCTATCTCTATCACCGCCGCTGCCGGGAAGAGTGGTGCACGAACACGGACTTCGACATGTCTGCCCCGATCACCTATCCGCGCGTCGACTATTCCTTCCAGCACTATCCGGAAAGCTGGAAGAGCGCCTATCTGGAGTCGCTCGGCGGCAGGTCCTACCAGGACAATCTGCTCGAACGCGACCGGGAAGCCGGTCTCGCCTTCGAGCTGTCCGGCTACACCGGACGCACGTTCGATGCCATGCGCGCCTGGGCCCTGGCCACGCCGGACGTGCTGCAGGTGCAGCTCGAGGACCTGATGCGCGATTTCGACGGTGCGTTCGAGGCGATCTTCAGGCATCTCGGCTTCAGCGACGACGAGATCGCGCAAGCTGTCGAGCTGGCGCGGCCGCACGACGTCGCTCGCATGAGCGACGAGACGGTGAAGGAGAACCGTCACATTCACTCGCGCGAGATCTCGCGGTGGCGCGAGTTCCTGTCGGCGGCCGAGATCGACGATGTCGAGCGGCGTTACGGCGACGTGATCGCCGCTCTCGGCTATCGCCTCGGCGATCGCGGAGGCTGAGTGACCGGCGCGCGCGCTATGGCCGCGTCTCCATGTCCTTCAGCTCCGGCAGGAGCCAGATCGGCCGCTCGCCGCGGGCGACACGCAGGACGTTGTCGAAGCCGTTGCGGGTCTGCCTGATCCGCGTCTCGCGGCTGGCGCCCGCCAGATGCGGCGAGAGAACGACGTTGTCGAGCGACAGCACCGGCTCCGATGCCGGCGGCGGTTCCTGCGGGAACACGTCGAGCCCGGCGCCGGCGATGCGGCCCGTCGCGAGGGCATCGTGCAGGGCGGCAAGATCGACCACCGGGCCGCGGCTGCAATTGATCAGGATCGCATGAGGCTTCATGTGCGCCAGCGCCGCGGCGTCTATCAGGTTCCGGGTCGCGGGCGTCAGCGGCACGTGACAGCTCACGACGTCCGACGTGCCGAGCAGCTCGGGGAGCAGGCGATAGCGGTAATGCGTGGCATCCTCGTCGTCCTCGCTCAAGCGCACGAGATCGTTGTATTGGACGTTCATGTCGAAGCCGCGGCTGGCGATGCGGGCGACGCGCTTGCCGATGGTGCCCAGGCCGATGATGCCCAGTGTCCTGCCGTGCATCTCGTGGAATGTCGGCATCGGCTGGTTGCCGAGCCAGCGTCCGCTGGATGTCAGGTCGTGCTGCAGGACCAGCCGGCGATAGACCGCGAGGATCAGCAGTATGGTGTGCTCGGCGACGGCACGCGAGTTGGCGCCGCCATTGTTGCAGACTGGCACCCTGGCCCGTCGTGCAGCCTCCAGGTCGACGTGGTCGTAGCCGGCACTGAGAAGTTGCACCAGCCGCAGGCGGGAAGCCGTCCGATAGAAGGCGTCGTCCATCCTGTGAACGTTGCCGATCAGGTACTCCGCATCGGGCAGCGCCGCCGTGTAGGCTGCGCTGTGCTGCGGGGCGACGATCAGCTCGAAGCCGGCGGGCGCCATGTCCCGCGCATGCCGATCGATCCCGTCGAAGGTGCCCGTGAACAGAATCGTCGCTGGCATGGTGGCGGCCCTCAGAAGATCTTGACGCCGTGCAGGGCCTGGAAGCGCCGGGCGTCCTCCCAGACGTTCACCAGGGGCTCGCCCTTGATGTTGAGCGAGGTGTTCAGCAGCATCGGGCAGCCGGTCCTCTCGTGGAAGCAGGACAGCAGCTCGTAGAGCAGCGGATGCTGCTCGCGGCGCACCGTCTGCACCCGCGCCGTGTTGTCGAAGTGGGCGATCGCCGGGAACAGGTCCGGCCGCCTCACCGGAGCCACGAACTGCATGTAGGGCGATTCCGCTACCGGCATGTCGAAATACTGGTCGGCGAACTCGGCCATGATGACGGGCGCGAAGGGCCGGAACGGTTCGCGTTTCTTGATGCGATTGACCCGGTCCTTGGTCTCGGGGCCGCGCGGATCGGCGATGAGCGAGCGGTTGCCGAGCGCGCGCGGGCCGAACTCGGCGCGCCCGTTGGCGATGCCGATCACCTCGCCGGCCAGCAGCGCCGCCGTGACCTCGGCGTGGGGGAATGGCCGGTCGATGTCCTCGCCGAGGTACGGGTGGGTCCAGTTCAGGCGCCTGCGCGTGAAGGCCGCTACCGCGCCGAGCGACGATCCCGCGTCGCCGGGGTTCGGCATGATCCAGATCCGATCGAACGCGCCGTCGCGCGCGATCTTGCTGTTGGCCACGCAGTTCAGCGCCAGCCCGCCCATCAGCACGAGATTCGGGCTGCGGACACGGCTGGCTAGCCAGCGCACCAGGCCGACGAGGTAGTCCTCGGTGATGGCCTGGATGGAGGCGGCGATGTCCCAGTTGTCGGTGATCTCCGGACGCCACCAGCGAACGCCGCGATGGACGTTCGTCCTCAGCCGGAAGTTGGGGGCCGATCTCTCGCGCACGAAATCCTGGTCGATGAGGTCGACGTAGCGCGGCTCGCCGAGCGCCGCGGCGCCCATGAGGATGTACTCCTCCTCGTTGGGCTTGAAGCCGATGCGCTGCGTGAACGCCGAATAGAGCAGCCCGAGCGAGTGGGGATAACGCTGGCCCCACAGTCGCCGCAAGGTCCGCCCTTGGCCTTCCCAGGCGCTGATGGTGCTCCATTCGCCGATCGCATCGACGACCAGGATGGCGGCGTGATCGAACGGGCTGGTGAAGAAGCCGGCGGCGGCATGGCTCTGGTGGTGACCGACGTAGCGCACTGGTGCGTGGAGGCCGTGCGCGGCGAGATAGGCGGCGCCGTCGGCGCGCCATACATGGTCGCGCTGCCCGGCATAGAGCTTGCGCGTGCGCTTGAGCAGCGGCCGCTCGTACCAGACGATCTGCTCCGGCTCGCCCCAGCGGCGCGCCGCCGCGATCAGGTCCGGATGCAGATGCGCATCGTTCTTCTTGCGGCTGTAGCGCTCGGCGTGGGAGGCGAACAGGATCTCGCTCCCGTCGACCACGCTCAGCGACGCGTCGTGCTCGTTCGCCGAGATGCCCCAGACAGGCATGTCAGTAGATGAAGGGGTCGCGTTTCTGGAGCCGCTTCACCTTCCGGCGAAACTGCCAGCGCTCGTACAGGAACAAGAATGGGCGGAGAAGCCGGCGAACGAGATTCATGCCTTCTCCTTTGCGCCGAGGCCTCGGCCGAGCATGAACTTCGCCGCTGCCAGGCCGAAGGCCTTGTTCGACAAGGGTCCGGGATGCATGCCGTCGCGTGCAAGGTCGCGCTTCAGGGGTTCGTCCTTCGCCTTGGGCCCGTACAGGGGAAAGGGCTGGTCGATCATGTTGTCGGTTCGAACGTACTTCGCGGTCTGCGCCAGCGGAGGCCAATCCTGGGGTCCGTTCTTGCTTTGCCAGACCCAGGGTATCCCGTTCAGCTGCGCAACGGCGTCGATCAGGCTGTGCTGCCGCGCAAAGTCCATGAAATCGTTGGAATCGCTCTGCAGCTCGAGAAAGGCCCGATGCAGGCCGGGGGCCTCGTCCGGCACGTAGGTGGACAGCAGGGCCATCCGATGGCCGAACTTGGGGAAGACGGTTCGGCGCGACAGATCCGAGAACAGCACCACCAGGAAATCGGGCTTCAGGATCGGCAGGACCTGATGCACGACCATCGCGAAGAAATCGTTGCCGTGGGCGCCGTATCCGAAATTGTGCTGCTCCACCGGCTCTCCGAGCGCTTCCTCGACGTGGCGTGTCGCGACGCTCGTCCAGACGTCCTCGTAGGGCAGGCCGATGCCCATGGTGTAGGAGCAGCCGACGAACATGATCTTCTTTCTGGGCGACGCGGGATCGATCTCGCGCGAGCGCCAGCCGTGGGCGTTCGTCTTGTAGGTGATCCGTACGTTCTTGTAGACACCCGAAGCCCGCCCCGGCGTATCGGCGGGTACCCACAGGAGCTCGCTGCTTGCCGGGATGGCCTTCGTCGCGACGACCGGCAGCTCGCCCCGGATCCAGAACCGCCCCGCGCGCTCGTTCTCCTCGATCCCCCGAAAGTACTCGAACGCCATCGCTCTCCCCGAAGCCATGCTTCGCTCGTCATCCCGCTCGCACTCTAGTCGACGGTCACCGCGTCGATCAATTGGCAAGCCCTGGGCAGCCCGTCGAGTAAGCGCAGATTGCGGGCAGATTCGACACGAAGGTCAGCGGCTCGGGCATTCGTCTTGCCGCGTCGCCGCCACTTGCTGCAAGATGGCCGCTCCCCCCTCTACTTGGCAACGACGGGTGCGGCATTGTTCATTTTGGGCATCAGCGGTTCGCCATTTCTCGCCCAGGATCCCGTCAGGTTCGATCCGATGTGGTGGCACGATGCAGCGGCGGTTCTCGTCAGGGATGGCGAGGTCGTTGCGGCCGTCGAGGAAGAAAGACTGAGCCGCGAGAAGCACACCAGCCGATTCCCGCAGAGGGCGATCTCGTGGTGCCTCGCGCAAGCCGGCATCGGTCTTCGCGACGTCGACTGCATCTCGTACTACGCGGGAGAGCGTCACGCGCGCGGCTGCCTCACGGCCGTTTCCGCAAGCAACCCCGGCATCGTCGATACCGACCCCTTGTCGGTCCTGCGCGATTCGCTCCGGCGTGCCGTCGACGTCGACTATGCCGGCCGGCTCGAGCTCGTCAATCACCACAAGGCGCATGTCGCCTCCGCCCATCGCATGTCCGGCTGGTCCGACTGCCTGGTCGTGACCGTGGACGGTCGCGGGGATCACGAGGCCGGCATGGTGACCGACGTGCGGGACAATCGCTGGAACACCCTGCTGGAGCTGCCGATCGCGGAATCGCTGGGCCTCTTCTACGAGCAGATGACCTGGTACATCGGCTTCGGGCGCTTCGAGGAGTACAAGGTGATGAGCCTTGCCTCGTACGGCGATCCCGCGCCCTACCGGAAGCTTTTTCGCGGGCTTTACGAGCTGTTGCCCGAGGGACGTTTCAGGATATCGCTGGGGCGCGAGGCGACCGACGTGTACGACCATTTCAAGCCTCGCCACCGACATGAGCCCATCGCCAGGAAGGACATGGACTTCGCCGCGGGCATGCAGGAAGCGCTCGAGGACATGATGGGCCATCTGCTCCGGCACTATCGCGCCGCGACGGGTCATCGGCGACTGGCCATGGCGGGGGGCGTCGCCCTGAACTGCGCCATGACCGGACGCCTGCTGCTCGAGGGCCTGTTCGACGAGATATTCGTCCAGCCGGCATCCAACGATGCGGGCTGCGCCCTGGGCGCCGCGCTGTGCACGACATCGTGGCCGGACGGCAAGGTCGCGCCCCAGATGGAGCATTGCTACTGGGGCCCTTCGCTGCCCGCTGCCGACGAGGTCGAGCGGTTGATCGAGGAATGGGACGGCGTCGTCAGCTACCGCCGGATGACCGATCCGTCCGACGAGGTCGCCGCGTTGCTGGCTGACGGTGCCATCATCGGATGGGCGCAGGACCGGATGGAGTTCGGCCCACGCGCGCTCGGCAACCGAAGCATCGTCGCCGACGCGCGGTTCGCGGCGGCGACCAAACGCATCAACGGTGCCATCAAGAAGCGCGACAACTTCCAGCCCTTCGCACCCTCGGTGCTGGAGGAGGAGCTCCACACCTACTTCGAGCTGCCGGCCAGCGTGCGGACGCTGCCCTTCATGGTCTTCACCGCCAAGGTCAAGCCGGCCTTTCGCGAGAAGCTCGGCGCAATCACCCATGTCGACGGCACGGCGCGGGTCCAGACCATCTCGCGCAGGCACAATCCGCGCTACTGGTCGCTGGTTCGCGCCGTGGGCAAGCACACCGGCTTCCCCATGGTGCTGAACACCTCCTTCAACAACCAGGCCGAGCCGATCGTGAGCTCGATCGAGGATGCACTCGCCTGCTTCGTCAGCACGGACCTCGACTACCTCGTCGTCGGGGATTTTCTCGTCAGCAAGCGTGCGGACAGGACCGACGCGCTCTGGCGCTACCGTGTCCGTCTCGGCCCGGTCTACGAGCTCTGGCATCGACCCGGCAAAAATCAGATCCACGAGATCCGTCACGTCTCGTCGGGCGCGCAGCGACACATCTCGCCCGCGCTGTTCAGGCTGCTGTCGGGGCCGGAGGGCTCGACGGTCGCCGCGCTTGCCGAGGCGGCCGGCGTCGCCGAGAGCAGGGTGGCGCTCATGAACGAGCTCCTTGCGCTGTGGAATGCCCGCATTGTCGACCTCTCGCCTGCCGGTGGAACGAGCCGCCGCCAATCCAAGCAGGCGCGATGAGCGTCGCGCCCGGCACGCCAGGGAAAAAGCCCAACGTCGTCGTCGTGCTGTGCGACCAGCTGCGCAGCTTTTCCGTCGGCTGCTGGGGCAATACGTTCGTCCGCACGCCTCACATCGACGGCTTCGCGTCGACGGGCTTTCGTTTCGAGCTCGGCGTCACCAACTGCCCGGCCTGCACGCCGGCCCGGTCGACCCTGCTGTCGGCCCAGCATGCCCGGACCTGCGTCGGCTCGCGCATCAACGAGATGCAGCCCAACGGGACGATCCTGGGCAGGGACGACCGCCTGAAGTTTCCCGACACGACCCTTGCCGAGGAGTTCAGGAAGCTCGGCTACAGGACGGCGCAGATCGGCAAGTGGCACGTCGATACCCGGCCGTCGCGTCTGGGTTTCGACAGCAGCCTGATCGTGCGCAATACCTACAGCAAGGGCGACTTCATCAGGGACGAGGGCGAGCCCTTCGGAGTGCCGGGTTTCACGGCGGACTACGAGCTTCAGGAGGCGAGGACGTTCTTCCGTGAAAGGTCCGAGCCATTCTTCCTCTTCTACAGCATCCTGTCGCCGCACATGCCGCTGCTCGATGTGCCCTACAGGTACTCGCGCATGTACGATCCGGCGAAGGTGCCGTTGCGGGACAATGTCTCGAGGAACGGCAGGCTGCCGGCCGACGAGCGCTGGTTCCAGATCTACATGTGGGAGACCTTCCACAACGACGGGTCCCGGCCGGTGACGGCGACGGCGATGCCGGACTTCACCATCCGGGACCTGACGGCCCTGTACTACGGCTCGGTGAGCTGGACCGACGACCTGCTGGGCGCGCTGATGGCCTCCCTCAGGGAGAACGGCCTCGAGGACGACACCATCGTGGTGTTCGCCTCCGACCACGGCGACATGCTCGGCAGCCACCACAAGTGGGACAAGGGGCAGGTTGCCGAGGAGGCTATCCGCATCCCGATCGTCTACCGCTGGCCAGGCCGCATCAGGCAGGGCGTGAGCAGGATCCAGCTGACGTCGCTGATCGACATCATGCCCACGCTGCTCGACCTGTGCGGGGGCACCATCCCCGGGCATGTCCAGGGCCGGAGCCTGTCCGGCTTCCTGCTCGGCACGAACGACGGGGACTGCCTCGAGGACAATGTCGCCGTCATCGAATCGCCGCTGCGCGAGCTCGCCATCCGGACGCCGACCCATCTCTATGCGGTGGCGATGGAAGAGAAGGACGGCGGCATCGAGAGGGACGCGTACCTGTTCTACGATCTGAGGGCCGATCCGTTCCAGAAGCGCAACCTGATCGGGACACGCGAGCAGGTCGGGCTTGCGGGGGAACTGCGCGACCTGCTCGTCGATTGGGACAGGAAGACGCCGCGTCTCGGATCGCTCGAGTACCAGCCCTTCGGCGGCAAGCCGGTCGGCTGGGACGCTTAGATTAGATCAGGTTGTCGGTCCGGCCATCGCCGCGTTCATCGGCTCGTCGCGGGGAATCCAGCTCCTGACGCCGGCAATTCGTCGTGCCAGGGCCAGCGCACGGACGGCGCGCGCCGGCTGGTGCTGGCGCAGCTTCGCCCAGGCGTAGCGCGACAGCTCGGAGGCGAATATCCGCTGTGCGTCGGCGTTCCCCGAATCGCCCAGGATGCGACTGAAGCGGCGCGAGACATCGCGATGGTCGACGAGGCCCTCGATCGCGAGGTCGAACCGGATGAATTTTCCCATGCTGCGGCGGCACAAGCCCCGCTCCACCGCGCCGAGCGGCTCGCCGGGCATCGTCTCGACCAGCGCCTGCCGGAGGTCGGCCAGGGCCTCCTCCCAGAGAGCCAGCCGGGCCATCACGCAGGCGCGCTGCAGCAGGGCGCGGCGGCGGCGCGGCGGGTCGAGCTCGCCCGCGCCGAGGCTGCGCGGCAGGTACTCGCCGAGCGCCAGCTCGCCGCGCAGGCGCAGGTGGATGTCGCGGTTCTCCTCGACCCAGTAGCGGCTGCGATGCTCGACCGGGAATAGCGCGTCGGGCCGGCCGCGCAGGCCGCCGTGCTGGCGGAACAGGAAGCTCGGCTTGTCGAGGCGCCTGCCGGTGAAGCGCCGCGCCAGTCGCAGGTTGATATCGTAATCGTCGCAAAGGTTGAGGCGGGGATCGAGCAGGCCGATCTCGCGGTAGCAGCGCGTGCGTACCAGCATGGCCTGCAGCTGCAGGAAATTCTGCTCCAGCATGCGCGAGAACATCTCGTCGTCCGGCACGTCGGGCATCGGCAGGGCGCCCTTCTGCTCGACGCTGCCGTCCGGATTGGTCTGCAGGATCACGCAGCCGGCAAAGGTGAAGTCCACCGCAGGATCAGCCTCGAGCACCGTCAGGTGGCGTTCCAGGCTGTCGGGGACCGCGATATCGTCGTCGTCGAAAATCCAGAGATACTCGCCCGTCGCCAGCGGGATGGCGCGGTTGACCGCGCGCGCCCGGCCGCTGTTCGCCTGGTCGATCACCTCGATGCGCGTGCCGTAGCGCTGCAGTACCTCGAGCGTCGAATCGGTCGAGCCGTCGTTGACCACGATGACCTGGCTGGGCGGCACCGTCTGCCCGAGCACGCTGTCGAGGGTCTCGCCGATGAAGTGAGCCCTGTTGCAGGTCGGGATGACGATCGTGACGTTGGAGGCGGGCATTACCGGTCGGCGACCGCGGTCATTCCCACAGGTCGAGCCCCAGCAGCTTGCGGCCGAGCGACGTCAGATGGGCCGGCGACCCCAACTCGCGGGGATCGAGGCCGAGGCCCGAGGGACCGATTCGCCGTTCCCACTGGGCAATCCTTTGCCAGCGCAGCTTCTCGTACAGCTCGATCTTGGGATCGTCGACGGAGTGCTGGTCGGAGATCTCGTAGCCGGCCGGCGCACACAGGATGTATTGCGCAAGCCTCGGCCGGTCGCTGCGGTTGACACCGGAGCCGTGCGGCAAGGCGCGATGCCAGATGATGAGGTCGCCGGCCTCGGCCTCGATCGTCTTCGCCTTCTGCCAGTCCAAGGCCGGCGGCTCGTGGATATCCCGCTGGTCCAGGGGCCTCGTCGACCATTCGATGGTGTCGCGATGCATCCCGGGGATGCAGTGGAACCCGCCATGGTCGGCCGTGCTGTCCGAGAGGCAGAGCACGCCCTGGAGGCCGAACTTGACCGGGCACTCCTTGAGATCGACATCCCAATGGAGGAAGGGCGGGTAATCCCAGTCGGGGTGGCTCGGGCTGACCGGAGGCTTCATCGAGGCGCGGTCGAGGCTCACCCAGAGCTTCCTGTTCTTCCAGAGCTGGCGAAAGGCGTTGTAGACCCGTGGGCTCTGGCGAGTGTCCCAGAACGCCTGGTGCTGATGCATCTGGACCAGCCCGTCGGGCGAGTGGGGCGGCCGGTACCAATCTTCCGGCCGGGCCGGATCCATGCCGAGGAACTGCCAAATCGCGGCGGCCGCCGCAGCGACCTTCTCGGCCGGCACGGCGCCCTTCAGCGTCACGTACCCTTGCGTCTCGAAATGCGCGAGATCCTCGGCGGAGAACACGTCCTCCTCCGGGAAAGGCTCCTTCGTCACGCCTTCACCCCTCACCGACGGGCGCCCCCTCGGCGACGGATGCCGCCGCATCGACGGAAGCCGGCGCGGACCGGGGCTGGAACGAGGGCACGGTCGAGTTGGTCACCAGGATGGATGACAGGTCGGGCTTGATCTCGTGCTCGAAGTCGGCGTACCGGTTCCTGAAGCACCAGCTGCAATGCTCGTGATAGGGATGGTCCTCGCGCCTGGCGAGGTGGGCCGCCCGCAGCGAGACCAGCGGCTGGCTGTTCCAGATCTCCTCGAACGGCTTCTCGAGGATGTTGCCCGACGTGAGGTCGTCTCGCCCGATCAGGTGATCGCAGAAGCCGACGTCGCCAGCGTAGGTGATATAGGTATACATCCACGGATGGATGCAGCGATCGAGCAGGCGATCCCGCAGCACCAGATTGGTCGTCATCGCCGAGCCGAGCTGCAGGGTTATGCCGTAGCCGTTCGCCTGCTTGCGCAGCCGCTCGAAGAGCGGCGGGATCGCCGGCTCGGCGTGCTCGAGATGCCTGGGATCGCTCGGCCAGCAGGCGATCGGGATCATGTGAACCCGGCCGACGCCCAGGTCGTGGGCCCACTTCAGCAGCTCCTCGAGATTGCCGAGGCTGCGCGAGCTGACCGTGACCGTCAGGTAGACGTTGCCGGCGTCGTTGCCGTGGACGTCGCGCCAGTGAACCAGCGACTTCAGCGACTGCTCGATGGGCTCGATGTTGCAGCCGCGCAGTTCCTGCAGCAGCGCGTTCTCGGTGGCGTCCACGGAGATGCCGACCCAGGCGCCGTGGCGCATCAGGTGCCGCCAGATGTCGGGCTTGTTGATCGTGCCATTCGACAGGACGCGAAGCTGGACGCCCGGCTGCGCGAACCGCTCGACGATGGACGGGAAGTCCCGGCGCAGCAGGCTCTCGCCCCAGCCGCGCAGGTCGACGACACGGGCCGTCGGCAGCAGGTCCTCCTCGATCCGCCGCAGCACGGCCTCGCTCATGTCCAGGCTTCGATCCTTCATCATGCCGGACCGGCACATGCTGCACGCCAGGTTGCACCGCCGTGTGAGCTCCAGGAACAGGATGTTGGGGAGGCCGCGTATCGTCGTGATGCCGTTCGCGAGCTCGCGCTCGATTATCCTGGTGTTCTGCTCGCGCAGGTCGTCGCGCACCGGCTCCGCTGTCGTCCAGGGCCGCAGTTGCACCGGCTCGGTGCTGGCGAGCTTGCGAACCCTGCCGATCCCGACGCGCCCCCTGTTGGCGACCAACTCGCCGCGGGCGATCTTCTCGACGCTGAGGCGGGCATGCTCCAGCAACGTTCCCTTGGTGGAGCCCCAGTCGCGGCCGATCTCCTTCACTCTCGTGAAGGCAACCCGTTCCTTGTTCTCGTGCTCGATGCAGTCCAGGAACCGCCGATCGATCGGCGCGCACCTGTACTTCTGCTGCCACAGGCGGTTGTAGAGGTCGAGGTCCTCGTACCCCCAGGCCACCATGTCCTCGTCGTATCCGCCGCAGTCGAGGAACGCCTGGCGTCGCACGGCCATGCGGCCCGTCCAGCCATGGTCGCCGACGATGGGCGTGAAGACGCCATTCGCGAAGTCGCAGCCGACCAGGAGGTCGTTGTCCTTCATCTGCTCGTCGATGTAGTGCGCATAGTCGGGGCCGGTGAAGTTGTCGGCGTCGACGTTGCAGAGGATCTCGCCGCGGCACAGCCGCGCGCCCATGTTGCGCGAGTGGCTGAAGCTGAAGAACTGCGCATGCTCGTAGCGGTAATAGACGACCCGTCCGGAGGCGAGATGGTCGCCGAGCTCGCTCTGGACCCAGCTCTCCACGTCGTCGGGAGAGCTGTAGTCGAGGATGACGAACTCGAGGCTGGGATGGTCGGCATTCCAGGCCAGATTCTTGGCCAGGGTCTGCCGCAGGTGATGGAGCCGTCCCATGCAGACCGTGAAGAACGAGAGCCGCAGCGCCGGCGAGGCGGGCATGTCGGGAGCAACGAGCATGTGCTTCACGCCGGGCAATTGCGAGTTTTGCCGATTCCCGCGAGCGACCGCTCGGGTACGAAGGAGAACTTGCAGCGCCCGCGCAGCGGGGACGCACCTGTGACGCAGTCGTTACGCATGGCCCGGCGCAAGCTATTTCCCCCCTGCATTGGGCAATAAACTCCCCTCGCTTGCATTGTTGTTGAAGGACGATGTTGCGTCAACCCGGTGGCCATGATCGGTCACAGCAGTCGACGGCTCACCATGACGAGCCCGCAGGCTTGTGGTTGCCGAAGGTCGGCAAAGCCTGCGAAAAGCGTTCCACCTTCCACGTCGATCCTTTGTGCGAATGTTCTGGCCATGATGCTTCTTCTTCAAGACGACACGCACCTGCACCAGGAGTTCGAGCTGCTCGACGCGGGCGGAGGCTGGGTTGCACGAGTCGTCGGCCTGCCCGATGGATCGGTCGAGGTCGAGCCCGATCCATACGGTCTTTCGGGAACGTGGAAGCGTGAGGAGACGGCTCTGTGCATCGTCGATGCGGCGCGGAGCAAGGTGGCGCGCTTCGTGTCGCAAGGTCTGGACAGTCGAAGCCGGAGGCTGTTCTGGGGCGCGGTGAAGGTCGGCCCGCATTGGCTGGAGCACTGCCTCCGCGTCCGGTCTCGGCCGTCGCCCAGGATCTCCCTGTGCACCACGAGCCGCAACCGCCTGCACCATGTGCGGCAGACGCTGCCGAGCAACATCGCCGACAACAGGGACTATCCGAACCTGGAATTCGTCCTGCTCGACTACAACTCCAGCGACGGGCTCGGCGATTGGGTCAGGACGGAGCTCGCCGGGGAGATCGCCAGTGGCCGCTTGAGCTACTATTTCACGGCCGAGCCCACGCACTTCCACGCCACTCATTCCCGCAACATGTCGATCCGGCTTTCCGGCGGAGACATCGTCTGCGTGGTCGACGCAGACAACTACACGGGACGAGGGTTCGCCGCCTACCTCGCAGACCAGGTGGAGCGCGACAACTTCCTGATCGGCTGTCGCATGGAAGGCGACGACTTCATGCTGGCCTACGACGAGGGGTGCGTGGGGCGATATGCCCTCTACAAGCAGACCTTTCTCGATGTCGGCGGGATGGACGAGGCGCACGTCGGCTGGGGCTACGACGACATGGATCTGTTTCGACGCCTGATGGCCAAGGGATATCGCTGCCAGTCCATCGAGCCGCGCTATGCACGGTGCATTCCCCACGACGATGCCGAACGGAGCAGGGAACTGCGGTACAAGGATCTCGGCCGCGTGGAAACCGGCGGAGACGGCAGCGTCTGGGTGAACAAAAGACGAAGCCAGGCCAACATCGACGCGGGACGGCTTGTCCTGAACGACGGCAGGATCGGCTGCGGCGAGGTCGTCAAGAATTTCGGCGAATCGACGATCATCGTCTCTCGGACGTCCGCTCCGGCCGCATGACGGCGGCCGTGCCCCCTCACAGGTAGCGCAGCATCCACCCGTAGACGGCGTCGGAGCGGCACACGTCGTTGCAGACGTGCGAGTGTGCCTCGAGGTCCGATCCCCGGGGCGCGATGAACGTCTTGCACTGATGCTCTCGCGGCACCGATCCGAACGGCACCTCCGGCACCGGGATCAGACGATGCATCTGTGCGATGGGGAAGAATCTGGATTGCGGGCCGTAGTCGGAGTGGAAGGCCCAGAAGGGCGTCCTGAGACGTGATACCCGGGCGGCAAAGCCGTCGAAATTGTCTTGTGCCGGCGGCGCATCCATCGCGACGACCGCCCGGACCTCGGGTCGGTCGGCCAGCAGAAACGAGGCGAAACCGCCCATGCTGAAGCCCATGATCGCGATCCGCGGCTCGGTGACGAACGTCCGCGCGATGGCGATGGAGCGGTCCAGCATCCCATGGATGAGCTGCGGGTCGTGCATGTCCAGGCGCCGCGCCTGCTGGGGAGCGATGGTGAGAAAGCGATCGAACAGTGGCAGGGAAAGCGGCGCTGCCGGCTCCGGATCTGCCCGGCCCGGGGAGGACGCGGCGACGGCCGGCTGGCTCAGGATCGACGGCACGCCCTCGCGAAAGAGGTTGCCTGTTCCCAGCCGCTCGATCCGCCGGCCGGGCTCCGCGAGCGCCGCGGCCTGTTCCTCGGACAGCGGATCGAAGGCTTCGCCGAAGCCATGGAGGAAGATCAGCACCTTCGTCGGGGGCTCCCCGTTCGCTGGCATCGATATGAAGAACGATCGCATGGACTTCCTCGAAACGCCTTCGGGAGCTCGACAGGGCATTGCTCCGTCGGCTGCGACGCGCCGTGTCGTCTTCCCTTCGGCACCTCCTTATCGAGGTTGCCCTTCCCGAGGAAGGGTTTCGGTGCAAGCGGCGGGTATGGCACATTGGGCATGGGCAACTGCCAACTTGAAGCAGCCTGAAAGCTGTAGGCATGGCTTGGATTTGCGACGCATGAAGCGGCGGGGCTTTCTCGGCGGGCTCCTTCTCGGTCCCCTGTGCGGCACCGCGCTCGGCGCCGACCCGGTCGAGTCGATGCGGGAAACGCCGGTGCTCGCCGACCGCGTGAAATCCGGCATGCTGCCACCGGCCGCCCGGCGCATTCCCCGGCAACCCCTCGTGGTCAGGACCTTCGCGGGCGAGGACGGTCCAGGCCGTCATGGCGGCCAGCTCACCATGCTGGTGACGGGCAACCGCGACACGGTGCTGATGACCATCTACAGCTACGCCCGTCTGATCGTCCATGACGCTGCCTTCAAGCTCAGGCCCGAC
The DNA here is from genome assembly GCA_022844015.1 of Reyranella sp. Classification (GTDB taxonomy): domain Bacteria; phylum Pseudomonadota; class Alphaproteobacteria; order Reyranellales; family Reyranellaceae; genus Reyranella. The sequence goes on along the minus strand of JALHMO010000034.1, from coordinate 12,765 downwards.
ATCCTGGAGAGCTGGCAAGACGATGACGGGCGCGAGTTCACCTTCAGGCTGAGGGCCGGCCACCGATGGTCGGACGGCCATCCTTTCACGACGGAAGACTTCCGGTTCTTCTGGGAGGACATCGCCAACAACGCCGAGCTGTCGCCCTTCGGCCCGCAGGACGAGCTCATCGTCGATGGCAAGCCCCCCGGCGTCGACATCATCGACGAAACCACCGTCAGGTACCGCTGGGACAGGCCCAATCCGTACTTCATCCAGAGCCAGGCCCGTGTCTGGCCGCTCTTCGTGTTCGCGCCGGCGCACTATCTGAAGAGATTCCATCCGAGATACAGCGATGCCGCCGCGATCGCCGGTGCGGCAGGTGCCGGCGAGCGGGGCCGGGACTGGGTGCAGGTGTTCCGCCGGCGCCTCGATGCCATGTTCGTCAACAACAGCGCCGACATGCCTTCGCTCAACCCGTGGGTGCTGACGACACCGCCGCCCGTGCAGCGCTACGTCTTCGAGCGCAATCCGTACTATCACCGCATCGACGCCAGCGGCCAGCAGCTGCCCTATGCCGATCGCGTCGTCTTCGACGTCACTGCGCCCAACCTGATTCCGGCCAGGGCAGGGCTCGGCGAGGCCGACCTGCAGGCACGCTACCTGAAGATCCGCGACTACGCGTTCCTGCAGAATAGCGCCAGGAGCTCGGGCGTCAGCGTACGCCTGTGGCAGTTCGGATCGGGCTCGCAGTTCGCCCTCTATCCCAACCTCAACGCCAACGATGCCGAGTGGCGGAAGCTGCTGCGCGACGTGCGCTTCCGCCGCGCGCTCTCGCTGTCGATCGATCGCGAGGAGCTGAACCAGGTCGTCTATCTCGGGCTCGCGACGCCGTCGAACAACACCATCATGTCGCGCTCGGTGCTGTTCAAGCCGGAGTACGCGACCAGGTGGGCCGAATACCAACCGCAGGCAGCCAACCGGCTTCTCGACGAGATGGGCCTCGGCAGGCGCGACGCGAACGGGGTTCGCCTGCTGCCCGACGGGCGCTCCGCGATCATCGTGGTCGAGAGCCAGAGCGAGGCGACCGAGGAATCGGATGCGCTGAACCTGATCGCCGAGCATTGGCGCAGGATCGGCGTCAAGATGCTGGTCAAGCAGCAGACGTTCGAGAACTTCTGGCTGCGCACCGCTTCCGGCGAGGCCACCATGACGGCGTATGCCGGCCTGTTCACCGCGGTACCGACCCCCGATACCAGTCCCCGTGAGTTCGCGCCGACCACGCAAGGCGGCCTGCAATGGCCCAAATGGGGCATGTATGTCGCTTCCAAGGGCAAGCAGGGCGAGCCGTGCGACGTGCCGGAAGCACGCCAGCTGCTCGATGGCGTGAGGCAGTGGGAACTCGCCGACGACGAGCCCGGCCGTCGCCGGGCCTGGGATGGGATTCTGCAAACCAACGTCGACCAGGTGTTCACGATCGGCACCGTGAACGGGCTCAGCCAGCCCATCGTGGTCGGCCCGAAGATCCGCAACGTGCCGAAGGAAGGATTCTACGGGTGGGATCCCGGCGGCTACTTCGGGCTCTATCAGCCCGATACGTTCTGGGTCGCATCGTAGAGCGTCGGCATCCCGACGCCGAGAGCCTCGGAAGGCCAGACACGGACCGGGACATTCGGCTATTGGGCTCGCGCCAAATCGGCACTGTCCAGGAGCGCCCGATAGCGCTGGCCAATCGCTTCAACTGGCCGCGATCCGCCCTCGATGCCACACTGCGCGCGACTGGAGGAAGCATTCATGAAATCCATCGCCGCCTGGCTGCTCGTCGGTCTCGGCCTGGCGCTGATCGCCCCGGCGCAGGCCGAGGTCGCGCGATTCGAGATTCTGGAGCGTGGACCTGCCTTCGGCGGCGCGAGCTTCGGCACGGTGGGGATCTACGAGCGCATCACGGCGCGTGCCACCGTGGCCGTCGATCCGGCCGACCGCCGCAATGCCGTGATCGCCGACCTCGACCAGGCGCCGCGCAATGCCCAGGGCCGGGTCGAGGCGGTGGCCGATGTCTTCATCCTTCGGCCGGCCGATCCTTCCCGCGGCAATGGCGCCGTGCTGGTCGAGGCGCCCAACCGCGGCCGCGAGCTGATGCTGCATCTCTTTACCGAGGTGATCGCGGCAAAGGGGCCGCCGGCGACGACCTCGGAGGCTGCCGGCAACGGCTTCCTGTTCCGCGAGGGCTACACGCTGGCCTGGATCGGCTGGCAGGCCGACATCGCCTCGCAGCCTGGGGCCTCCGAGCCCGGGCGGCTCGCCCTGCGCGCGCCAGTGCTGGCGGGCGTCACCGGGCCGGTGCGCGACGAGGTGGTTTTCGACCATCTGAAGAGTCCGGCCGTCACGGCGCTGCCATGGCCGGTGGCGGATGCCAGGAGCGTGAAGGTCACCGTGCGCGCGGGTTGGGAGGCGGCGCGCCAGTCGCCGGCCGGCCTGTCGTGGCGCCTACTCGAGGACGGCAGGCTCGAGATCACGCGGCCGCCGGGCTTCGATGCCGGCGCGATCTACGAGATCACCTATACTGGCAAGGATCCCGGCGTGGTCGGGCTGGGCTTCGCCGCGCTGCGCGATGTCGCGAGCTTCCTGCGGCACGAGACGGGCACGGCGAATCCGCTCGCCGGCCAGGTCCGGCGCAGTCACCTGTTCGGCGTGTCGCAAAGCGGGCGCTATGTGCGCGACTATCTCTATCTCGGCTTCAACGAGGATATGGCGGGCCGGCGCGTGTTCGACGGCATGATGCCGCACATCGCAGGCGGCCGAAGGCTATACGGCAACAGCCGCTTCGCCCAGCCTGGCCGCGCGCCGCGCTATCCGCACGACATCGCCTGGCCGGCCGACGCCTTCCCCTTCAGCTATGCCGATTCGACCGATCCGGTGAGCGGCGTGCAGGATGGCCTGATGCGGCGCTGCCGCGCGAGCGGGACCTGCCCCAAGGTGATGCAGACCGACACCGAGAACGAGTACTGGCTGGCGCACGCCTCGCTGGTGGTGACCGATCCGGCGGGCCGCGACCTTGCCCTGCCGGACGACGTGCGCGCCTACATGATCAGCGGCACGCCGCACTTCTCGCGGCCCGGCGCCGAGATGCGCAAGAGCGAGGCCTGCACCCTGCCGCTCAATCCGCTGCATGCCGGGGCGCCGATGCGGGCACTGCTGTCGGCGCTCGACGGCTGGGTGCGCGGGGATGCGCTGCCGCCGGCCAGCCGAACGCCGAGCCGCGCCCACGGCAGCCTGGTCGCGCCTGACAAGGCGGTGCCGGTCGTCCCGGGCCTCGGCTACAGCGGCCTGCACGTGCCGGCGGCCAAGGTCGACAGCGGTGGCGTGTCGGGAGCCGAGCTGCCGCGCGAGCTCGGCCGCTATGCCGTTCTTGTGCCGCTCGCCAATGCGGATGGCATGGCGGTGGCCGGCGTCCGCATGCCGGCGGTCGAGGTGCCGCGCGCCACCTACACCGGCTGGAACCCGCGCGCCGAGGGGTTCGGCGCCGGCGCGCTCTGCCCGCTGCTGGGCGGCATGTTGCCGCTCGCCGCGACGCGTGCCGAGCGCGAGCGCACCGGCGATCCGCGGCCCTCGCTCGAGGAGCGCTACCCGACGCCGGAAGCGTATGCGGATGCGGTGCGCCAGGCGGCGCTGTGGCTGATCGAGGAGCGCCTGCTGCTCGCCGCCGACGCCGAGGCGATCATCGAGCGCGCGACCAAGGGCAGGTGAACCCCAGCTTCGCTGCTACGGAGTGGACGCAACTCGAAACCCTCCCCCGTAATCGGGGGAGATGCCCCTGAAGGGGGCGGAGGGGGAAGGCCTCAGACAAGGTTCGTTAGAATCCGACGTCGGAATCAGAAGCTTCTCGGGTGTGGCATTCCCCCTCCGCCCCGTATGACGGGGCATCTCCCCATAGGCGTTACACAGAAAGAAACCTCATCCTGAGGAGCGTCCGCAGGGCGCGTCTCGAAGGATGGGCCCCACAGGAGATCGTTGGAAAAGCGCTGTTGCAGCACCCTCATTGTTGCCGACCAAGGGGCGAAGGTTACTTCGCCCTAATCGAGACGCGGCCCTCCAGACCGCTCCTCATGGTGAGGTCCCTTTGTATTCTAACGCCTATGGGGCACCTCGCCCGATTGCGGGGGAAGGATTCGAGTTGCGTCCACTCCGTAGCAGCGAAGCTGGGGAGGAGAACCGAATAGCTCGCGCTCCCGGCGATGGGCAGCCGCTACGGGCGCGGGAAATCGTCCGTCCGCACCAGGATGTTGAGGCCGCGGGCGGGCAATTGGCAGGAGGCGGCGCGGGTCGCGCCGACCGTGTCCTTGGCGAAGACGCGGAACAGCCCGGGGGCATAGTCGACCGGCGCGGCGCCGAAGCCTTCGGCCGAGGCGGCGAGGTAGTGCGCCGTCAGGATCACGCCCTTGATGTCGCGCAGGCGGTATTGCGAGAGCGGCAGATCGGGATGGTAGGGACCGGTCTCGTGCAACGGCTCGTTGGCCGTGAAACGCCGTTCCAGCGTGCCGCCCTGCGGCAGCTTGGTCGCCAGCGGAATGATTCGAACCGCCACGTCTCTGTCGTTCGGTACAGGGGCGATGCCCCTCAGGATATGGGCGAAGCCGTCCTCGCCGCGGGCAATCACGGCGGTGTTGAGGTTGACGCTCGCCTGGCCGGTCGCGGCGTCGTACTCGGGCAAGGCATCCAGAACGTAGATGTCGCCGCCGGTGTTGTTGGTGAGCGTGTAGGGGAACACCAGCGTCTCGCCGTCGCGCGTGGGCTGGCAGGCAAGGGTCACGCCCGGCTCGGCATCGGATGCATCGGTCATCTCGACAATCTCCTGTCGCGGCGTGGTCAGCCCGGGCGCGCCGAGGGCGGCACTACAGACCTTGATGATTAACGCGGCGGCGCACACCGCGCTCGTCGCGATAGTCGTTTTCCGGCCCGATCGTATTGAATTCCTCGTTGGTGGTGAAGCCGTCGTTGCGCTTCGTCGGGTCGCGCGAGCCGTGAGCATGGTGATCGGCATGGGTCATCTCGTGGAAGAGGATGACGTCGCCCGGCACGTCGGGCGCATTCACCGGGTTGGGCCATTGTTCGGGGTTGTAGCCGACGGTCGAATTCGATCCCTTGCCGTTCTTGGCGTCGGCGGGGTTGGCCGGGGTCGCGCCGGCGTTCGGCGGATTGGGCGGCGGGACCTGCGGCTGGATGGTCAGCGTCCTGCCCGTGCCCTGGTAGTCGGTGATCAGCGCATTTCCCGTCTTGGTATCGTTCATCAGCGCGAGCTGCGAGATCACCGTATCCTGGTACTTCGAATCGCCCGCCACCTTGATGCCCTTGCCGACCTGAAGGCTGCCGTCCTTGTTGGCGGTGACCGTCAATCCGTGATGGGCGTTGACGGTGCGGGTGCGCCGTCCGCCTCCCTTCCAGGGCGGCTGTTTCTCGATGAAATCCTGCGGGTCGCCCGGATCGGCCCGGGTGGCGTCCAGCGGGTCGGTCATGGTGAGGTTCACCGTGCTGCCGGGCGAGCCGCCCGAGTTGATGTTCACCATTGCCCCGGAGATGAACACGCCGGCCGGGTCGACCACGACGAAGCTGGCGCCGACCTTCAGGGTGATCTTCTGCGACGCCTCGACCACCACTTCCTGCGCGTTCAGGGTGGCCTTGGTGCCGACGATGGTGCTCTGCTTGGCCTGATGGTCGTACGACACGTCGGCCTTCACGGTGTGCTGGAGCTGCGCGTCGACGCCCTCGTACATGTCCTTCATGATGTGCTGGTCGTGCTCGCCGCCCACCGTCACGATCAGCGAGCCGCCCGACTTGCCGGTCTCGGGGTCCTTGCCGCCGATCAGCGAGTGCAGGGTGGAATGCACGGTCTCGTAGTAGGTGCCGAACGAGGTGACGTCGGTGCGGCCCTGGCTGCGCAGCAGCAGCTGCTCCTTCCCCGCGGTGTCGTCGAACCGCATCATGTGGAACTTCGCCTTGTCGTTGGTGGCGAGCGGCACCGTGCGGGTCTTGATGCCGCTGCGCAGGCGGAACTTGGGCAGGTCGAGCGGGTAGTTGTGGGCGGCGTTGAAGACCCGCCCGGTGATCAGCGGCCGGTCGGGATCGCCGTCGATGAAGTCGACCAGCACCTCCTCGCCGACGCGCGGGAGGAACTGCATGCCCCATTTGGGGCCGGCCCACGGCTGGGCGACGCGGATGAAGCAGGAGTTGGTCTCGGGCTTCTTCGGGCCGCCCGTGCCGGTGCGGTCCCAGTCGAACTTCACCTTCACCCGGCCGAGCTCGTCGGTCGAGACGTCCTCGTCGGTGGCGCCGAACACCGTCGCGGTCTGCGGCCCGGCCACCCGCGGCTTCCTGCTGATGCTGGGCGAGCGGTACTGCCGGCCGGCGACGATCGGAATGCAGGTGAAGCTGTTGTTGTAGGCCGGCGGCGGCGGCGTCTTCTTGAAGAAGATCCCGATGATCGGCACGTCGGAGAGATGCGGTTTCAGGATTTCAGCCGCCGCGGCGACGGCCACGCCGGCAAAGCCGCCGAAGAAGCTGCCGATGAGGCTGCCCAGCCGGGGCAGCTCGTTGATCGTCTTGTTGACGTCGGGAAGATTGGCTTTCGCGGACTGCGTCAGCGCGCCGAGGCCGGCCTCTCCGCCGGCCTCGGCCGCGCTCTTCAGCAACCGCAGCAGGATCTCGGCCGTCGTTTCCTTGGTGAAGGTCGCCTCGGTCGCCGAGAACGACACCGAGGTCAGCAGGTATTCCTTCTCGAGCTCGTTGGGGATGCGCTCCTCGGCGGGCTGCTCCTTGACCTCGATGATCTTGATGCGCGTGCCGGCGGCGAACGGCACGTTGAACGAGCTGCCGGAGAAGGTGTCGTAGCGGGTTTCCTCCTCCTCCATCCGGGTGCGCACCAGGCCCTTCACGTAGTTCGCCGTCTGGCCCTGGGTGCTGAGCGTCGCGAAACCGCCGGGATACATGAACTGCTCGCCCTGCAGCGCCGCCTTCACCTCGGGAATGACGGTCTCCCGGTTGTCTTCCGACAGCGCCGGAATGTTGCGGTACTCGCGATCGCGATAGATCCAGTTTTCCAGCTGCGGATCGAAATTGTGCTTCCAGCCGTCGCCGATCGAGCCGCGGGCATTCTTCGCGCCGCCGATGAACGCCACGGGCGAGGCCGGGTTGTTGGGGTAGGGCGGGCCGTCGACGATGACCAGCTTGTGGTTCTTGTCGGTCTGCTCGAAGAAATAGTGCAGGCCGTGCTGCTCCATCAGCCGGGAAACGAAGTTGAAATCGGTCTCGTTGTATTGGACGCAGAACTGCAGGGGCGGATACTTCTCGCTCGACAGGACGCGGATGGTGAAATCCAGCGTGAAGCGGTTGCTGAACCGCTCCTGGTTGGCGTCCTTGAACACGGCGTCGATGATCTGCAGGACGTCCTTGTCCTGGAAGATGCGAAAGTTCGTGCCCTGGTCGAGCAGGGACAAGGCCGACACCAGGCGCAGCGAGTAGACGCGGAACTGGCGCCGCGGCGCCAGCATCTCGCCGCGCGAGAACGAGGCGATGAAGCCGCTGAAGCCCTTTGTTTCCTTGATCGCGTCGCCTTCGCGCCGCCGGATGCGAAAGCCCGCGAACTTGCCGAGCATCGTGGCCGGCTCGATGTTCTTGTCCTTCGACACCAGCGACAGCGTGTAGACGAACGGCCGGGAGATCGCCTCCTGGCCGATGACGCCGGTCACCAGCAGCTTGTCCGGGTCGTCGAGCACCGGCATGTCGAACTGGATCAACGCGTCTTTCTGCGGACTATCGGCCATCAGACGTCTCCCCCCGCCGTCGTCGTCCGGCTCACGGCCCGGCTCGCGGGCAAGCTTCACGAGCAGGCTTCACAGGCCAGGCTCACGGAATGTTGGTCTGCACCTGTCCCGGCATCACGACCGAGATGATGCCCAGCCAGGTGCAATTGCACTTCGAGATGTTGTCCAGTGCCGGCTGGTTGGCGATCTTAACCGTCACCGCGCCGGGCACCCAGGGCGCCGGCGTGACCGGCATGCAGGGCTGCGGCGTGAACACGCCGAGCGCCGCCGAGGTGGCGGCGATGACCTGCGGGTTGGTCGGGGCCGCGCACAGGCCGAAGGGCATGATGTTGACCATCGAGACGTGGTCCATGATGTTGGCGGCCGGCTGGTTGCCGCAATTGACCCGGTTGACCGGCAGCACAGTGAGCGTCGAGGGCGCCGCCCCGAAGCTGCAGGCCAGTTGCGCCGTGTTCACGACTTGCATGGGCATCGTGCTGGTTCCTGTCTGAGTTCGCCACGATGGGCAGGGATCGTCACCTTGGACAGAGGTCGCAACGCCAGGCGTGGCCGCCCCCGCCTGACCGGCAGGCAGGGAATGTCGCTCGCGGCCGTGCGCCCGGCTATCTTGCATCGGCAGAGTGTCCTGTAAACTGCGCCGCGGGGCAGGCGGCCCTCCCGCGAAGGGCAGGCCGACATGCGGTCGGCGCGGCCGGGAGGGGCGATGGCCACTTTCGTCCAGCGCGCGGACGCTGTCGTGAGCCCTGTCAGGATGGCCCATTGCATGAGACAGTTGGCCATGGCGTGACACAGTTGGCGCGGCGACGACGGCGTTTGTGTGGCGTGATTGCATCCTCACGAGGGTAACTCCCGATGGTTGACGGCATCTTCTCCGGCCTGCGGGTCATCGACTGCGCGAGTTGGATCGCCGGTCCGGCGGCGGCGACGATCCTGTCGGATTTCGGCGCCGAGGTGATCAAGATCGAGCCGCCGGGCGCCGGCGATCCGTGGCGGGCGTCGGTGGCGGTGCCCGGCAAGGTGACGGATTACTGGTGGCAGCTGACGTCGCGCAACAAGCGCAGCCTGGCGATCGATCTCAAGCCGGCCGAGGGGCTCGCGGTGCTGCACCGCCTGGTCGCCAGGGCCGACGTCTTCATCACCAACTTTCCGCTGCCGGTGCGCGAACGGCTCAGGATCGCCGCCGCCGACCTGCTGGCGGTCAACCCGCGGCTGGTCTACGGCTCGATCTCGGCCTACGGCGAGGCGGGCGAGGAGGCAGCGCGCACCGGCTTCGACGCCACCGCCTACTGGGCGCGCACCGGCCTGATGGACATGGTACGGACCGGCGCCGAGGCCGAGCCGGTGCGCTCCATGCCGGGCATGGGCGACCATCCGACCGCGACGGCGCTCTACGCCGCCATCGTGACGGCGCTCTACCGACGCGAGCGCACGGGCAAGGGCGGCGTGGCGCAGACCTCGCTCTTGCAGAACGGCCTGTGGGCCAACGGCTGCTTCGTGCAGAACCGCCTGTTCGGCGAGCACGTTGCGCACCGCCCGCCGCGCAAGCAGACGCCGAGCGCGCTCGCCAACCACTATCGCTGCCGCGACGGGCGCTGGTTCCTGATGGCGCTGCACAACGAGGCACGCCAGCTCGCGGGCTTCCTGAAAGCGATCGAGGCCGAGCATCTGGCGGCCGATCCGCGCTTCGAGACCCAGCTGGCGCGGCGCGCCAATGCCCGCGCGCTGACCGAGATCCTCGAGGCGATCTTCGCCAAGCGCGATCTCGACGAGTGGCGTGTCGTCCTCGAGCGCGCCGGCGTGACCTTTGGCCCGGTGTCCTCGGTGAACGAGGCGGCCGACGACGCCCAGGCGCGCGCCATCGGCGCGCTGGTGCCCTTTGCCGACGGCGGCGGCTTCACGGTGTCGAGTCCGTTCCACCTCGACGGCGAGACCAAGGTCGCCCCGGCCCGCGCCCCGGCGGTCGGCCAGCATTCCGAGGCGCTGCTGGGCGAGGCGGGGTACTCCGCGGAGGAGATCGCCAGGCTGAAGGGACTGGGCGTGCTGCAGCGGTAACGCGGGGTAGTTGGCTAGTTTCTAACAGGCTCCGACCTCACCCTGAGGAGCGCCCGCAGGGCGCGTCTCGAAGGGTGGCCTCGAGCGAGGCGGTCGCTGCCCATGCTTCGAGACGCCGCGCCATGCGCAGCTCCTCGGCATGAGGGCGTGGTTGTCGCCACGCCGCCGGTGCGTCTTCGCTTGGTCCCTACCGGCGCGGCTCGGCCATCACCTCGTACGTGCAGGCGAACGCCGCCCGGGCGATGCGATAGGTGTCCTTGGCGCTGTCCGGGTTCTGCACGATCAGGTCGCCCGGCCGGGCAACCATGGTCTCGCCCCACGGCGCGGTGAAGCGGAACGCGCCGTCGCTGTCGCTCACCGTGACGAAGCGCATCGGGTTGCCGCGGGGGCGATACGGCCGCCAGCCCGCGGCATCGGCGGCGCCGATCGGGCCCCCGATCGGCCCATCGTAGCGCTGGGCGAAGGTCGGGGCGCGCACCAGGATCTCCTCGTTGCCGGTCTCGGGGCAGCGGTTGCGCACCACCCAGTCGCCGACGGCGGCCGGCGGGCTCTGCGTCTCCTTGCCCTCGCCCTTGATCATCGTGACCACGACCTCGCCCGGCCTGGCCGGTCGCGCATCGACCGTTTGCGTCTTGCGGGCGAGGCCGGCGCCGCGCTCGGCGGCAGCCTTGGCGAACCAGGCGACGATGTCGACCTGTGCCTGGGCGTGCGCGGGCGCAGCGGGACTCATGACGGCCATCGCCAGCGCGAGTGCCACGGAGAGATAGAGATGGCACCACCGACCATCGGGCATCGCCTGCCTCAGTCGGTCTCGATCGGCAGCGACTGGGTCTTCGCCCATTCGCCCATCGAGGCGTCATAGAGCGTGATGTCGTCGTGGCCGAGCTGGTGCAGCAGGAACAGGTCTATCGTGGCCGAGATGCCGCCGCCGCAATAGCAGATCGTGCGCTTGTCCTTCGACACGCCCTGGGCGGCGAATTTCTGCGCCGCGTCGGCCAGCGTGGTGAAGCCCTTGGTCGCGGGATCGACCAGCGTGGCGGCCGGCACGTTGACGCTGCCGGGCACACGGCCGGGCCGGCCGTAGCGGCTCGGCTCGAGCCCGCGATGGAACTGCGGGCCGAGCGCGTTCACCGTCACCGTGTCGGCGCGGCCGATGGCGGCTTTCACCGTCGCGGCATCGACGAACATTTTTTCACGCGGCACGGCCACGAAGGTCGCCGCCGGATAGCCGCGCGGCGTGCCCGTCTCGATCGGCCGGCCCTCGGCCTTCCACTTGTCGAAGCCGCCGTCGAGCACTGCCGCGTCGTCGAAGCCCAGGGATCGCAGCATCCACCAGAAGCGCGTCGCCCACATCATCGTGCCGATGCTGTAGAGCACCACGCGCGTGCCTGCCCCGACGCCGTGCCGGCCGAAGGCCGCCTCCAACCGGGCGACCGGCGGCATCATGAAGTGAAGGTGCGTGCCGGGATCGGAGAACTCGCCCTGCAGGTCGAGGAAACCGGCGCCAGGCACATGGCCGTCCTCGAACGTCTTGCGGCCGGGCACGGCGTGATAGGGCTCGGACGAGCCGGCCGGCGTCGGCTCGAGATACGTCGTGCAGTCGAGCACGCGCAGCGCCGGATCGCCAAGCGACGCAGCGAGGGTGGCGGTGTCAATCAGGGCGCGCGGGTCGCGCATGGCGATGTCTCCTCCGGGGTTTGCGGCAAGGTCACACCGACGGCGATGGTTGGCAATCTGTCGTTCTCCTCCCCAGCGTCTTCGCTGGGGAGGTGTCGCCGTCATCGGCGACGGAGGGGTCATGGGCCAGAGACCTGCTCATGACCCCTCCGTCCGCGATTACGCGGACACCTCCCCAGCGAAGATGCTGGGGAGGAGAGCTACAGAAGCGTGGCCAACAAAGATGAAGTAGGCTGCTCGCCAATCTTCCAGGAGGAACCACGACCATGCCCGCATCCGACATTGCCTACACGCCGGTCCTGCCCGAGGGGTGGACGCGCCCGCGCGGGTTCTCGCATGGCGTCGTCGCCACCGGCACGAAGAGCGTGCGCATCGCCGGCCAGATTGGGCGCGAGCCAGGGCAGGCGCACATCCCGGCGGGCACCGACGCCGGCACGCAATGGGGCGTGGCGCTGAAGAATCTGGTGGCGGTGCTGAAGGCGGCAGGCGGCGAGCCGACGCATCTGGTGGCGCTGCGCGCCTATGTCACCGACATCGCCGAGTTCAATGCGGCTGGCGCCGCGATCGGCGCGGCGTGGGGCGTGACGCTCGGCCGGCACTTCCCGGCGATGACGCTGGTCCAGGTATCGGCCCTGATCGATCCCAACGCCAAGGTCGAGATCGAGGGCGAAGCAATCCTGCCGTGAGCGAGCGGTCGCTGCCGGGCACCATGCCGGTCATGGCCACGCCGATCCTGGTCCTGTGCGGCGTCGGTTCGGACAGCGGCAACAGGGAGCGCGTCAGCGGCTGGGGCTTTCCGGCGCGCGGCCGGCTCGCCCTGCGCGACCGGGCCGACGAGTCGACTGGCCAGCGCGGCATTCGCGGTCTTCCGTGGGGCGTCGGCGACCCGGCCGCGGCGTTCCTCGACTCGCCGCAATGGGCAATCGTGCGCCTCGACGCGGAGGACATGCCGGGCGTGACGTCCGGCTCGGCGCTGGAGTTCTCGGCCGGCACAGTGATCTATCGCGGCGACCCGCGCGGCGCGCTGGAGACCCTGATCCAGCACGGCGCCGACCGAGCGGCGATGTCGGTGCAGTTGGTGATGCAGGACGCCAGCGGCATCGCCGATGTCGGCGCCTGCGGCGTGGCCGTGACGGGCGACAGCGGCGTGGCGCGCGGCGGGCCGGGCAGCCACCTGCTGGTGCCAGGTGGCTACGGCGGCATTGCCGTCGCCGGCCGCGGCGGCCGCGCCACGGTCGGC